>CAYWWC010000396.1:0-3726 GCA_964461615.1 uncultured Anaerolineae bacterium
TTAGACCGAAGTTCTAGGTTTTCTTGGGGATGATTCTGCCGTAAGCGACGCCTTGTCCGCAAGTTGCCGGCTTTTCGCAACGAACGGATGTACCCATGTAAATAGCAACTTTTTTCTCCTTTTATGCTTGACACTATGATGATATATCGGCACTATCGTGGCCATGTACATCGAAACCGTCCCCAATCGATCCTCGCCCCCCTGCATCCTCCTACGCGAGTCCTTCCGCCAGGCCGGAAAGGTCCGCAAACGAACCCTGGCCAACCTGACGCATTGGCCACCGCAGATCGTTGCAAGGTTCGGCCAACTGCTCCAGGGCGGTCAGGTCATCGAAGAACTGCCCGACTTCGAGGTCATCCGCAGTCTGCCCCACGGCCACGTCGCGGCGACGCTGGGCACCGTACGTAATGTCGGCCTGGAGAAGTTGATCGCCCCGCGTCGCAGTCGCCAGCGGGATCGGGTGGTGGCGATGATCGTCGCGCGGGTGATTGATCCGCGGTCGAAGCTGGCCACGGCGCGGGGCCTGTCGGACGAGACGGCCTTCACATCGCTTGGACAGACGCTGGGTATCCGTGACGCCGACGCCCACGAACTCTATGCGGCGATGGACTGGCTTCTGCCCCGCCAGGAACGCATCGAGGAGACGTTGGGCAAGCGGCACCTGCGTGACGGGACGCTGGTACTGTACGACGTGACGAGCACGTACTTCGAGGGGCGAAGCTGTCCGCTGGCGCAGCTTGGCCACAGCCGCGACGGCAAGAAGGGCAAGCTCCAGATCGTCGTGGGGCTGTTGTGCGACGTGGAGGGCCGGCCGGTGGGCGTGGAGGTCTTTGAGGGCAACGTCGGCGATCCGAGCACGCTGGCCGGGCAGGTTCGCAAGATCCGCCATCAGTTTGGCCTTCGGCGTGTGGTGCTGGTGGGCGACCGGGGGATGATCACCGATGCGCGGATTCGCGAGGACTTGCAGGGGATCGCGGGACTGGACTGGATCACGGCGCTTCGCGCGCCGGCGATCCGGAGGCTGCTGGCCGAGGGCAGTCTCCAGCCTTCGTTGTTCGACGAGCGGGACCTGGCGGAGATCAGCTCGCCGCTGTATCCGAACGAGCGTCTGGTGGTCTGCCGCAATCCGCTGCTGGCCGACGAGCGACGTCGCAAGCGACAGGAGCTTCTTGCCGCGACGGAGAGGGAACTGGCGAAGGTCGCAGCGGCCGTGGAGCGGTCCCGCAGTCCGCTTCGCGGCGCCGATAAGATCGCGTTGCGTGTGGGCAAGGTGCTGGACCGCTTCAAGGTCGGCAAGCACTTTCAGGTCGAGATCACCGACACGTCGTTCGACTACGCGCGGGACGAGGAGAAGATCGCATCCGAGGCGGCGCTGGACGGCTTCTACGTGATTCGTAGCAGCCTGCCGCAAGGGACGCTCGAGCCGGCCGAACTCGTTGGGGCCTACAAGGGTCTCTCGAAGGCCGAGCGAGCCTTCCGCCGACTCAAGACGGTGGACCTGCACATGCGTCCGATTCATCATCATCTGCCCGACCGGGTTCGCGCCCACGTGCTGCTGTGCATGCTGGCCTACTACGTGGAGTGGCACATGCGACGGGCGTGGGCGCCGATCCTCTTCGAGGACGAGGATCCGGCCGGCGGCGAGACGTTGCGGACATCGCCGGTGGCGCCGGCGAGGCGCTCGCCGCGTGCGGAGCGTAAAGCCGCGCGGAAGCGCACGGACCAAGACCAGCCGGTTCACAGCTTCCAGACGCTGCTGACCGACTTGGCCACGATCACGACGAATCGTATCCAGCCGAATCTGCCGGGCGCCGAACCGTTCGAGAAACGTACTCGGCCGACACCCTTGCAGGAGCATGCGTTGTCGCTGCTGGGCGTGCGTCTGTAGGGCATCCCGGGGATTGTACCCAGTGCGCGTACGGCCGAAATTGACGTAGCGGCCTTGAAAACCAAGGGATTATGACAAATCATCAGCTAGAACTTCGGTCTAGCCCGCATTTCTCACCGGTGGTATAGTGAATCGGCCGCCACTCCATGGTATTCTTTGTTTGTCGTGAACTTAGAATCCAAGGAAGGACGGCCGAGTCATGACAGAGTGTAGCAAGGATGCGATGCATTTCAAGAGGTTGGGCGGGCGAGATGTGGTAGCGGACTTCCAGGGCGGCACCCTCACTTCCGATGCCGGGTCCTTGCTGTTGGACCGGGCCGATGCGGCCATCGACTTGCTTCGGCGAGTGGCGGGGTGCTTCGTGGATCATCGCGATCCGGATCTCATCGAGCACACCGTCGAGCAGTTGATCCGCCAACGAGTCTTCGCCCTGGCCTTGGGGTATGAAGACCTCACCGATCACGACGAGTTGTCTCGTGATCCTCTGCTGGCCGCTGTGGTCGGCAAGGACGAGCCCACCGGCCAGGCCCGTAGGAGCCATCGCGACCGAGATCGTCCGCTGGCGGGCAAGAGCACGTTGAACCGGTTAGAGTTGACGGCCGAGGACGCCTCGTCGGCCAGTCGCTACAAGAAGATCGTTTTGGACTTCGAGGCGATGTGCTTGTTGTTCGTGTCGGTCTTCCTGGAGGGTCACGACGAGCCACCGGAGCAGATCGTGATCGACCTGGATGCCACGGACGATCCGCTGCACGGGCGGCAGGAAGGCCGGTTCTTCCACGGGTACTACAAGGAGTACTGTTACCTTCCGCTGTACGCCTTCTGCGGCGATCACCTTTTGGCGGCCCAGTTGCGTCCGTCGAACATCGATGCCAGCGCGGGAACGGTGGACGTGATGGGGTATCTGGTGTCGTGTATTCGCAATCGCTGGCCGAGAGTACGGATCATCTTTCGTGCGGATTCGGGCTTTGCCCGTGAAGAAATCATGGCCTGGTGCGAATCCCACGACGTTGAGTATGTGTTGGGGCTGGCCAAGAACTCGCGTCTGGTCGCGGAGATTGCGGAGGAATTGGCCTTTACCGAGGCCGAGCATGCACGAACGGGCCAGTCGGCTCGTTGCTTCAAGGACTTTTCCTATTGCACGCGGGACAGTTGGAGCCGCGTTCGTCGTGTGGTGGGCAAGGCCGAGCATTTGGAGAAGGGGTCGAATCCGCGATTCGTGGTCACGTCGCTGTCGCCGGAGACGTGGGATGCCCGGGCGTTGTACGAGGATCTGTACTGCGCTCGCGGGGAGATGGAGAATCGGATCAAGGAACAGCAATTGTGCCTGTTCGCCGATCGGACCAGCACGCACTGGATGCGTTCGAATCAGATTCGCCTATGGTTGTCGTCGCTTGCGTACGTGCTGCTGGCCGCCCTTCGTCGGCTGGGGCTGGACGGAACGTCGATGGCCCGCAGCCGGTGCGACACGATACGACTGAAACTGTTGAAGATCGGTGCATCGGTGCGGGTGTCGGTTCGACGGGTGATGGTCTCGCTGGCCAGCGGGTATCCGCTGCAGGGGCTGTTCCATCGGATCTTCCATCGACTGCAAGCAGCCATACGCCGGCGTGTCTTTTGCCCGCTTCGCTGTTGATCTGCCCGACAACCCGATTCTGCAGCAGTGGGGGTAAGGGGGGGTATGTCCCGACCGTCCGCCAGCGGCTCTTCTCGGCCGAAAAAGCCACGAACTCGGCCGATCTGCCGTACTCACCGCCCTGACTTCCGGACCGGTGAGAAATGCGGGCTAGGTTTTCTTGGGGATGATTCTGCCGTAAGCGACGCCTTGTCCGCAAGTTGCC
>CAYWWC010000397.1:0-3684 GCA_964461615.1 uncultured Anaerolineae bacterium
CGCAGATCCTCGACCAGGCGGCTTAGCTGCTCGGCTTCCTGGTGTATGATCTGAAACGTCTCGGGCGTGGGCTGCAACACACCGTCACGCAGGCCCTCGGTGTATCCCTTGATCACGCTCAGCGGGGTTCGCAGGTCGTGGGCGATATCGGCCGTCATTTGGCGACGCAACTCGTTGGCCCGTGCCAGGTCCGCGCTCATTCGATTGAACGAGGCGGCCAATTCCCCCAATTCATCCTGGGAGCGGACGGGTACTTGTTGCTCAAGGTCGCCTTTGGCCATGGCTCGGGTGGCGGTGGTCAGTTCGCGCAAGGGGCGGGTGAACGTGCGGGCCAGGAAAATGCCCAGGAACAGGGCGATCAAGATGGCCGCCAGCGCTGCGTAGAGCGAGGATTGATTCGTGCGCCCCAGGTATCGCACTTCCTGGGGTGCAAGTGGGGGAGGCTCCCCTGTGACCAATGCTGTCCCCACGACCTGATCGTCCACTTCAATTTCTACGCCCTGAGCCAGTTCGTCAGCCGAAACGTAGTTGCCGAGGCGATACGGATCGGCCGGCAGTACGACGCGGCCATCCTGGTCTGCCACAGCGAACACGTAGGATCGTGGCTGCTGTGCCGGTCGATTTCTATCCTCTGGTTGTGGCGGTGGCGGCTGTTGTTGCTGGCCCGGTCGGGGTTGTGGCGCTGGCGCCACTGCCAATCGGTGGAAGTACTCCCTCACCCCCAGCCACGATCCGTTCGTTTGATAATAGGCCGTTGCATTTGCCAGGAAGTTGTTCTGCGTCTGCTCCAACACCAAACTGTCAAACTCCCGGAACGTAGCCCAGCGGGCAAAGAGGGTGGTCAGTACCGCACCGGTGACGCTCACGATCAGGAAGGCAAGCATCAATTTGAAAATCAAGGAACGTGTCATGGGATATTCCTCAAAGATGGGCCTCAGCGCAGAAACGATATCCTACTCCAAACACCGTCTCGATATAGCGTGGGTTGCCTGGGTCTGGCTCGATCTTGGTGCGCAGGTTGCGGATGTGCACATCAATGGAGCGTTCAACGCTTTCAAAGGCAACACCTTGCAACTGAAAAAGAAGCTCTGAGCGGGAAAACACACGCTCAGGCACCGACATCAGTATGGCCAGCAGATCAAATTCCGAAGGGGTCAGGCTAACAGATCGGCCAGCAACTGTCACCGTATGGCTGCTCCTGTCGAGGATGACGTCGGCCGCCCGTAGCACCTCGGGTGGCGGCGCCTCTTTGCTGGCCCGGCGCAAAACCGCCCGGATACGCGCCACCAGCTCACGCATCCCAAACGGCTTGGTCACGTAGTCATCGGCTCCTAGCTCTAGTCCCACCACTTTATCTGATTCTTCCAGCTTAGCGGTGAGGAGAATGATGGGCGTGTTTCTTTCTCTTCGATAGATGCGGATGAACTCGTAGCCATCCATTTCAGGCATCATGATGTCGAGGAGGATGAGATCTGGCTTTTCATTGCGAGCCACCAAGAGCGCCCTGCGCCCGTTATCCGCCGCCACCACCCGAAACCCCTCCTGGGTCAAATACGCCTTGACCAGGTCCCGCAAACTCTTCTTATCGTCCACCACCAGAATCGTCTTAGCCATGACACCCCCTTTTCCGTTTCACTCAGGCGCCAGGCACTTTCACCGGATTGCACACGCAAAAGTGTTTTCCAAATTGTCCTCGGCGTTGAGACACATAAACTTTGCGGAAGTGCCTGGCACCTTGGCAACTCTTCCCAACCAAATTATACCACTTAGAACAAAGGGCGTCAACAATAAGGGAGCGCAGCTCAAGCCCACGCTCCCTCATCATCGCCTGTGTTTCAAGTTTTACTCACACCTCCAACCTCCAATCTCCACATCAATCGCACACATCTCCCCAGTGAGCCGCCACCTGCATAATGTCCACAATGTCAATGTCGCCGTCGTCGTCCAAATCGTAGTATGGGTCATAGTTGGCGTCGCCGACGCGCGTTCCCCATCGCACAGCCATCAACATGATGTCTACGATGTCCACTACACAGTCATCGTTGACATCACCTGGCAGAGAAGACTGGCCCACGTCGCGCACCAGACGAACGTAATTGTAGATGCGGATGACGTCGCCTTGCGGGCCGTGGCCGTGGGGCCAATCAGCGGGATCGCCGCTCTTGGGATCGCTGCGCTGCGCCCCGGCGCCGTGGACGTCCTGCAGGCTGTAGTTGCCGGAGTTCGGTGGCTGTTCCATGTAGCCCAAGGCCTCGCCGAACGCGACGTAGGCCGCCGCCCGTCCCGGAGAATTGCTCCAGTTCGCATGGGTCGTGCTGGTCCAATAGAAGGGATAATTCGTCCCACCACCTTCATCAACAATCGAGGTCGTGTCGAAGATCGGATCAATGGCTGCTGAACCGGTGGTGGAAGGCGACCGGGCGTAGTCTACGATGCTCTGCAATTCTTTGGCGTCTGGCAGCCGCCAGTCGTCGTGGCCAAGATAGCTCTCGGCGTTCTTCTGCTGCACCCAAGCAAGCGCCTCTTCCCAGGTCATCCCCGCGCCGCTATCACTTCGTGACCACATCAGGCCGGTGGCTCTGTCGGTGACGGCGCCGGCCTGCCCTGAGGCCGCTTCGCTTACGGTCGAAGGGTCGCCGTTGGCAACGAAGTCGTTGACGCCATAGTCCGTGTTGCCGCGAACGTAGCGGACAAACTGGGTCATCTCGCCGCCTCCAGGACGCTCCCGCCCGTACCCTTTGATGCGCCCATCGGCGAAGTTCACCCCGAAGGTCGTCGGCGTGCCGTTCATCGTGGCGCCGACGTACTCGGTGCTGGACCAGTACTGGGCGTCAATGATGCGCTCACCGGCGCTGGTATCCCCATACTCGAAATCGAAGTAGGCTGTGTCGATAAATGGTGTCAAGCCGGACGTGTCGCCGCCTTGGTAGCCGCTGGGGTCAATGCCGCTGAAGTCGATCAACGAGTACAATTCTTTGATGCTCGGCAGCCGCCAGTCGTCGTAGCCTGCCAGGCTGAAGATGTCCGCGCCTGCGACAGCCTCGGACCACGTGACCTTGTCACCCGGCGTCTGCTGCCACATCAGCCCGGTGTTCAGATCCGTCACCGTGCCGTCGCCGTTGTCCACGTAGCTGGGCTGATTCCCTGCGTGCTGGGCGTCCTGCCCGTAAAAGGATCCCTCAGTCTGCGGGCAGGAGATCGCTCCGCTGTTGTCGTAGCACGCCGTCTGGCCGGTGCCTACGACAGGGTAACTAGCTGTCGGCGTCGAAGGGGTAGGCGTTGGGGTAGCGGTCGGTGTCTGGGTGGTGGGGGTGGTAGCGGTAACCGTCGGCGGGCCACCTCCCGGCACACAAGCCGGTATGTCTTGAACCATCCCACAAGTGCCGGTGATGGTTGCTCCCCCCGGAGCCGTAAACGCGCAGGCATCTCCTTGCGACTTGTTCTGACAGGCCTGGATCGCCTCCGGCGGAGGGTCACCCTGGGCCTGGATTACCTGGGGCAACGTTGCTAAGCAGATAACCATGATTAGAAGCGGAAGACCCTCTTTCCAATACGTTGATAGTGTACGCGATTTCATCTTCTTTTTCTTTGGTTCCTTTCGATTTGCGATAGATAGTTTGTTCTTGATCATTGTGGCTCTTTAGGATTTCGCAGGGTCAAGCTGAGAAATTTGCCACGAATTGC
>CAYWWC010000398.1:0-3680 GCA_964461615.1 uncultured Anaerolineae bacterium
TCGTGGCAAAGAATTGACCACTTGGCAAAGCAACCATGCAAACTACCAGAGAGCCGTTGTTTGTTTCGTGGCTACTCAGCTATATCCGGAGAATGCGGGAACACGGAAGCACGGAGAGCATGGAAGTTCCGTGACTCCGTACCTTCCGTGATTCCGTGTTCCAAACTCTAACAGGGATCGCTTCGGCGCTCTGCGCCTACTCAGAAACTTCCCTGTCATTGCTAGCCGCAGGCGAAGCATGTCCTGAGCGTAGCCGAAGGGCAATGTCCATGTAGCTACTGGGGGATTGCGTCGTTTCCACTTCCAAGTTCGGCGGAAAGGTGCCGCCTCGCGATGACAAAAGCCCGCGCCAGTTTCTGCCTCCTATGGATGGCGCACTGCTCTCCTGCAGGCTCAAGGCAACCTACGCTAGGGCAAACACCTACCCACCACGAAGGTGCGCCTGAAACACCTCATTAAACTCATCCGGCTTCTCGATAAACGGCGCATGCGCTGTGCCTTCGATTACCACTTCATTGTAGCTGCCACCGGCGTCGGCGTATTTCTCCAGGACGGCCCGCGTTTGGCCTAGCATGGGTTGCGGCGGGTAGACCTCCAGCCCAGGCCAGTTGGGAATCAGGCCCATAGAACCCAGCGTCCCAGGGCAGCCGCCTGACGCGTCGGATACAGCCAGGTCGTGGCTGCCGCGCACCCAGAGGACGCTGACCTTCGGTTCCGCCGCGTACAGGCGGCTGATGTCGCCAGCGTATTTGGGCGACGTGGCATTGGCCGATCCCCACACGCCTGGAGCCACGTAGGGCCAGTTCTGCGTCGGGACGAAGTCGCCGGGGTTCTCCCGCTCCCCCAGGTGGATGGTCAGCATGGAGGAAAGCAAGTCCTCCTCCCGCTCTGGCACAAAGGGCGGTTTGAAGACCCCAGCGCGCAGGGCCGCGCACGGCGAGAAGGGGCTGTCCAAGCTGCGGTCCTGCTCCGCCATACGCTTGATGAATTCCGGGTTTACCAGCCCTCCACCAGAACCGGCGAAATCGGCATAGCTGGGGGTGCCATCCACGCCTTTGGTGCCGCCGAAGCCAAAAGGCGAACCCGGATTGACCAGGGTCGCGGTCAAGAATCGCTCCGGGCAATCCATCAGCATGCGCCAGATCACGAATCCGCCCAGCGAAACCCCGACGATGTGGGCTTTTTCGACGCCCAGGTGGTCGAGGAGCGCCACAGCGTCATCCGCCCAGTCGCCGGCGCCGCGAGTGGCGTCTACCTTCTTCTCAAAGTCGGCGTCACCAAAGCCTCGCTGATCCGGCGCAATGCCCCGATACCCGTGGGGCAGGGCCAGCATGTTCTCCTCCCACCAGGTCGCCGACGAGGCATTGCCGTGCAAGAAAAGGACAGGGATGCCATCCTCTGGGCCAGCAAGAAGTACGCGCGTGGTAATGCGACTGGTAGCGATTGTCTTGGCGGTCACGCCTTCCATTGTTGGAATGGTCATGTCTTCCTCCTCATCATCTGAGTTTGTCATTGCGAGCTGCTCCATGTCGCGTTCGCGCCACTCATAAGAGCAGAAACGCTAACTGTCATCGCGAGACGGTGCTTTTCCGTCGAAGCGATCCCCAATTCGCAAGGTGGAGATTGCTTCGGCAAAAAAACGCCTCGCAACGACTTAGCCACTTTGTTTCTTAGTAGCCCCGCAGGGCCGAAGCAATCCCCAGCAGCGGAGACTGCTTCGTCGCTAACGCTCCTCGCAGTGACAGGTTAGTCTGCAGGACTTGCCCCTCAAGGCATCCGCAGGGCCACGCCGGCATAGTTGTAGCCCACGCCAGAGCCCACCAGCACCAGCAGATCGCCCGACTTGACCTTGCCCTTTTCGATGGCATCGTCCAGGCACATGGGGATGCAGGCCGAGCCCATGTAGCCCCAGTCTTCCATGATCCAGTGGGTCTTGCTCAACGGCAGGCCCAGGCCCTCCATCACCAATTTAACGGAGGGAAGCCGCACCTGAGTGAAAATCGCCAGGTCTATGTCCTGGATATCGAACCCGCCTCGTTGGGCCAACATGCGCACGATCTTGGGCCAATTCTCGTGGTTCACATCGGGCGGGTAGCGCTGGAGCAGCCGCACCTGGGTGCGGCCGGCCTGGACCGATTCCACGGTAGCCGGTTCGTAGGCGCCGCCGGAGTAGATGCCCCAGTGCTCGTGGAAGGAGCCGTCGGCGATGTAGGCGGAGGTGATGAAGCCCGGTTTGGAGTCGGCAGTGAGGACGGCGGCCCCGGCCCCGTCGCCGTAAAAGAAAGAGACCACGTCGTTGGGATCGGCCAGCTTGCTCATCATGTAGGCACCGATGACCAGGACATAGCTCATCCAGGAGTTGGTGCTCAGCAGCCCGGCTGCCGCGGCAACGCCGGATGGGAACGAGGCGCAGGCGCAGCCGATGTCGTAGCTGCCGGCGTTCACCGCCCCCAGCTTGTGCTGCACTACAGTCGATGTGGCGGGCGTGATGTAGTCGGGAGTATCGGTGCCCAGCAGGATCATGTCCACTTGCTCAGGCTTGATACCCGCCGCATCGAGGGCCTGCCGCGCTGCCCGCACTGCTATGTCCGATGTGGCCCAGTCCCGAGGGGCGTACCAGCGCCGCCGGATGCCCGTGCTCTCCTGAAAGTCGTCAACCACTTTGGCCAGATCGGGGTTCACCTTCCCCACCCGTGCTTTTAGCTCTTCGTTGGGAACTTCGATCTCAGGGAGATACCGCCCCGTGCCGATGATCGTGGCATATCGTGTCATCAGCTTCTCTCCTTCTTCATTTTTTCAACTATCTCGGTCCCATCAGCTTCACGTACCGACGACGATTGCTCCATCCACTCGCAACACCGCACCGGAGATGAAACTGGCCTCGTCCGACGCCAGGAAGAGGTAGGCGTTGGCTACGTCGCGCGGCTGGCCCGTGCGTCCCAGCGGCGTGTGGGACTCCATGCGATCTATGATCTTTTTGGGCATGGAACTCAGTATATCGGTGACGATGAAGCCGGGAGCCACAGCATTGACGCGGATGTTGTAGCGGCCCAACTCACGGGCCCATACCTTGGCCATGCCAATCACGCCCGACTTGGTGGCCACATAATTGGTCTGGCCGAAGTTGCCATCCAGGCCGCTAACAGAAGAGGCATTGAGGATCACGCCGCCGCCCTGCTCGATCATGTAGGGAGCCACGGCCTGGGTGCAGTTGAACACCCCTTTGAGGTTGACGGCTATCACCAGGTCAAAGTCCGCCTCTGGCATCTGCTTGACCAGCTTGCCATCCTTGATTTTGACCAACTGGTTGTCGCGCAGGATGCCGGCGTTGTTGACCAACACGTCCACCCGTCCATACTTCGCCGCCACGTCATCCACCCACTCCTGCACCGCCTGCCGGTCGGTGACGTCTACCTTATAAAAGTGAACATTGGGGCCAAGCTCCTGAGCCGTAGCCTCGCCAGCCTCCTGATTCACATCGCAGATGACCACCGTGGCCCCCTCTTCGATGAATCGCTCCGCCGTCGCCTTGCCAATGCCGGCCGCCCCGCCGGTGATGAGAGTTACTCTGTCTTTTAGACGCATGATTTGCTCCTTCCCATATTTGGTATTGTGTGCTGTACCCAATGGCTCTCTGGTAGTTTGCATGGTTGCTTTGCCAAGTGGTCAATTCTTTGCCA
>CAYWWC010000399.1:0-3679 GCA_964461615.1 uncultured Anaerolineae bacterium
CTAGTCATCTCGACGATTTGCTGGCGTTTGGCCAGGTCCCGCGCGGTGGCGTCCACTGGTAGCTCCACTATGCGAAAGGCATTTACCCGCAAGAGCTCTGGCTGAGCTGCCTCCAAGAGGAACTCTACATGACCCGTCTCCTGCCAATCCGACTGACTTTCACTCATGCTCCACCTTCCTCGATGAAGCCTTTGCTCACATGATGATCCCGCATCGCCAGAGTTTTAGCTGGTACTCGTACCTATCTCGCAAACCAGGCCATTTGTTGAAAGCCTCCTCCATCAGGTCCGCCGCTTCCATCGGTTTGCTAGCTTCACGAGCGAGTTTTATAGCCTGCGCTACCATCTGCCGCGCCTTGGTCTCATCAGCAGGTGAGTGTTCTCCCAGGGCGGTTTTCGCCATATCTGAGGTGCTACTCCTCGGCTGTTTTGCTGTGCCCGGCGTATGCGGTTTCCACTTCTCCAAGTCGGCAAGTAGCTCCTTGGCCGTTGGGTAACGGTCTTCGGGCTCCAGCGCAAGTGCACGGAGGACGATTTGGTCCAATCCCGGGTCCACCTGGAGGTTTAGGCGGCTGGGTGGGATGAGGGGGCGCTTGAAACATTCGCCATCCAGCAAGTCGTGGTCTCCCAGTTCCGCGTACGGCAGCCGGTCTGTCAGCAGGAAGTAGAGTGTGGAACCGAGCGCCCAGACATCTCCGGCGCACGAGTCACATTGGAAGTCTCGGAATACCTCGGGGGCCTTGAATGCGCGCGTTCCTCTGCCGCTCGCCATCAGCGTCAGGGGATTCACCCGCTTAGCGAGGCCAAAGTCGGTAACGCGTACACGGAGACCGACAGCATCGTAGCCTACCAGGATGTTCTGCGGCTTAATGTCGCGGTGGATGATAGGCGGTTCCGCGCCGTGCGCGATGGAGAGGCCACGGCACACCTGCCGTACAATCTCCACCGTAGTCTCAGCCGGAACGAACTGCATCCCATGCGAGCGCCAGAACTGTTCCAGACTCCCGCCCGCTACGTATTCCATCGTAAAGAAGCCGCAGATTCCTTTGGATGTGTCCGCAACATTGGCGTCGAAGACGCGGATGATATTCGGGTGACCGATACGAGAAAGTATGACAGCTTCCTCAAGCATCTGTTCAATCTCTTCGACAGTCATCCCAACCATCTTGAATACCTTCATGGCCTGTCGCCCGAAGAAGCGATGCTTGACGCGGTATACCTCCGCGAATGCCCCCTCGCCCAGGAAACGCTCAACCTCGTACTCGTAGGTCCCGCGGATAACCTGTCCTTCTTGTAGGAGAGCCATAGTAACTCCTTATGCTTACACTATCATAATGCTTGCCCCACATCCGGGTCTAATTTGATCGTCCCCTCCGCACCGCATCTGCCTACATAAGCGCCCTTCGCCCCAGCCAGGATCAGATCGGTCAACGGCTCTCTGACCATCCTCTCGACCGTCCGTGCGAGATGCCGCACCCCATAATCCTCGCTGTACCCCTGCTCTGCCAATAGGTCAATGGCCGCGTCCTTCCATCGCAAGCTGATACCCTTCTCCGCAGCCAGCTTCTCCACTTCGTCCAACTGCAACTGAACAATGGGGCGGACATCGCTTCGGCTCAGACGGTTGAAGACGATGATGTCGTCGATCCGACCCAGAAATTCGGGCCGGAATGCCGTCTTCAGCTCCTGCTTGATGGCCTCTTGCGCGCGTTCATATTCATCTTCATCCCCAGCACCCTGAAAGCCTATCCGCCTTTTGCAGAGCAGATCCGTACCCACATTGGAAGTAAGAATGAATATCGCATTTCTCCCGTTGACCTGGTGTCCTGTGGCATCGGTCAATCGTCCCTCGTCGAAGAGCTGTAGGAAGAGGTTCAAGACATCCGGGTGGGCCTTCTCAATTTCGTCCAGCAGGACGACAGAATAAGGCCTGTGGCGCAGGGGGCCGCTCAACTGCCCCTCCTCGCCATAGCCTACATAACCGGGTGGTGCGCCAACCAGTTTGGCCACCGTATGGGACTCTGCGTACTCAGACATATCCAGGCGGATCAGGCGGGCCTCGGTTCCGAAGAGGCACGCTGCCAGCGCGCGGGCCAGTGCGGTCTTGCCCACGCCAGTGGAGCCAACAAACAGGAACACGCCCAGAGGATGGCTTGGGTCCTTCATCCCTGCCCTTCCTTGCTTGATTACCCTGACCACAGCTTTGATGGCCTGATCCTGCCCGATGATGCGGCGTTGCAGTTCAGCCCCCAGTTGCCGGAGCCGTTCTGCCTCCGTGGCCGTCAGCGTGGTCAAGGGGATGCCGGTCTCACGAGCCACCACGTGAGCAATGGCCTCAGCATTGAGTTCAGGCCAGTTCTCTCGATCTGGCGACTCACCGACCTCTCGCGCATGGCGGGCACTGGCCCAGGCACAGGCTTGATCTACGAGCCGGCAGGCCTTGGCCGGTCGGCGCTGCTCGGGCATGTACATGTCCGAGAACCTTACCGCTATGTCGAGGGCCCCATCAAGGATGTGCACCAGGTGGTGGTCTTCCAGCAAATGACGCGTCTGGCGCAGGATCTCCAGGGTCTCCTCGACACTTGGCTCTTCCACCCGAATCAACTGAAAGCGACGGGCCAGAGCGGTATCTCTCTCGATACTCTGCCGATACTCCGCCAGGGTTGTAGCGCCAATGCAGCGCAACTTCCCCCTGGCCAGGGCCGGCTTCAGGATGTTGGCGGCGTCCAACTGGCCACGTCCTGCCGCCCCAGCGCCCACCAGGGTATGCGCCTCATCGAAAAAGAGGATGACCTCCGCTGCCTGAGCCTCTTGCAGGATGCGATCCAGCCGCTCCTCGAACTGGCCTCGCAACACACACCCTTTGACCAGGGCGTTGACGCTTAATTCGACCAATTGCTGGCCTTGCAGTGAGGCAGGCACCTGACCAGCGGCGATGCGTTGGGCTACCCCCTCGACGATGGCCGTCTTGCCTACCCCTGCCTCCCCCACCAGTAGCGGGTTGGGTGTGTCTCGCTGGCTCAGGGCCTCGACAACCTGGGACATCTCTTTCTCGCGACCGATCACCGGGTCGAGCCGGTCGGCACGGGCCAGACGCGTCAGGTCTCGGCCCCAACGATTAAGCAGCGGGGTCACAGCCGCAGGCAGCCCGTCGCCCTCGACTTCCGCCAGTTGGGTCTCCATCATCGCCAGATTGATGCCCATCTCGCGCAGGAGATCGCCGGTCACTCCTCCCCCACCCGCCAGGAAAGCCAGCAGCAGATGCCTCTCGCCGATCCGAGAATGTTCCTGACGGGCCAATGTGTCAGCCCCTTCCAGGATGTCCAAGGCGCGCTTCGAAAAAATCACGCCCGCCGTGTCTGAGGGCGATACCTTCTTCCTCTGCTGGCTCATGAATTCCCGGATCACATGCCGCACGCGACGGGGATCATGCTCCTGAGCCAGCAGGGCCTGTTGCGTGAAGCCGCGCTCCACTTTGGTCATGGCAATGAAGAGGTAAGGTGTGCTGGTCAAAGGGTCACCGATGGCCTGGCTTTCCTTCAAGCTACGGTCGAGGACGTAGCGAACTGCTTGATCCAGCCGTGCCAGGTTCAGGCGGCCGTGTTCATCCCAGAGCGGGCTTTCTATAGCATTATCCTCACCTTCTTCGGCCGACCCAGGACCCCACAGGATGGCTCGCA
>CAYWWC010000400.1:0-3670 GCA_964461615.1 uncultured Anaerolineae bacterium
CTAATCAAACGTTTCTTGCTTGCCATACCCGTCCTCCTGCTGACGGCGCTTCTGGTGTTCTCGGCGCTACATCTCGCCGGTGGCGACCCGGTGATGCTGCTGGTGCCTCCGAATGCGCCTGACTCTGTCCGGGAAGCGGTTCGGGTCAAACTGGGGCTGGACCAGCCATTGCCAGTCCAGTTTGTCAAATACATGAGCCATGTCTTGCGGGGAGACCTCGGCCGATCAATCCTAAGCCGGCGGCAGGTCTCGGAGTTGATCTTGGAGAAGCTGCCGGTCACGGCGGAGTTAGGCGTGGCGTCTTTGGCTCTCGCTTATCTATTGTCAATCCCCCTGGGCGCCATCGCAGCCCTGAATCGCAACTCGTTTCTTGATTGGTCCTCTATGGTAGTAGCACTGATCGGGGTCTCGATGGCCGGCTTTTGGCTGGGGTTGATTCTGATCTATACTTTTGCGGTACGCTTCAGGTGGTTTCCACCTACCGGGCACGCCAGCCTCAAGCACCTGGTCTTGCCTACCCTGGCTCTGGGTCTGCCCCGCGTGGGCCGGATCGCGCGCATCACCCGCTCCAGCCTGCTAGAGGTCATTGACCAGGACTATATTCGCACGGCGCGGGCCAAGGGACTCAGGGAAAGAGCGGTGGTGCTTCGTCATGCGCTGCGGAACGCCCTGATTCCCATCCTCTCCCTGATGGGCCTCGATCTAGGCTATATCATAGGTGGGTCCGTCGTCATAGAGCACGTCTTTGCCCGGCCGGGTATCGGAGACATGATGCTGCGCTCTATCTACTCCCGTGATTTTCCAGTGTTGCAGGGCAGCATGTTTGTTTTGGCCCTGGCCATCATCCTGGGCAATATCATTGCCGATGTCGCCTACGTGATTGTAGATCCACGCATCCGCCACAAGTAGGTCGGTGAAAGTTCTTTTGACCTTTTACACTGCTACGAAGGGGCGTCCTCGCCCCGATTTCGCGGCCGAACAGCCCTTAGCCAGGGCGGGGACGCCCTTTGGTAGCAGTTGATCCGCCACAAGTAGCTGCAACAAATTCCCTGCCGAGGTGTCTTTATGGAAGAAGCGCAAGAAGCCCCAAAGGCGTCACTTGCTTTGAGATTGGAAGAACAACCACGTCGTGGAAAACGAGTCAGCACATGGGGCCGCCTACGCCGCAGTCCTGGGGCGATGATCGGCCTGGTGCTGATCACGTTGCTGCTGCTCACGGTTCTGTCGGCCGATGTTATCGCGCCTCAAGGGATTGACGACCAAGACCTGCGCAAGGGCCTCTGGCCGCCGAGCAGAGAATTCCCCTTGGGCACTGATGAGTTCGGTCGGGATATGCTCAGTCGCATCATTCATGGGGCGCGCATCTCCCTGCAAGTCGGCATTATCGCCACCGTTATCTCTGCGGTAATCGGCGTCATCCTGGGCGCAATCGCGGGTTATTTTGGCGGCAGAATTGACTATCTTATCCAGGGCATGGTAGATATTAGTTGGGCCTTCCCCACTGTTCTATTTGCCCTCTTTCTCATCGCCGTGTTGGGCCCCAGTCTGACCAACGTGATGATCTCCGTCGGGCTGGGCTACTGGGGAGGATACGCGCGCGTGGTGCGCGGTCAAGTACTCTCGTTGCGCGAGTGGGAGTTCATCGCCGCTGCTCATGCCATCGGCGCTAGTGATTTGCGGATCATGTTTCGCCACATCATGCCCAATATCGTGGCCCCCGTCATCATCATGTCCACCCTGATGATGGCCGACGCCATCCTGATCGAAGCGACCTTGAGCTTTCTGGGCATGGGCGCACAGCCCCCAACTCCCAGTTGGGGCTCTATACTCTCCGCCGGGCGCGCGCACATGAGACTGGCTCCCTGGGAAACCATTTTCCCAGGAATAGCCATTATGCTGACCGTGCTGGGCTTCAACCTGCTGGGCGACGGTCTCCGCGATGCCCTCGACCCCAGGCTGAGGAATATCTGAGGTTGGAAGCTGGACACTGGAGACTGGATACATAGAGGAAGGCCGATGAGCGATCTTGAGAATCTGAGCATCAAGCTTACGCCAGAAGAGTGGGATATTCTGCAAGGCAAGCAAGGGCCAACCATGCAGAAGGTCATGAAGACCGTGGTGCTCTACGGCGAAGCCCTGGGTGCGGAAAGACTGGTAGATATCGAAGGGGACGGCCACTTTGTCATTGCCTATGCCATCCCCGGGATCGCGCCGTCTATGGCGATGCTCGAGGAACTGGCAGCGGCCGGTCTCAAGACCAAACGCCCCTTTACCCTTGATCCCAAACCGCCATTGGATTTCGAGAATTGGTGGCTGAGTTCGGAACAGGTCAATCTCCTGGAGCAGATGTACCTGGATCAGGAGCGCTATGATCAGAGAATGTTGCAACTGGGGCTGCGCGATGCCCAGGCCTGCACCTGTACCCCGTACCTGCCTGAAGTCGGCAATATACCGAAAAGAGGCGACATTCTGGCTTGGTCAGAGTCCGCCTGCGCGATTTTCGCCAACTCGGTTCTAGGTGCAAGAACCAACAAAAATGGGGCGATCACGGACCTTCTGTGCGCCATCGTCGGCAAGGCCCCCCTGGCCGGTCTCTTGACCGACGAGGGCCGGCGTGCTACCTGGCTGGTAGAGGTCAGAACCAAGGAATTGCCTCTGCCACAGTTGCTAGGAGCGGCCATAGGCATGATGTGTCTCGCGGATGTGCCCTTCATCGTGGGGCTTGATCGCTTCCTAGGCCCTGGATTGAGCGAAGAGTCCCGTGATTATCTTCATGAAATGGGAGCAGCTTGTGCTACCGCGGGAGCGGGTGGGCTTTTCCACGTGGAGAACATAACCCCAGAAGCGATAGACCACGGCGCCGACCTGTTAGTCCCGAACCACGCGACCTACGTTGTAGATGATTCGGATCTCCGAAACTTGTTGGCCTCCTATCCCGTGCTGTGGCCGGACAAAGAGGCCAAACCCGACAAATGTTTCATTGGCTGCCCCCACTTGAGCCGGCAACAGTTGCATTGGTGGGCCGATAGGATTCAGAGCGAATTGCGGGCCAGGAACCAGGGCCAAATTGCAGTCAAGACCACTCTATGCGCCGCCCCGCAGGTATTGCACGGATTCAAGGCCGATGCGAAGGCATACGAACGGCTTGAGCGCGCGGGGGTGAAGCTCAGCGTAGGTTGTCCCATGCAGCTTTTTGACAACGATCTGAGCGCAGGGGAGGCCATAATAACCAACTCCAATAAGCTGCGGGCGTATACCACGGCCAGATTCTTTCCCGACGAGGAGCTGGTGGAGATCCTGGTCAGTGGGGAGTTGGGTTGAGCAGAGAGGAGAATCTAGATGAAGACTCTATTAAAGCGTGTCTATCGAAGAGTATTCCCGACTCCGCCTAGACCTGAGCCTCTAATGTATCGAGTCGAACTATTCGGCGAATTACTAGGAATAGCGGGACGGGATCAATTGCGGGACAAGCGGATACTGGAAATCGGCCCCAAGGATGGCCTTGATAGCAAGAGACTTGCTTCTCTATCCCCGAAGGAGCTGGTGATGATAGACCTACCTGAGAAGCGAGCAGGAAACGAAGTGTGGCTTAGGCAAATTGATTGCCGCAGTACATATATTGAAGCGAATTTTATGTATATGCTACACGAGGAGTATCAAGCCTTGGGTA
>CAYWWC010000401.1:0-3640 GCA_964461615.1 uncultured Anaerolineae bacterium
TGATATTCCGTCATGTCGAGATGGAGGGGGGTAACAGAGACATGGTTGTTGGCCAGAGCCCAGATGTCCGTTCCCTCCTCGGGCACACCACCGGGCGGCTCGCCGCCGATCCAGTAATAGTTCCGTCCGCGAGGGTCCTGGCGCTCCACCAGCTTATCGCTGTAGACACGCTTGCCCAGCCGGGTGATTTTGACGTCCGCTATCTCAGCCTGGGGCACAGCGGGCACGTTGACATTGAGGAAGGTGTTAGGGGGCAAGCCACGCTCCAAGACGAATTTAACCAGCCGGGCAGCGAATTGGGCGGCGTAGGCGAAGTCGTGACTCTGATATGAGTCCAGGGACACCGCCAGGGCAGGGATGCCAAAGATGACCGCCTCCATCGCTGCGGCTATCGTGCCTGAGTAGGTGATGTCGTGGCCCACGTTAGCCCCCTGATTGATTCCTGAGACGACTAGATCAGGCTCATGATCCAGGATGCCCAGGATGACCATAGCCACACAATCCGATGGAGCCCCGGTGCTAGTGTAGGCCGATGTGCCATCGAGCAGGGTCGTTTGGTTCACTCGCAGGGGTTTGTGCATGGTCTTGGTGTGGCCAGCCGCCGACCAATTGTGATCGGGGGCGAAAACCGTGACCTCACCGACTTTCTGGAGAGCCTGCCGAAGGGCCAACAGCCCGAGCGCATCAACGCCGTCGTCGTTAGTGACCAAGATATGCAAACTGCAATTACCTCGCTTCTGTAGAGATGCCCAGCCAGGCGATTATACTCCACTAGCTTGTAAAAGGCAAGAATGCGCTATTTGACAGGATGGGCGTCCTGACTTATAATCCCCCCTGGGAAGCGAGATATGTACCTGATACGAAAGAAGTCAACTGCTAAACACGATTGGTGTATTTTAACCCTGCCGCTTTCGGTGGGCTGGGTGAGTGTGCGGGCGCTGATTACGCTTGGAGCCTGATGCCTTTGGGCATTGGGCTCTTTTTGTTTCGTTAGCATGGAGGTTGCTATCATGAGTAAGGCCGAGACGCTCTATCGCTTGCAGATCATTGACCTGGAGATTGACGAGAGTAACCGCCGCCTGAAAGAGGTGAAAGTCATCTTAGAAGGGAATGAGGAGTTGGAACGAACGCGGCAAGCCCTGCAAGATGGAGAGAAGAAGCTGAGCCGGCAGCGAACAAAGCTGCGCGACCGGGAACTGGAGATGCGAAGCCTGGCCAACAAGATCGCTTCGGTAGAGGATCGACTCTACAGCGGCCACGTCAAAAATCCCAAGGAGCTAGCCAACCGCCAGGACGAAATCCAGTACCTTAAGCGCCGGAAAGACGGACTCGAAGATCAGGTATTGGAAGCCATGATCGAGGTTGAGGAGAGTGAGGCCAGCGTGATCGAGCAGCGGGAGAGGCTGGCCCGCCTGGAGGATGAGTGGCAGGAAACCCAAGCTCGGCTTTCCGCCGAACAGAATGAGCTAGTAAACCGGCTGAGCCAACTGGAGGCGAAGCGGGCTAAACTACAGAAGGCGATTGAGGCCGGCGACCTGGCTCTGTACGAGGGCTTGCGGCGGCGCAGGTATGGGCAAGCGGTAGCCCTCCTGGAAGGCGAACTCTGTCAGGGATGCAGGGTGACCCTACCCAGTAGCAAGGCGCAACAGGCCCGTCAAGGAAAAGCCCTGACCCTCTGCGGTAGCTGCGAGCGCATTCTGTATGTGGAGTGATAGCGGCCTGGCTTTCTCAGCGGTATGCTATTTGTGAATTAAGCCCATGAAATCAGTTGACAGATTCCAGTTTTTGCAATATAATCTGTTTGTATAGGTTTTGCAAGGGGAGCGCAACGCCCCCGACTATCAGCGATATCACTGCCAACCCAGAAGGAGCACTGTATCTTGTTCGAAGGGAGACTGACGGCGGATGGATTGTCTAGAGAGCCAGTTAGTGGGTGTATATGGCCCTGAAAAGGTAACCCTCCGCCGTTTTCGTTGCTAATAAGACCACCGCGAGTAGCTGCGCACCCTCCCACAGGCTTGAACGTTTTCTTGGCGAAAATGGTAGTAATACTGGAGGGCCAGGCCTTCCAACACCGTTCTGGACAACCTGTAGGAAGGTGGCTGAGCAGCCATGACGCCGGGAAGCCATGCAGGCGATAGCAGATCAAGCCCTCCACCTGCTTGATCGTCCGTGCTCCTTGGGAGAGCAAAGAAAGGGGGTGAGGTATCGAATTCTGCCAGATTAGTGGGGGATGGTCCAAGAAGGAAGCATCCCAAAGCCAAATCTCATCAAAAAAAGGAGGAGGTTCCAAAAATGAGAAAGCTAACAGCGTTGTTGCTCGTACTAGTGGTGCTGGCCGCCTGCGCGCCACCCGCCGCCGAGGTGAT
Organism: uncultured Anaerolineae bacterium; assembly: GCA_964461615.1. Classification (GTDB taxonomy): domain Bacteria; phylum Chloroflexota; class Anaerolineae; order VGOG01; family VGOG01; genus CAZVCJ01. Next base: position 2,370 of record CAYWWC010000401.1, read on the forward strand.
CGAGAAAGAAGTGATCGTCGAGAAAGAGGTTCCGGTCACCGTTCAGGTGGAGACGGAAAAGATCGTCGAGAAAGACGTGGTCAGGACCGTGATCGTCGAGAAGGAGGTACCCGTAGAGAAAGAGGTCAAGGTCGAGGTCGTGGTCACCGCCACACCGCCGCCAGCGGCTCCTACAGAGATCCGTATCGGCATCTCTACGGAACCGTGGGACCTGGACCCCCCCATATCAACGGATACCGGTTCGGGTTACGTCTTTAACAACATATACGACGGGCTCATCAACCGGGACGTCAACAGGGAGCCGACGACGGAATACGCCCTGGCCGAAAGCTGGTCGTTTAACGACGACGCAACGGAATTCACCGTCAAGCTGCGAGAAGGGATCAAATTCCACGATGGTTCGGACTTCAACGCCGAGTGCCTAGCATACAACATCAATTGGCAGTTGGACCCGGAGAACGAGGCGCCGAACGTAGGGTCGCTCGGGCCGATCGCGGCGGTCGAAGTGGTTGGTGAGTATGCGCTCAAGGCGACCTTCGAGGGTCCATACCCGGATGCCGCTCAATATTGGGCTGGCGGCCTGGACGGGGTCGTGCCGACAGATGGACATGGCGAGCGATCCGAAGAGATGGGCACGGGCGGGATTGCCATGTCAGCGCTGAGCCGCAACCCCATCGGCACCGGACCGTACAAGTTCGTCGAATGGGTCAGCGGCTCACACATCGTCCTGGAAAAGAACGACGACTACTGGGGCGGCGCGCCGGTAGTGGATCGAGTTGTGTTCGAGTTCATGGCAGACGACGCCGCCAAACAGGCCGCGCTCATCGCCGGCTCGGTTCACATAGTAGACAAAGTTCCGTTCAGGGATTTTGAGCTCCTAAGCCAAATGCCCGGCCTAGTGACCGAAAGGATGGCCGGCATTCAGACCCAGGTGCTCTATATCGACCTGGGTGCGCCCCCGTTTGGCATCAGCGCCGATGAGGTGGGGAACGAGGCCGCGCTAGAAAGGGCCTACAACGCACGCAAGTTCCTGTTCCACGCCGTAGACCGCCAAGATATCCTCGACAGGCTCTTTTACGGCATGGGCTCCATCCAGTACGGTCCCTGGTACGCCGACAGCGACTGGACGTCGCCCAACTTGAAGGGGATGTCGATCTACGACCCGGATCTGGCCCAGGAATACCTGGACAAATCGGGATACGCCGCGACGGGCATGGATTTCCGCATGATGTGCACCAACGTCCAGTGGTTCTGTGACGTGTCTACCATCA
>CAYWWC010000402.1:0-2331 GCA_964461615.1 uncultured Anaerolineae bacterium
ATAGGCTTGCAGCGTGGCTTTTACGCCCTCCATGTCGTAGGCGTATTGGCCCTCGACCTTCAGACGTGTCCAGCCCTTGCCCGAAGGCGTGCGTTTCATCGCACTACCCGCGTCAAAGTGCAGGGTAAAGCCCGTGCCCTCGGACTTCATCAGGCCGAAACCACAGTGTTCGATCCTGCCGCCGGTGTCGTGGATGGTGGGGATGCCCAACTCGGTGTCGGCCACCAGGATGGGGCCGCCCTCCAGCTTTTCCAGCAGGAAAGCGATATCCTCGACCGTCCAGCCCTCGGGGAGCGGCGATGGCGATGGTTGAACGTCATCGATCCCGCTCATTTCCGGCACGATGGCGGCCACTTCCGCCAGTAGTGCCCCGGCGGATTCGCCGGTGAGCTGCTTGGTAAAGGCAGGTGTCGAGCCACGGTAAGGCCCATCGTTGCCCCATTTTGCCTCGTATTCCGGCAACTGGGAGACAGGTGTGGGGCGGAACCAGAGATCGCGTTCCACTTGCAGCCCCATAGGCCCTTTTGCCGCCTGGATCTCGGAGAGGGAAAAGTTGCCGAACTCCGACTCGAACCCCACAACCAGGCCGAACGCGGTATCCTCACCGTCATATTCGGTGACGAACCAGGTCCAGTTAGAGTCGGGGGTGAACAGCTTGATCACAGCCAGAGGGTCGTCCTGTTTTTCGGTCTCGTAGAGGCCAGGGACGTTCATCCATTTGGGAACGTAGTCGTAGGCGTCTCCTTTGCCCGGCTCATAGCCGGTGGGGTCGGCGTCCATTCCTTCGTCGTCGAGAACGAGAGGAACGGTGTCCTCGCCTTTTGGTGTCTCATTGATTTCAGGGAGTAGCCAGGCCAGTTCCTCATCCGGCACGTTGCGCCGAAAGTACCAGCCCTGACGCTTGCGGCCCCAGCGGCTGCCCATAGCCTTCAAGCGCGTGCGCACATCTTGTGCCGGCTTGAGGCTAAAGAACACCCACGTCCAGTCACGTTCGTGCTGGATTGAGACGGTGTTACCGTCGCTGCTGGCGGCGATAGTAGTACCCGCGTCACTCGGTTGTGCGAACGCTGCGGCCTCTATCTCGTCCACCAGTTGGCGAACGGCAGGTTGCCAGGTCTGGCGATCACTACTGGCGCATTTCTTGAGGCCCGTGCCGGTTCTGGCAATCTGGCCGTCACGCTCGACGTGCCACGTGCGGCCTTTGGGATTGGCCTGGAACACCGGCCAACCGTCTTTGCCGGAGTGCCATTCGACGGTGATGCCGGCGGTGTCGACGCAGACGACGATGGCGGGATGGTCGGTGTGAGTAGCCACGCCGTCCCAGGATGCCGGGGCATAGTAGTCAATGCGGATGTCAGACCTGTCCTCGGTGTAACCAAAGAGAGTCCAGCCCCGATTGCGCAACTCCTCGCCGATTCGGACCACCGCCTTTCTTCTTTCTGTGTGGTGCATGATCTTTCCTTTCTCGATGTGATCGATGTGATTGTGGACTGGCGACTTGGCGCCATGCAACCGGGAAACACGTTTTCCACAGTTACGCTGGAATGGCGTTCTATTCCACAGTTACGTTGGAACTGACAACACTACTTGAAGCCCAGTCCTCGCTCTTTGAGACTCACGAAACGGCCTCGGCCGATGATGAGATGGTCCAGCACCTCCACGTCCAGCAGCTTGCCGGCCTCGACCAGCATCTCGGTCAGGCGCACGTCTTCGGGCGACGGAGAAGGGTCACCGGAGGGGTGATTGTGGACGACGATGATCGCCGCCGCATTCACCTTGATGGCCTGGCGAAACAACTCGGCCACGCGGACGACGTTGGTATTGAGGCTGCCGATGTAGATGGTGGGAGTGCCCAGAACGCGGTTGCGCGTGTCCAGGATGACGACACGCACCTCTTCTTTTTCCAGCAGGCCCATCTCCAGCAACACCAGGTTGGCCGCGTCGGCGGGGGAGGTGATCTGCGGCCGGGCGTCGGGTGACTCGACCAGAAGCCGCCGGCTCAGTTCCAGGGCTGCTTTGAGACGAGCAGCCCCGCTCCGGCCAAGACCTTTGATGGCCGACAATTCGACCACCGAAGCCCTGGCAATGTCGTGGATCGAGCCGTGACGAGCGACGAGCGCGTCGGCGATCTCCAGTTGGCGCGAGCCGCCGACCAGTGAGGCCAACAGTTCGGTCAGGCTGACCGCATTGGCTCCGCAGTGGATGATGCGCTGGGTAGGCCGCTCGTGCAGGGGAAGCCCCTTGAGACGGGGAGGGGGATAGGGGAGATGTGGAAGCGTTGCTTGTTGCATGATCTGTTTCCTTTCTTGGGTTGGCCAGGAGACAGACCAT
>CAYWWC010000402.1:2431-3630 GCA_964461615.1 uncultured Anaerolineae bacterium
GGGGAGACCTGCCCCCCGACCGGGGTGATTTGTGATGTTTGCCTACGCCACCCACCGCGCTTCTTTCGGGCCGCCTTCGCGCTGGAGAACCAGGTTCGCGGCTGCGATGCCGGTCGGCGCGTACTGGATGTGGTGAACGGCGATTCTGTCCGCAGGCACTACGGCTTCGCACTTTTCGCACTTGAACAGGGTCGCCTCCACGTCTGCGCCGCAGAGCGGGCACTCGTGCAGTACCCCATTCCTGTCGAGTAGATGCTGGCGAATGGCGTTGCGGATCACGGCATAGTTGCCGTTTCGGGTGAGAGGATCGCCTGCCGGCAAGGCAGGGTTTTCCACCGCCTTGCCGACGACCAGGAGACTTCCCTGGCGGTCGATCACGAACCTGCCCCGTTTCTTGCCCCGCCGCACCCGGGTGACGACGTGTTCGCCACAAGTCCACTGGACTTCGGGCAGGTCTACGTCCACGCACCCGTTAGGGCAGATGTAGAATGTGTCGTGACTCATGGGATGTATCCTTTCTGTGTCCGTTGTGTTTCCTCCCTGACGATGCGAAGGTCAAAGCCGCCGCAGTCGGGGCATCCGTACTCGTCCAGTTCGGAGTAGTACGGGGCCTCTTCTGTGGTGCCCTCCCACCGGCATCGCGGATTGCGGCACTCCAGGGAGATGACCTCGTTGGGCTTTTCGTCCAAGGGAACCAGGCGCTTGTCGTCGTCGAAGCGCCACAACCCTTCGGCCACCCTGGGTCCTTGGGCCCCAGGACCAAGGGCAGCCAGGCCGTCCTCCTGGTGATGGTACATGCCCGGCCGCACCTGGAAGCCTTTGTCGCTCAGATGTTGCACGACGATCTCTTTGGCTCTGTCCAGGCTTCGTCGTGAGCGCTCAGCCGAACGGTTGGCAGCGTGCGGGCCGTCTTTGGTGAACATGGCCCAGCCTTCACCGGTCAGAACAGAACAGACAATGACCACCGGCAGGCCCTGGAGGAATGGCGCTTCGGCCTTCCCTTCTGCGTCCAAGGCCGTGAGGACGACCTTGTACTGACGCCAGGGACCGGGAGCGCCGGCAGAGATGTCCCGCGTGCCCGCTTCGCAGCGGACGGTGGAGACCCCTCGCCGTTCCAGTTCGTCCAGGAAATGGTCGAGATGGAACATGGTCAGCGTCGTCGCGTTGCCATTCTGGTTTCTCATGGCATATTCCTTTCT
>CAYWWC010000403.1:0-3621 GCA_964461615.1 uncultured Anaerolineae bacterium
ATCAGATTCAGTCAGAAACCAGGCTTCGTCTTGAGGACTTCGGCGAGCTCAGTCGAGCCGTTCAGCCAAAGGGTTTTTGGCTGAAGAATGTGGCTTCTCGCACTGCGAAGAGCTACAAAAGCAAGAGTCTGCCCATTCGAACAGGAGAAAAACCTGGCTTCTCTCTGAACGCTGGAGGGCATTATGGTGAGTAGTCAAATCCTTCAGGATCTGGCCGATAGAATCGTGAGCGATAATGCTGTGCTTTTCCTCGGCTCCGAACTCTTCGCCGGCCCTGGCGGGGGAATCGCCCCCCCCGGCAAGAGGGGAATCGCCAGGGCTCTGGCCGAGAGGTTCGAGTATGGCAAGGATGACTACTCCCTCCCCGCTGTGGCCCGCGACTACAAGGTTCTGCACGGCTCCCACGCTCTCACCGAGTTCCTCAAAAGCGTTTTGAACGCCCCCCAGCTCTCCCCCACCCGCGTCCACCAGCTCGTCGCCGACCTCTCCAGGCCCTTCACCAAGATCATCACCACCAACTACGACCGCCTCCTGGAGCAAGCCCTCAGGCGAGTTCGGAAGGGGTTCGTGCTCATCGTCCGCGATTCCGATGTCCCCTACTTCGATGAGACCAAGATCATCGTCATCAAGATGCAGGGCTGCATCACCCAGCCCGATTCGCTGGTCATCACCGAGGACGACTACGAGGAGTTCCTGGTCAGGCTCCCCACTCTTTCGGACGTGATCAGGGCCCTCTTCGCCACCAAAACCCTCATCTTCATCGGCTACGACCTGGAAGATCGTGGCTTCAAGCGGCTCTACGCCCACGTTACTCGCGGCGTGGGGATTCATCGGCGAAGGGCCTACGCCATCTCCGAGCGGAACCTGCCCCCCGTGGATGTGAAATTCTGGCGCGAAAAAGGGATCGAGGTCGTCCAGGGGAAGGTCGTGGGCTTCCTCGAAGAGCTGATGGCGGAGATCAACCGCAGCGGCCCGGTCGAGGAAGTAGAGGAGGTCGTCCCCATACCCGATCAGCCCTACAAGTTCCTCGATTCCTTCGAGACGGAGGATGCAGGCATCTTCTTCGGGCGGCAGGAGGACAGCCACCGCCTGGCCGACAAAATCCTCTCCCATCGGCTGGTCGTCCTCTACGGAGGATCGGGCACGGGCAAAACCTCGCTCATCAGGGCGGGAGTGGCGCCCATTCTCGCCAGGCGAAGCTGCCTCCCCCTCATCGTCAGGCCGGCCGATGACCCCGCGTTGGCTGCCAAGCGCGAGCTGCGGGAGAAGCTGGAGGGGCTTCCCGATCTCACGACCGATCTCCCCGCATTCCTGCAGGCGGCGGAGCGGACCACCGAAAAGCTCATCGTGGTCTTCCTCGACCAGTTCGAGGAGTTCTTCCTGAGATTTGGCGACGAGAGCCGGGCTAGTTTCATCGCCGAGCTGGCCCGCTGCCATCAGAACGAGGGCCTTGACACCAGGTTCATCCTCTCCATCAGGGAGGATTTCTTCGTCAGGTTGCACGAGTTCGAGGGCCAGCTATCGTCCATCTTCGACAGCCGTTATCGGCTGGAGAGGTTGACCAGGGAGAACGCCAGGGATGCCATCGTCGAGCCGGTGAAGCTTTTCGACGTCACCTATGAGGAACGGCTGGTGGAGAGGCTGCTGGACGACCTCTACGAGGAGGGTGTGGGGCCGCCGCAACTCCAGATCGTCTGCGACAGACTGTACCGCCAGTTCGGCCAGGCGGGGCGGCCCATCGCCCTGGCGGATTACGAGGAGCTGGGCGGAGCAAAGGAGATCCTGGCAGGCTATCTCGATTCCGTCCTGGCCGGGTACGAGGGCCAGGAGCTGGAGGTCGCCCAGGGGATACTGATGACTCTGGTCACCTCGCAGGAGACAAAGGCTCTGGTGCGCCTGGACACCATCGTGGCTGAGATGGGTAGGGACAGGGAGACCATAGAGGCAACCTTACACAGCCTGATTGATCAACGGTTGGTGAGGGGAGTTGAGACGAGCGAGTATTACGAGCTGACCCACGATTACCTGGTCGAGGAGATCAAGGGGTGGATCAGCGAGGACGCGAAGAGAGTCAAGGAAGCGCGGGAGATGCTCTCTCGCGCGCTGGCCGACTGGCGTAGCAGCCGCGTGGTGATTGATCTGATGAAGCTGCAGAGGATAGATGCTCAGCGAGGGCGGTTGGCCTTCGGGCGGGCGGAGAGCGAGCTTTTGCTGCGCAGTGCAGCCTGCTACGAGTACGAGATGGACTACTGGATGAGCCGCGTGCCAGAGGCGGACGACCAGGTGGCCTGCCTGGCCGATGTGCTGGCGCCTGAGTACCGCCCTGAGGAGAGGATTCACGTCGTGCGCTCCCTGAGCCGGATCAAAGCCGACCAGGTCGGGCGGATACTACAGCGAGTGACCCTGGAGGACGCCGACGCCCAGGTTCGGCAGGCCGCCGCCGTGGGCCTGGCTCGCACGGATGCGGGGGAGGCCGTGGAGGAGCTGGCGCAAGTCGCCTGGCAGGCCGGGGGGGAACAGCGGACGAGAGCTGTGGAGAGCCTGGCCTGGGTGTGGGATACCAACGCGACGCTGCTGCCGGATCTGGGCTGGTCCCTGTACGAGAAGGTCGCCCGCCGGGTGTCGCGCATCCGTCTGAGCCGAGCGCGAGGCTCGATTCGGTCTGCCGCCATGGGTGGGGCTGTAGGCGGAGCCGCTGGGTTTGCGTTAGGGCTGGCGCCGGCATTTTGCCTTAACATTGTGCAGATGGAAGAGTATGATGTGGTCTCAGGTTTACTTATCGCTCCCATTGCCGTTGTGATCTTTGGTGTTTTGGGCCTCGTGGCAGGTGCTGGCGTGGCCTCAGGGATAAGCATAGGGCGAGCTCTGGGTCCTGGGCAACGAGTGTTAGCGCCCACGTCAGGCGGGGCTGTTGGGGGAGCTATTGGCTTCGCAGCAGGGTTGGGGCTTTACGCGCTGGCTTCTACGCGGTCCCCCTCGACTGTCATGCCACTCGCTGCCCTGGCAGGCGTGCTGCTGGCAGGCGGCATAGCCGTCGCGTCAGGGATAAGCAGGTCGCCCTGGGCCAAATTGGTGGGCGGGGCAATGGGCGGAACGTTGGGCTTTGGTTTGCTTGCGGTGAGAGGGATCATACCAGAAGTAAATCTCATCCTTTCGCTGGCCGCTGGGCCGATCATTGGCCTGGCAATTGCCTACGGGATCGCCCGGGGCGAGGCACCTGTAATCAGGCCCGAGGCAAAGAGGTAGGGACGTGGTTACCGCGTCCATAAAGCGAGGTGGACCATGGCGGTCAAACGCATAGCGCAGGTTATTTGTCTGGCGCTGTTGGTTTTGACTGTGGGGAGCTGTAGACGTACGCCGACTCCAACCTCAACCCCGACCCCGACGGACACACCGATACCGGCGACGGGCACTCCAACACCGACGGTGGTTACGCCGACTCCCACGCCTACGGTGGTTACCCCGACTCCCACATCAACAGCGGATACGCCGACTCCAAAACCGACGGTAGACACGCCGACTCCCACACCTGTTCGTGCGGTTGATCTTTGGGCTGAACGTTACCTGGTACAGTACCGCCACCCGGGCGAGGCGGTCGAAGAGGTGGACGTCGGCGACCAC
>CAYWWC010000404.1:0-3601 GCA_964461615.1 uncultured Anaerolineae bacterium
CGGTGGACGCCTTTCAGCGCAGCTATGCCATCTCCGAGGAGTTGGGGGATGAGCGCAGTCTGGCGATGGTGTTGAACAGTCTGGGTGGGGTGCTGCAGCGGATGAGACGTTTCGAGGAGGCTGAAGATGTCTTCCGAAGCGGCTATGATATTCTCGTGGAACTGGGTGATCAACGCGAGCAGGCAATGATGCTGAACCGTCTGGGTGGGGTACTGCAGCAACTGGGTCGCTTGGACGAGGCCGTGGATGCCTTCCAACGCAGTATCCAGATTGGCGAGAAACTGGGCGGCAAGCGACACCTCGCAATGGCGCATACTGCAATGGGTAAGGCTTTGCTTTCACACGGAGACATTGAGGAGGCCGCAGTCAAACTGAGCAAGGGTTTTGAGATTGACGAAGGTTTGAAGAATCGCCGTGGTATGGGCATCGTGACCCCAGTGCTGATCCAGACACTCGTGGAGCTAGGCCGGCGTGATGAGGCACTGACCTATTGCCAGCGTGCACTTGCCATCGCGCCGAAGAACAGACGCCTCCTGAAATTGCGCGACCAACTTTCCTCTGAAGCTGTGCTCCAGCAAGGATCAGTCAAGCGTGTCATCCTGCATCCAAGGGGTTACCTCTATGGATTCATTGTTCCCGATGATGGCAGCCCCGACATCTACTTCCGTGAAGGGTATGTTGATCCTGACACCTTATCCAGGCTGGCAGAAGGCGTCCGCGTCGAGGTCGAGGTTGAACAAGGGCCCCAAGGGCCACGCGCCGCGAACGTCAAAGTGATTGCCAAAACCAGGAAGACTAAAGGAGAAAACTCACCATGAAACCATTTCGCAAACACGTCGCCATCGCCGTTGATGGCGGCGGCATCAAGGGGGTGATTGGAATCACTGAGGCCACTGAGTGGATTGAGGGCACTGAAGGGTCCTCAGTGAGCTCAGTGTCCTTCAGTGTCTTCAGTGATTCAAACCTCGGTTGGCTGGCGGGGGAAGAGGTGGTGGTGGAGGAGGAGTGAAAATGAAACGCAAACGACTAGGCGTAGTAACCGACGGCGCGTTCAACGCGGGGTTGACAGTGCGGCTGGATGCGGACTGTTCGACGGAGGATTTGCGCATCGGCAGTTTTGTGATCGTGGAAGGGGAGCATAACCGCTACTTCAGCATGATCTCGGACATGCAACTGCGGGCCACCGACCCCACGCTGCTGGCCAACCCGCCCCGCGATGCCTCGCCCTTTATCGCCCAGGCTCTCTCGGGCATCAGCACCTATGCTACGGTGGAGGTCAAGCCCAGGCTGATGATGGAGAAGGGCGACGAACTCACTTTCGTTGATGAGTTGTCGCCGCCGCAGACGGTGCGCACTATACCCATGCACTTCGCCGAGCTGTGCGAGGCCGACGCTTTGGACTTCGCCACTGTCTTTGGCAAGGAGGGCGGGCTGAATTTCGCCGTGGGCACGCCGCTGACCATGGATATTCCCATCTGCATCAAGCTCGACCGCCTGGTGGAGCGCTCCAACGGCATCTTCGGACAGACGGGCACGGGCAAGAGCTTCCTGGCCCGCATCATCCTCTCTGGCATCATAAAGTCGGAGGCGGCTGTCAATCTCATCTTCGACATGCACAGCGAATACGCTTTTGACAAGCAGTCGGAAGATGGGAAGTGGGTCAAGGGGCTGCGTCAAATCTTCGGCAGCCGTGTGATGGTCTACTCGCTGGACGAGAAGGCCGCTGCTCGCCAGAACGTGGACGTGACCCTCCAGATCGGTCTCAATCAGATAGGGGCCGAGGACGTGATGCTGCTGGCCAACGAGTTGGACCTTCGTCCCACCACGGCGGCCACGGCGGGGCTCCTCAACGACGTTTACAAAGAGGATTGGCTGCAGGAATTGCTGGGGATGTCGCCCGACGGGATTCAGGCGTTTTGTCAGAAAAGCGGCGCTCACTCGGAGGCGACCACCGCTCTGCAGCGCAAGCTCAGGGCCATCAAGCGGCGGGGATACATATCCGACAAGGCCCGCTTCAATATCATTGACGACATGGTGGAGGCGCTGGATAAGGGCAAGCACATTATTCTCCAGTTCGGAAAGTACAGCCGCGCTCTGGACTACATGCTGGTAGCCAACGTCGTCACCCGTCGCATCCGCCGTCTCTACCAGGGGAAGGTCGAGCGCTACGAGGAGACCAAGAAACTCGGTGACGCGCCCCGCCCCTTGATGATCACCATTGAGGAGGCCCACAAGTTCCTCAATCCTTCGGTAGCCAGGCAGACCATCTTTGGACAGATCGCCCGCGAGATGCGCAAGTATAACGTCACTCTCATGGTCATTGACCAGCGGCCCAGCGGCATTGATCCCGAGGTGATGAGCCAACTGGGCACCCGCGTCTCCGGCAAGCTGACCGAGGAGCGCGACATTGATGCCGTATTGACCGGCGTGGCCGGCCGCAGCACCCTGCGGAGCGCGCTGGCAAGCCTAGACACCCGCGAGCAGGTGCTCCTCATGGGCCACGCCGTGCCCATGCCCATCCAGGTGCGCACCCGCAAGTACGATGAGGCGTTCTACAGGGACATGGGAGCAGGGGAGCCACGGAGCGCAGTGCAGGACATCGCGGAGTTGTTTGGGGAGTAGCTCCGTAGCACGGCGATGAAGTCGCTGTGCTACGGAGCTACCGCCCGATGAATCGGGCTTTGGATCACCGTGGCACAGTCAACGGTAGCATGAGGGAACTAAAGGAGCTTGAGGTATGCCTTACTGGCAACTATTCTACCATCTGGTTTGGTCAACCAAGGATCGTCATCCCCTACTTACCCCCAAGGTCGAGAAACACGTCTACGGCTACTTGACCAGCAAGGCTGTTGGACTCAGAGGGGTTGTCTACACCATCGGTGGCACCACAGATCACGTTCACATGGTCGTGTCTATCCCTCCGGCCATTTCGGTATCCAAGTTTGTTGGGCAAATCAAGGGTGCTGCTTCGACGAGATTCAACAAGTCGGGCATCAGCGATGTGCCTTTCAAGTGGCAAGATGAATATGGCGCTTTCTCATTCGATGCCAAGCGACTACCCAACTACATTGCCTACGTCGAGCGTCAAAAGGAACATCACGCGGAGGGTACGATCATTCCCATCCTGGAGCGCACGGCTTCGGAGAATGTGGGGCCGCGTTTGCTGCGAGAGGACGCATCATTGTATGTGGCGGAAGCAGATAACTGGAGAGAAGAGTTGATGAAGTTATCCGCTGTTATGGCAGAGGGTGTTGGCAAAGAGTATTGAGATTGTTTGCCGGGGCCGCACGGCGATAAAGTCGCCGTGCTACGGAGCTTCCGCCCGATGAATCGGGCTCAGGAACCCCGTTTTACGGGGTGGCAGCTCTGTAGTGGCACTTTATGCCACGGCGGGTCTGGGCAGCGAGCACGCCTTAACGGTGGCGTTGCTTGCCGGGGCCGCTGCACAAATCCACAGGCCGAGGAGTTGTAACCATGAAAAAAGATACAACTGTCCACCACGGCGAGTCCGTGGCGCAGCCCTACCCGCCCAGTTGGATAGACCGCTTCACTGAATTCCCGCTGGATGCCCCCCAGCTTGCTGGGGGGAGGAAAGCGGGGG
>CAYWWC010000405.1:0-3555 GCA_964461615.1 uncultured Anaerolineae bacterium
TTCGTGTTAATTCGTGAAATTCGTGGCAGAATAAAAAAGTGTCCGGTAGTGAAACCTCCATTTGTTCTCAAACGTCATGTCTAATTTCACGTTTCATGCCTTCACGTTTTGCGTTCTCACGCTTCACGAAACAAAGTCCCCTTGCCTGCCCCGACAAGGGGACTGTTCATCATGACGATACTTCGTTCATGTTGTTCCCGCCCCTTTCTCTTGCCCGCAAGCGGTATAAAGATTGTGGGGGAGCACGGTTTTGCCCCGTGCTCCCCGCCTGTCGTCAAGGTTACTTGGGCATGTCGTGCACGGCAGCGCGGGTTTGCCGAGGAGTCCAGCCGGCATCGGGCGGGCTGGCCCTGGTAGGCGTCAAAGCGCCGCTGACGACGATGGCGCCCTAGACTATCTCGCACCACCGCTCGCAGGTAAGCCGCACACCTTGCCGTCGTTTTTCTCATGAAGCAGCACTTCCCCGGTGCAGGGATTGAGCATGGGAGTTTACACTTAACTCCCTATCTCTTGATGACTACTTGCACCTGGCAGGGCTCCGGATAGTTCCCGCCTTTATCCACCACTGTAAGGCGCAGTTGATACACCCCCTCAGGCAAAGCCCCGGTTTTCCAGTCGTCGAGAAAGCCGTTGACCACTGGTTCGAAGTGGAGATCTTCGATGAGCGACCACTTCACGGGCCACTCCCCGTTGCTACTGAACTCCAGCTTGTAGTACCAGAAGTTGTCAATGGCGGCCGTCCCCCTTACGAAGGCGAAGCCGCTCCCATCAAGCTCGGCGTCCACAGTGGGCTCGGTTATGTTAGCCCATTCAGAGCAGTCGGCTACCTGGGGGGCAGGGGTAGGCGTCGGCGTAGGCGTCGGCGTCGGCTCCACCACTGCCACGATGGTAGTAGTGGCGACGTAGCCAGGGATAACCAGCGCCTGTCCAGGGTAGATGAAATTGGGATTCGAGAGGTTATTGGCGACGGCGATAGCCCAGTGGGTCGTGCCAAAGCGCCAGGCGATGGAGGAAAGGGTATCTCCGCGGTTCACAATGTAGTAGGAGCCGGCGGGAGTCTCCGGCTGCCAGGTCACCCCAGTGGAGATTAGCAGCACCTGGCCAGCGTAGATACGGGCGGGGTTGAGGATCCCATTGGCCTGGGCGATGGCCTGCACCGAGCTGCCATGGCGGCGGGCGATGGAGTAGAGGGTGTCGCCCCGCTGCACGGTGTAGTAGGAGCCCTGGGCGTGGGCGACGATCCCAGTCGCTAACACTAACTGCATCACCAGCAGCGCCAAAATACAGGCTTTACCTAACTTGCTCTTCATCATTATTTTATGCCTCCTTTTTTTAGTCCTCGAATGTCCGAGGATGATCTTGGGAAATACCCCAAAGCAGCGCATCCTCTACGCTCTAGTTTGGAGATTTCCACATATCTTGACTTCGCTCATGAGCGTACTCTGCCGAGCGAACTCTACCGAGCGTACTCTACCGAGCGTAATCCCACTTCCTATGGCATAGAGCAGGATTGCCCGCTGACAGCGGGGAACACGGCTTTGTCCCATGCCCAATCCCCGCCCGTCGTCGAGCTTACTTCGGCATGTCGTGCACAGCCGCGTGGGCTTGCCGGGGGGCCCAGTTGGGATGCACTATGCCAAAGGCAGCCTTCTCGTCAGAGGCTCCGGCCACAGGGCCAAAGTTAAGGTTCCAGAGGAACATAGCTCCCACCCAGCCCCAGCTCTTGCCCATCTCGTAGGCCTTGACGATGTACTGAGCCTGCTCCAATTCGGTGTTATCGGCGGCGTACTCGTAGCCAGACGCCGGCGAGACCCCCAGGCCAGCCACCGAGGCCCAGCCGAACTCCGTGGGCCAAAGCTTCTTGCCGCTATCGCCATACCTGACCATGATGTTGCGAGAGCCCTCCATGGTGCCCCGGAAGACCCAGCTATGATGATGGTTGTCAGAAGGACCCTGGAAGGCGGCTGTGGGATCGTTCCACGTCTGCCAATCAGCATCGGGAGGAACGTTATAGCCGCTGGGATGCACTCCTACAGCATCACAGTAGTTCTTCAGGCCGGCCTGGTACATCTGCTCCAGGTAGGTGAGATCATCAATGGCCACGGGTGGGTTGGCGCCGGTGGGGGTCGGGGCGCCACTGACCACGATGGCGTCAGGATCCTGCGCGTTGATAGCCTGATAAGCCGCAGCCAGGAGCTGGACGTAGCGATTGGCATCCAGGGCCTCGTTGCCCCACTCGTAGTGCAGGTTCTGTTCATTCCAGATCTCATATGCCTGCACCTTGCCCTTGTAGCGGTCGGCCATGGCCCCTATGAAGTCGGCGAAGTCCTGCGGGTTAGCCGGCGGCCCGTTCACGGTCAGGTCGGCATCAGCGCCCCTGGCCCAGGCCGGAGCCTTGACCACGCTAAGAAGAACATTGAGGCCCGCATCGTGGCAACTGTTGACCAAAGCATCAATGTCGCCCCAGTTGATGTTCCCCTTGGAGGTCTCAAAGTCCTTCCAAGCGATCTGGTGTTTGATCCAGCCCAAGCCCATGTTCTTGACTGTACTGGTGATCTGGCCGTGATCTTGACCGATCATGTGCGCTTGAATACCGTAGCCAAAGCCCGTTGGCGTTGGAGGTGACGGTGGAATTGGCGTCGGTGTGGGAGTTGGCCCTGGCCCTGGGGTGGGGGTTGGCCCCGGGGTAGGTGTAGGAGGGACAGTCCCCGGCGCTGGGATGAGCAGCACCTGACCACGGTAGATGAGGGACGGGTTAGAGAGGTTGTTGGCCACGACGATGGCCCAGACAGAGGCGCCGTAGCGCCGGGCGATGCGGTATAGGTTGTCGCCCCGCTGCACGGTGTAGTAGACGTCACCCGAAGGCGGAGGAGGCGGCGTTCCCCCGGTGGAAATGTACAGAACCTGGCCAATGTAGATCAGGGAGGGGTTATAGATTTGGTTTGCCTGAGCGAGGGCCTGCGCCGTAGTTCCGTATCGGGCGGCGATGGAGTAGAGAGTATCACCTCGTTGCACGGTGTAGTAGTCGCCGGTGGGGGCCGGCGGGGCTGCCTCGGAAGGGATGCACAACACTTGGCCGACGCGGATGAACGAGGTGTTGGAAATCCCGTTGGCCTGAGCAACGGCCTGTACCGTAGTGCCGTAGCTACGGGCGATGGAGTAGAGGGTGTCGCCCCAGCGCACGGTGTGATAGGTACACGAGGATCCCGCTGGCGCTGCCTCAGCCACGCCAATGCCCGCCACGATCTGGGACATCAACAGGACTACAATTAGAACTTTGGCTAATGTGGTTTTCATCTCGGCCTCCTTTTTTATGTGAAGGAATGGCCTGGAGCACAAGACTCCGGCGAGGACTTCGACTGAACTCATAAGAAAGTATAGTACAAAAAGCCGCCTATGTCAAGATTTGGATTTTGGCACAATTCCTGGTCTCTGAAGAAGTATGAATCTAAAAGAAACTATCAGAAGTGCGCTGAAAGAGCGCAGTCTGTTCCTCTGCTAGCTAACACGATTGTTTGTCCAAAGTCTAATCAAGACAGGCACGACAGCTTTCTG
>CAYWWC010000406.1:0-3531 GCA_964461615.1 uncultured Anaerolineae bacterium
CCAAGATGGACTTGCACCATCAAGAAACAGTACGCTTTGCTCGGCGCACTCATGGGATTTAATCTCCACCTTACCCCGCCTTCTCTCCTGGCTTGCTGGACATTCTAGTACAAGTGGGCGTAAGTCCTTCCCCAGTTAGGCGTTGGGCGAGAGCGCCGGTTGAGTAGGAGCCCTTCGACAGGCTCAGGATAAACTCCGCCACCCGTCCAACGAGTTGTCGCATCACAGCCAGAGCGCGCAGTTGAAAGCGCGCTTGAACCCCTGAGCCGATGATGGTCACCTTATCCAGCACGGGGTTGGCCAGGTAGTTGGCCGCTCGGGCAGCCGTGCCTCGCCCCGGGCCAGTGCTGCGAAGACTTCCTCCATCGCTTGCATCGCTTGGGGCATGGTCACGGTCTGGCGGATTTACTGCTCGGTCAAAACCAGGATAGACATAGTCGTACCCTCCCCTCTTACGCTAACCTCCCAGCTCGACGATCAATTGATGGATGCGGTCCAGCCCTGCCCGCAGGTAGTCGGGCGGCAGGCCAAAGCTGATTCGCAGGTGGTGATCCAGGCTGAAGTGGTCGCCAGGAGCGATGAGCACGCTCTTTTCGCGCATCAACCGCTCCACCAGTTCGGTCGAGTTGACATCGAGGTGATAGCGGGTGAAGGCGATGGCCGCTGCCTGGGGCGGGACCATGTCAAAGGTCCCCTCGTGGCTCTCCAACCACCCATCCAGAATGGGATAGCCGCGGCGGATGTAGTCTCGCGTGCGCTGTATGAGACGGGGCCGCACCTGGGGAGACAGAGCGTGGGCCGCCAGCCTGTTGGACAGCATAGTGGTGCTGATGGCGGTGTACTCATGGCGAGCCCAGATATCGTCTACGACGTCCGCCTGTCCCACCACCCAGCCGATGCGCAGCCCCGGCAAACCGTAGGCTTTGCTCAGGCTGTTCATGGCCAGCACCTTGTCGTACCGGCCCCAGAAGGAGGGGGTTTCGGCGTCGGTCAGGCGCTCCGCTCCGCTGTAGACCTCGTCGGCCAGGAGCCAGGCCCCGACCCCCTCGGCGGCGGCCACTATGGCGTCCATCTCTTCCTGAGTGAGAATGTAGCCCGTGGGGTTGTTGGGGTTGCAGACGGCGATGAGCTTGGTCCTCTCTGTGACGACTTCGTTCAACTCGTCCAGGTTGGGAGCCCAACCCAGTTCTTCTTGGAGGTGAAAGGCCTTGACCTGAAAGCCGTAGTTATGGCCGATGCCCCAAACCTGCATGTAGTTGGGCAGCATCATCACCATCTCGTCCCCCGCTGTGAGAAGGGTTTGGAGGGTGATGAAGTTGGCCTCGGCGCACCCGACGGTGACCAGTACGTTGTCGGGCGTTGCCCCAGGATAGAGGTCGGCGATGTGCTCCCGCAGTTCGATGATGCCGTTGGCCTGGGGGTAGTTTAGCTCCGTGTCCAATAGATCCTCGATGAGAGTCCAATCGCCGAGCAGTTCACGAACGGTGGCTGGGTGAGCCCCGCTCTCCGATAGGTTGTACTTCACGACGTTCTCCCATTTGGACATCATGCGTTCCATGTCGAACGGTTGAAATGTGGTCATAAGATTACTCCTCCGTCATCACAGTCATTAATGTGGTCGGCAGCAGTGACGCGGCGGCCGATGTTCCCAAATCGCAACACTGCTGTCAGCGGCAAATGGTCGGATGTTCCTTTTCTTGTACTCTTGTTGAAGGGGCGAGGGCGCCCGCTGGCTGTCGCCACCAGAGAGTCGCGGAAGATGTGCACACTGTCCAGATCCAGGGTCAACCCAGATCCGGTCAATAGGCCACGGCTGGCGATCAACTGGTCGAGCACGTGATAGCGGTTGGCGAATTTCTCGCCGCTTCTGAGGGCGTCCAGGAAGTAAGTCCCCACTTGCTGTTGCGGGAGAAACTTCCAGGTGGGGTTGAACAGGAACACCTCCTGGCCTCGGTAGTCGGCGGTTTCCGTTTCAAAGCCGTCAATGTCGTTCGTTCTGCCGATCACGCGATCCAGATCGTTGGAGGCTCGCAGGTGATCCACCAGGCTCCGATCGCTCGGTTCGTCGTTCAAATCGCCCACGACGATCACCTTTGTTTCCCACGTTCGCCTCACGGTGTCCAGGTCGTTTTGAGCCCGCAACTGCTCGTACGCCTCAGGCTCAACCTTCACGTGGGCTTCCACCAGATAGGCAACGTGTTCGGCCACGGCGCAACGCAGCGGCTCGGAGCGGTACCTTCCCATTCCTCGGGACGGCCAGTGACCGGCGATGACCACCAGTTTTTCGCCCGTCTCGTTGACCTCGAACACGACCTCGAAAAGGTCGCGGGTGCGATACCGCAGGTGAACGAGGTGAGAGGACTTGGATCTGACTGAGAGTTTTCGCTCGTCGTAGGCCATGGCTACGTCAATACCGCGCAGGTCGCTAGTCCCAGCCGGATCCTTGACCACTTTCAGGTGGGGGTTCCCCATCTCAGCGATGAGTTCCGCCAGCAGCGCGTCTTTCTCGATCTCCGCCACGGTCAGCAGATCCGGCCCGGCGCCATCGTGCAAGGCGTTCAGCGCCTGGGCCAGGTTGGCCTTTTTGGCCTCGAACACCTCCTGCGTCCAGCCCGCCTCCGCCGTGTACGCGAAGTCCTTGGAGATCGGGTCGTCGTCGGTGTCGAAGAAGTTCTGCAGATTCCACCAAGCGATGTTGATTGTTCCCATGATTTGTTACTCCTTTCAAATTTGACTAGAATCTCCCGCCGGGCGACTTGACAAGACCGGCGGGGAGACGCCCACCAGAGCTGAGGAGGCGCGCCAATGGGCAACAGTATTCTACAGTGAAAGTCGGAAGAGGGCAAACGC
This sequence comes from uncultured Anaerolineae bacterium, assembly GCA_964461615.1. Classification (GTDB taxonomy): domain Bacteria; phylum Chloroflexota; class Anaerolineae; order VGOG01; family VGOG01; genus CAZVCJ01. The sequence goes on from CAYWWC010000406.1 coordinate 2,851, forward strand.
AAGGCCCTGGGTCATGTCAGGACGGCTCTTGGCGCAATTACCCCCTTTGGGCCTTCTCAGCCTCCACGCCAGCCCCCCTGTTGCATAATGGGGCAAAATGCTATTGCACAATGGCGCTCAGTATTTACGCTGTTCGACCCTGTCTAGTTTATCTGGTCTAGTTGACTGTAGACCATGCCGGGCCCGCAAGTCATTGAACTTCTCGACGCTGTCTACCTCTGGAGGTACTACGAAACAAACCCTCACATCCCGTGGAGCTTGACAGCCTGGCACTTCCAGGGCCAGCAGTCCGTAGAACACGTTCACGTACCCGCGCTCGCACAGCCTTCCCGCTGCCCTGGCCTTCGATGACTGGCCAAATCCCTCGATGTCTTTGGGCAGACAGTAGCCGTCTTTCCGCAATTGCTGCATAATGGCCCGCTGCACTCGACCGGATCCTTTGCACATTTCTTTCTCCTTTAAAAAAGCGAAAAATTGTCTGTACGCATCACGCACATAACAGGACACAACTATCCAATCAGCCCGTCAACCTCTGCCACGTTCACATCTCACTAAAACAGCACCGCCAGCGCACCGCCCGCCAGCCGGGACCAGCCGTATCCCCGACTGTCGTGGCTTCGTGGGCCTTTGGACCACGAAATCCGCGAAAGTTCGCGAGAATCACGAAATCCCTTTCGTGCC
>CAYWWC010000407.1:0-3520 GCA_964461615.1 uncultured Anaerolineae bacterium
CTAACCGCGGCCACTAGCCGGTCAATGTCATCCTGGGTATGAACCTCGGTCACGCAGTAGAGCGCGCTGCTGCCCAGTTCCGGGAACTCCTTGGTCAGATCATTCCCGCCAAAAATCCCCCGCGCCAACAGCGCCTGGTTGATCTCCACTACGGACTTGCCCGTGCCGTCGAAATTCACGATGAACTCCTTGAAATGGGGTGACTGGAAAACAGGGGCCTTGACACCCTCAATCTTATCTAGCTCCAGCATCGTGTAGCGCGACCTGGCCATGATGCCCTCTCCGATCTCCACCATCCCCTGCGGTCCCATCAGCGCCAGGTAGACGCCGGCCGTGATGCCCCACAGGGCGGCGGCCGTGCCGACCCATTCCTTGCCCTGCTCGCGCACTGCAAAAGATGTTCTCTCATAAGCCACATCGCCGAAGCCGTATTCGCCCGGAACGCACGTCGGGGCGATGCCGAACAGCCGGGAAGGATACTCCGCCACGTATTTCTCCTCGTCGCGGGTGGCGATGAACCCGGCCTGACCTCCGCCAAACTGCATGTGCATCCCCAGCGGTTGGATGTCGCCGCACACGATGTCCGCGCCATAGTCGGCCGGCGGCGTCAAAACGCCCAATGAGATCGGGTCGGCCCCGACGACGCAGACCGCCCCGTGATCGTGGGTGATCTGGGAGATCTCTTCCCCATGCGTCTCGATGAAGCCCAGGTAAGACGGATTCTCGAAGTAGACGGCGGCCGTCCTGTCGGAAATCGCGACCTTCAGAGCATCAAGGGCCAGTTGTCCCGTCTCGGAATCATAGCCAATCAGCTTGATCTCTATGTTGGGCTTGCAGTAGTCCTTGATCTTGGATAGTAGATCAGCGCTAATGGTTTTGGCTACCAGCACCTCGCGTCGGCCCGTAATCCGCGTTGCCATGCGGAGCGACGTGGCGGTGGCCTGAAACCCGTCGTACGTCGGGACGTTGACCACGTCCATGTTCAGGAGCTCGCCCATCATGCTGGCGTACTCGAACAGCGTCTGAAACCGGCCGTGATCGTCGTAAGGCTCGCCCGCGTAGGCGGTCAGGAATTCCCCTCGCCGGTTCACCTCGTCGCACACGGCCGGCACGTGGTGCTGATAGCATCCGGCCCCCAGGAAACTGAGATACTCCCCGGCCGTCGTATTTCTCGCCAGAAGGCCCTCTACGTGCCTCTTCAAAGCGTATTCGGACAAGAAGGGCTCGGGCAGATTCATCTCTCCTCTGATGCGGAGGCTCGCCGGGACATCCTCGTAGAAATCGTCCGTGCTCTCCGCCCCGACCTCTTTGAGCATCTGCGCCTTTGTCGCGGGCACGGAATTGGGGATATAGGGATAAACAGTCGGTTGTTTCTCCATCATTATTGCTCCTTTTCTTGAGGACACAGATTGGCACGGATGAACACAGAGTTCTTTTTTTGTTTTTATCTGTGTGAATCTGTGTTCCCAATTACTTTTGCATCACGAACCATACGCGCCCACTATTTGACCTGGGCTCGCTCATTTCTTCCAGGCTCCCCCAGCAGGCAAGTTCCTGGAAGCCCACTGCCTGCGAGCACTGCCTGATCTCCTCCAGGGTGTATCCGCGTTCTTTGTGCTCCTCGTCCACCCGAATCCACCCATCCCCTTCTTTCGCGAATCCCAATATGCTCGTGATAGCAATGCGTTTCTCGAAGTCGTAGCTTGGGAAGTGGATTTCAAAGAACTCAGGGCTATTCTGCTGGATGTAACAAGGCTCTCGTTGCCAGTCAGCGGCCAGGCCATAAACCGTGTTCATATCGAAGATGAACAACCCTGCTTTTTTCAGCGCGCGATACACGCCTGCAAAGGTATTCTGTATGCCCTCCAACTCCAAGACGTAATTCAGGCTATCGAACCAGCAGGTCGCCAGGTCGAATTGTTCGTCAAAGGACAGGGATCGCATGTCTTGAAGGAGAAACTCCACTTCTGCGTTCTCCTGTTCTCGGAAGTGGAAACGGCCTCGGAAGTGGAAACGGCCAGCCCGCTCTTTGGCAAACTCCAGCATCTGGGGAGAGCGGTCAATACCCGTTACTTGGAAACCTTTCTTCGCCATCGCCACAGCGAACGTCCCTTCGCCGCAAGCCATGTCCAGGATCGTCTGTGGCTGGGCATCGAATCGGGCGAGCACAGCGGGCAGTAGCTCTACCATTTTCTCGCTGTATCGAGGATATGGCCCTTTGGTGTAGAAATATGCGAACCGGTTGTAGAAACTCATTTTCAGTGTGCTCCGTCTGAATCACTGATCTCGCTGAAACTTCTGAGAGCACTGAGGCCGTTTCAGTGTGATAATTTCCCTTCCCACAGAGGATAAACAACGGATAAGCGATAGCCGCCGCTCTCTCATCTCTCCAGCACCCGTTCTTCAATCATGGTCAGGATGGTCGTAGCATTTGGTACATCAAATACAGGCTGTGGGGGAGCGTCTTTAACGTGACGGTGATGGGGCGCTTTGGGCAGATCCATGTGGTGCTTGACGTTGTCCCAACGACGGATTAACTCTCCATCGGCATCCTGCCAATGGAAGCTGTACTTTCGCAAATCTATCCGCCCCTTTTCCTCCGCCACGTATTCGAAGAACTCGAAGAGGCCGCCGTCTATTAACGTGGCTCGGATGCGTAGTTTGCCGTCGGTGAGCATGATTTCTCGCCGAGCCTGCTTGTAAGAGACGACTACAGGGCTCCCTATCAGCCGCATTTCGATTTCATCGAAGTAGCTGGCGATGATTGGGTTCATGAGGGGCTCGCTTCTTCCCATCCCAGGATGGACAGTCGGTGTCGCAGGTTTGCGGCCATCTCATACGTCGCTGACCATTCAATGAAGTCCATGGCGTCGCCCAGCTCGCCTCGCTCAAACTTCTCATAGAACTCCCCTGAACTGAGGGAATACCTCTGCTCGAACTTGGTCAATTGCTGCTCCAACCTGGCTTTTTGCGAGATCAAGCGAGAGGTCTCCCTGTCGAGCAGCTTATCGATGGTCAACACCAACACCCTATCCAGAGACAAAACGTCGGTCGAGGCCATGTATTCCTCTAGCCTTTTGACCTTGCTCAACACTGTGGACATCTTTCATTTCCTCCTTCTTTCAAGCTACTGTGCGCAGCGGATAGCCGCCGCTCGCTTATCCGCTTATCCGCTCCCATCCGTTGCTTCCACTACCCCAATCTCCCCCTCCGTCAACCCATACAACTCATACACCAGCGCGTCAATCTGCCGATCCGTGGCCTCAATCTGCCGCTGGTAGAGTTCCTTGTCGGCGGGGATGGCAGCGGCGGCCAGCTTCTTGTGCAGCGCCAACATGCGCTCCACCAGGGCGACCATTTTGTCGTGGCGGGCAGCTTCCTCTGGGTCGTCAAAGTTGATGGTGTGGATGGGCAAGCGTCTCACATAGACTACTTTGATTTCCGCAAAGACTTTGCCAACCATTTGAGGATTCTGTAATTCGAAGATTCTTTGCAGCAAACGCGAGTTTAGAAGCCCTAG
>CAYWWC010000408.1:0-3516 GCA_964461615.1 uncultured Anaerolineae bacterium
CTAAGGCGTCAGGCTTTTCCCCTAGTCTATGCTTTGAACGGTGCGATCTATCTTGTACGTCGGAAAGTGTTTCTCGAGGGTCGGACTTGGTTTCCTGAGTGCACCTATGCCTATGTCATGCCGCCTGAACGCTCGCTTGATATTGATTCGCCCTGGGATCTCTACATAGCCGACTTGATCCTGAAAGACAGGAGGGGACATGAGAGAAATTGAAATCGCCGGCCGCAAAGTCGGCCCTGGCCAGCCCTGTTTCATCGTTGCCGAGGCTGGCGTGAACCACAACGGTAGCCTGGAGATGGCCCGCCAGTTGATAGACGTGGCTGTAAAGTCCGGCGCTGATGCAGTCAAGTTCCAGACTTTCAAGGCTGAAAAAGTAATCTCACCTCAGGCCCCTAAGGCGGCCTATCAACTGCAAACGACGGGCGCCGGTGAGTCGCAGTTGGACATGATCAAACGTCTGGAGTTGCCCTTTGATGCTTTTCGGGAGCTGCATGCCTACTGTCAGCAGAAGGACATCCTCTTCATGTCCACGCCCTTTGATTATGAGAGCGCTGACTTTCTGGCGGATTTGGGCGTGGCGGTCTTTAAGATTCCGTCTGGTGAGATCACCAATTTGCCTTTCCTGGCCCATGTGGCAAACAAAGGCAAGCCGATGATTGTCTCTACCGGCATGTCGTATCTGGGTGAGGTGGAAACGGCCATAAGAACCTTTGGGAATGTTGGCAATCATCACTTTGTGTTGTTACACTGTACCAGCAACTACCCGGCCGATCCTGCTGATGCGAACCTGCGCGCCATGCAGACGATGGTCATGGCCTTCAATGTGCCAGTAGGTTACTCCGATCACACACCAGGGATCCAAGTTGCCCTGGCAGCGGTGGCGCTTGGCGCCTGTGTGATCGAGAAGCACTTCACGCTAGACAGCAACCTGCCCGGCCCCGACCATCAGGCTTCGGTGGAGCCAGATGAACTGACGGCACTGGTGCGGGGTATACGCACAGTGGAAGCATCGCTGGGCCATGGGCGCAAGGAGCCGGCAGTTAGTGAGGCCAACACGGCGGCGGTGGCCCGCCGGAGTCTGGTCGCCGTCGAGGATATTGCGACTGGGACACGGTTGAGCCGAGGCATGGTCGCCATGAAGCGACCGGGGACGGGACTGCAGTCAGCCGCATTATCCTACCTGCTGGGCCGTGCTGTGCGCGTGGATGTGCCGGCCGGCACTGTGCTTGAGCTGGAGATGTTTAACTGATTATGCTTTCATTCGCACCTACAAGCCGGTGCTGGCAGAAGCGATAAGGCAAACAGGCCAGATCACCAAACTGGGCCGCCATAGCGATATTCCGAAAGAGGACGAGAGATGGCGACAAGTTTAGAATTGAAGCCGGAATCATTGGATGCGTATCGGGCAACAGCGCAGCTGCGTTGGGAAGAGGAACAGCAGGAACTGACACGACGAGAGGAACGAGCCTGGGCTTTAGCTCGTCAGGCAGTGGCCTTGCTCAGGAAACAGTTCGGAGCCACGCGCATCGTCGTCTTTGGATCATTGGTGTATCAGGACATGTTCACCCTCTGGTCTGATGTGGACATCGCAGCCTGGGATATTCAGCCCCGGGATACGCTGCGGGCTATAGGCGCCGTTTTCGATTTGGATACCGATATTCAGGTCAATCTGGTAGATGTAAACACTGCTTCCACCGAGTTGCTTTATGGAATTGGGCGGGAGGGAATTGAACTGTGATTGAACGCTATGCCCTGGTTAGTGGACGCGCTCGACAGGAATTGGAGAATCTGGAACACGTGGTGAGCCGGGTTGAAGGCGCGATGGCCGCTGCACGGAAACGCCCTGAAGATCAGGATTTTTACCTGGATTCGGTGGCGCTGAATTTGCATGATTTCTATGCCGGTTTGGAACGGATTTTTCGCTACATCGCATCCCATGTGGAACGAAGCGTTCCCACCGATGGGGAGTGGCATCGTGAACTCTTGCGCCAGATGAATGTTGAGGCGCCCGGTGTCCGCCCGGCAGTACTCTCGGAAGAATCTGTTCAGGCTCTGGATGAATACTTGCGCTTTCGACATGTGGTGCGCAATGTATACACCTTCAATTTTGATCCCGAGCGCATTGAACGCCTGGTTGGCCGAATACGGCCTTGTTTCGAGCAAGTTCGGTCTGATCTGTTGACCTTTGCTAACTTTCTGGAACAAGTAGCGGTTGGGGATTAAGTGCTCGCATTGGAAACACTGCGTATGAGCACGATTGGCGTTGTGACCGTTGGCCGCTCTGACTACGGCATCTATCTGCCGCTGCTGAGGAAGATCCAGGCGGATCCGGATCTACAGCTACACCTGATCGTCTCTGGCATGCACCTGTCACCAGAGTTTGGGCTGACAGTCGAGGCCATTGAGGCCGACGGGTTCGAGATCAACGAACAGGTGGAGATGCTGCTCTCATCGGACACGCCTGAGGGCATTGCCAAGTCCATGGGCCTGGGTACGATTGGCTTCGCGCAGGCTTATGCTTGCTTTCGCCCGGATATCCTGGTGGTGTTGGGGGACCGTTTCGAGATGCATGCTGCGGCTCTGGCTGCCCTGCCTTTCAAAATCCCAGTTGCCCACATTCATGGGGGCGAAATAACGCAAGGCGCCATTGACGATGCTCTGCGGCACTCCATGACAAAGCTCAGCCACCTGCATTTCGTTTCGACACAGGAGTATGCCAGGCGCGTTGGTGGTGCTGGAAGAGCACCCAGAATGGTTGGACATCAACCGGCACGTGTAGCAAAAGACGATTGGAGAAGAAAGCGATGCAACCAAGAATCACGATTGAGATCTAGCAAAGGGGCCGTTGGTTTATCGCCAGGTGTCCCGAACTGGATTTCGTCTCGCAGGGCACATCGCCAGAAGAGGCCAAGCGCAACCTCGCGGAGGTAATTCAGATTCAGTTTGAGGAAATGGCGGCCCTGAGCACTTTAGAGGACTATTTGTTGGAGTGCAGCTACGTCCGCGAGAACGGTTCTTTCACGCCGCAGTTAGAGATGGTGGGCTTTGAGAAGTCGGCCTTGCAGGTGATGTGATGCCCCGCATTACTCCTGTTGACTGGAAGCCCCTGGTGCGAGTATTCGAGCTGTATGGGTGCGAGTACAGGCGCAAGAAAGGGTCCCACCATATCTTAATCTGCCCAGGGGCCAAGCGGGCTGGGGGCATACCGGCGTACAACGAGATTGACGTCGAAATCATCAGGAACAATTGTGAGGACAGCCGGTATGACACGCGAAGAGTATTTCGATCTTTTGAAGCAGGTCTAGCTTCATGAGGGGGGAGCGTCATCTCTTGATCCGCGCCGACGCCCATATAGGGACAGGTCGCCTGCTGCGCTGCCTGGCCCTGTCCATCTCCATCAGCCGTCATCAAGGTCCGACAGGTGACAGGCGGCTGACCTGACAAACTTCAAGGAAGACGTGGCCGAGTTGAAGCGCACTATGGCCACCAAACGAACCCTTCGACCAGCCCTTCACT
>CAYWWC010000409.1:0-3489 GCA_964461615.1 uncultured Anaerolineae bacterium
GGTGAGAAGGCATATGGATACCACTCACCCGTCCAGGCCATACCAGGGTCAAAGGCGTATTCAAACTCGCCGGTCGCTTGCAGGGTTTCAAGCGCCGCATCGAACTCCTCCAGCGTCCAGGGCTCATCGAGCGTGGGGATACGGATGCCGTTCGCCTCCAGCACCGAGCGACGGGCGTACATCGCGCAGGCTGCATCCCACAGACCAACCGAGTAGATCTCGCCGTCCCATTCACCGATCGCGCCGGGCAGGAACCCGTCGAGGGCGCCTGCAGAAAGATCGAGCGGTACGAGATAGCCAGCCCAGGCCCAGTTGGGCATCACCGGCCCGTCCATGTCGATGATGTCAGGAAGATCACCTGCCAAGGCAGCCGCCACGATGGATTCGTTGTAACTGTCCTGGGGGAAGTCCTGCATCTCGACAACATACTCACCCTGCGAAGCGTTGAAGTCCTCAATGATCTGTACGATCACCGAACGCTCCTCCGGGTTGCCAGCCCCGTGATACCAGAGACTCAATGCCGTGGCCTCGGCCTCTTCGACCGGTGGGGTCGCGGTAGGCGCCGGCTTGGGGGTCGCGGTAGGTGCCGGCTTGGGGGTCGCAGTAGGTTCGGGTTTGGGCGCACAGGCAGTCATCAGCACTGCTATCACGAGCAAAGCAGTACCCACAATTCTTACGATTCTCATTTCTGTTCCCTCCTTTTGGATTGGGTACGGACTTATCATCCGTCCCTTGGCCGCTGGATCGCAATCCAGCGATGGCGAGTAAGAACAGGTTGTTTCTCTAGCATCACCCCCTTTTCATGTTCGATATCGGCAGCGTCACGACAGATATTAGAAGACGAAAGATTGCCAATATAGTAGCCCATAATGGAGACTTTGTCAAGCCGACCGCACGGGCATGAAGTGCCCGTGCTACAGAGCAGCGCCCGATAAATCGGGCTTTTCACCGCCAACTACCCAGAAAACCGCCGTGCAAGTCGGGCTTCATCGTCGGGCTTGGGCGGCGATCTTTCGGTAAATGGCCTCCCTGTCGATAACGCCGGCGATAGGGCCCACCGTTCTCAGCTTAATCTCGGCCACTTCACGACCCATGAGAACTGCTGCGTGCAGCGAGCGGCCATCCAGGGTGGCCACCAAGAATCCGGACCAGAAGGCATCGCCCGCACCGGTGGCATCGGCGACCGGCACATCCCGCGATTTCACGTGTAGCAACTGCCTCTCCCCATCCTCGTAGACAGAGATGCCCTGCGCCCCCTGGGTCAGGACCACCAGCTTCACGCCCCAATCGTGAAAACGTTGAGCGCAGTCGGATAGCGAGAGGTCCGCTCCGAACAGCCGTTGGCAGTCAGTTCGAGACGGCTTGACCACGTCCACGTACCCGCAGGCCTCAGCCAGCACCTCGGTCATCGGCCGGCTGGCGTCCCACAGGCTGGGATGATAATTGGGTTCGAGGGAGATCAGGCAGCCTCGAACCCGTGCTCGGCGCAGTGCGTCCAGAACCGCCGTGCGGCTGGATTCCTGTGACAGGGCGAAGGCCGAAGTGTGCACCACTCTGGCTCGTTCGATGGCCGCCTGCGGCACGTCCTCCGGCGACAGGCGAGCGTCGCTGCCTCGATAGATGGAAAAATCGGCGGTGGTCGCGCTGCGGGTGACAAAAACCAGGGTGGTGCGTGCTGCGGCGTCCGTCTTCAGATAGCCGGTAATGACTCCCTGACGTTCCATCTCCCGGCGCGTGAATCGCCCGAAGGCATCATCACCGATCCGCGCCGCCACTGCTGCCCTACCGCTCAAGCGGACCACGTTGGCCGCCAGATTGGTCACCGAACCGCCCAGGTAGCGGCGAAACCCACCAGCCTGCTCCACCTGGCCCACAGCTTCGGTGGAGATGAAGTCAACCAGCGCCTCGCCCACCGACAGAACGTCAATGTCTCCTTCGGGAATCTGCCACGTCACGGGTCACTTTTTCCTTTGATGAAGTACAGTTCGGCCAGCTCCTCCAGCGGGATGTCGTTCTCAGGAGTCGGCTGGAGGAAGTAGGGATGGATGGGCAGGCGATGAGCTCGGTCGGAGACCGTGGAGGTTTCCCGCGCCCATCGCGGCTCATCGAGTTCCGCCAGAATTCGCTCGAACTGGCGGGCCGTGCTTTCCCAGGTGTAGCGGTCGTGTACGCGGCGGCGACCGGCTTCGGCGTAGCGCTGCCAGGCAGCCTCATCGCCCAGCACTCGCAGCAAACCGCGGGCGATATCCGCCGGGTCGAAGGGATCAACCAGCACGCCGTATTCGTCGTCGCCCTCCCGCAAGCTCTCCGCTGGGCCGCCGTTTTTGGTAACGACGGCCGGCAAGCCGGCGGCCATGGCCTCCAGCGGGGCCAGCCCGAAAGGCTCGTGATAAGCAGTCAGAGCGAACACCGACTGACTCTCGGCCAGGAAACGATAGGCAGCCGCCAGCTCGTGCTGGCTGTCCAGCGAGAAGAGGCTGATCTTGCCGCACAACTCGCCTTCATCCACCACCGCCATGACCTGATCCAGCACCTCTCTGGTTCCGACGTCGGCCTGGTCGTAGGCAGCCAGCGGATTGTCCAGCCCTCGGCTGACCAACAGTAGATTGGCCTTGGCCCGCAACGGTCGGCTTTCGGCGAAGGCCCGCACCAGCCCCACGTGGTTCTTCTTCACGTCCAGCCGGCTGGAGGCCACGACGACGGGCAGCTTCCGTCGCTGCGGCGCGATGTCTCTGGCTAGCTTGGCCTGGACCTTGGCGCGGGTGGCCTGCTCGACCGCGCTCTGGGCCTCTTTGTCGAACACCTGCAAATTGACGCCGGGGGGGATGACCACCAGTCGCTGGTCATCGTGTACGTCAATAGCTCCGCGGTAGGCGGGATGGGCGTACTGCTCAAAGCGCTCCAGGGCGGTGCTGGCCGTGCAACGGCTCGCCTGGCTCATGGCGATGCGCTCGGCGGTGATGCGGCGGGCAAAGTGGAAGCGGGCGTTCAGCTCAGCCAAGTTGTCCCACCTCGCGCCCAGCTTCTTCATCTTCTGCGCCCCCAGCGAATGAGGGGTGAACGTGAAGGGGATGCCCATCTCTTCTCGCAACACCGCCGCCGTGAGGCCACCGTCGGCATAGTGGGCGGTCATAGCATCCGGGAAGCGGCCTTCCCGCTGATAAAGGCTGACGATGTGGGGAGCGAATTCAGTACCCAGGTAGGGCCATAGTTCCTCTTTCGACAGGAAACGGTCGCCGCCGAAGGGGAGGCGCACGATGCGCACGTTCTCGTGGCCGGGGTAGGCATCCAGCCGGGCAGCGAACTCAGGCCAGTCGGGGTCCACGATCTGGCGAGTGACGATGTCCACCCGATGTCCCCGCCGGGCCAGCGCCAGGGCCACCTCTTTGACGTACACCAACTGGCCGCCGAAGTCAGGATGTTGGGTCCAATAGCTGTCGTGGGGATCGAAGTTCCCCTGGGGATTGATAAAGGCGATGAACATGATCT
>CAYWWC010000410.1:0-3488 GCA_964461615.1 uncultured Anaerolineae bacterium
GTGAAGTTCTACAACGGGCGCGGGACGGCGGAGCAGTGGATCAAGGAGGGCAAGCGGGCGCTCAAGTGGACAAGGCTCTCGTGTCAGCGCTTCGTGGATAACGAGGTGCGCCTCCAGCTCTTCGGCCTGGCCTACAACCTGGCCAACTTCCTGCGGCGTTTAGCTCTGCCGAAAGGTGTCAGTCACTGGTCTCTTACCACGCTGCTGGAGAAGCTGATCAAGATCGGGGCGAAAGTGATCACGCACGCCCGATACGTAATCTTCCAGATGGCGGAGGTCGCGGTGCCCCAATGGCTTTTCCGGAGCATCGTGGAACGAATCCGAGGGCTCAGGCCACCCGAAGCGGTGCCGGGATGACGGCAGCACACGGCGAAATGGCGAGAAGACGTGGAGGCGACGGAGACGCTCTGCCCTGGAAACGGCGGTCAGGAAGTGCAGCGGGTGGCGGTTTAGAAGTGCAGCACCCGATGCCGTAATTATCCCCCCCTGTGTAGGGGGAGGTCAAGTGTGAATTGTTGGTGGTCTGGGTTCTCCTTGCTGGCCTCCCCCCAGGGGGGAGGCGCGATTTTCACGGATTCTCTTTCGGCTCTCGTCTTGTGCGTTTCTTGGCATCTCGAAGGCGGTAGCTCTCGCCGTTGGCCTCGATGATATGCACGCGATGGGTAACGCGATCGAGCAGCGCGCCGGTGAGGCGTTCGTTGCCCAGGATCTCGGTCCAGTGTTCAAAAGGCAGGTTGGTGGTCAGGATGATGCTCTGGCGTTCGTAGGCTCGGCTGACGACCTCGAATAACAGCTCTGCGCCCGTCTTGGAGAAGGGCACGTATCCGAACTCATCCAGGATGAGCAACTGCAGCTTCTCAAGCCGTTTGAGAAGCCGCTCCAACTGACGGTCTTCTCGGGCCTCCAGCAGCTGGGTAACGAGCCCGGTAACGGAGAAGAAACGCACCCGTCGTCCCTGGGTGCAGGCGCTGTGGCCCATGGCGGTCGCCAGATGGGTCTTGCCCGTGCCGGGGTTGCCTATCAAGAGGATGTTCTCGCGAGCGTCGAGGTATTCGCCGCGCATGAGCTGGAGGACCAAGGGGCGGTTGATCGTAGGCTGGGCCTTGAAGTCGAATGTATCGAGGGTCTTGAGGACGGGGAACCGGGCGGCCTTGAGCCTGCGCTCGGCAGCGCGTTGTTCGCGGTCGATGAGTTCCCGCTCGGTCATCCTGAGAAGGAACGCGATATGGTCTTCGCCCTCCCTGGCGCATACGGCGGCGATCGCCTTGTATTCACGGAGCATGGTGGGCAGCTTGAGCTGCTTGAGATAGTGGTCGAGTAAGACGGTGGGACGTTGGGTGGCCATCAGCTGCGCCCTCCCAGCAGTCCCTGATAGGCGGCCAGATCGGGCGCATTCACACAGACGCCTTGCAGGTGTTCGCGTCCGTCGAGCCGGAAGGTCGGCGCCGAGAAGGGCTCATCAGGATACAGATACTGGGCAACGACGTCGCGATTGCACTGACGCAAGCGCAGGGCCCTTTCGACGGCCTTGGCCACCTTGCTGGCGGAATGCCTTTCCAGGAGCCGGAGCACCCGGATGAACTCGCGGGTGCCTTGGGCGCGGCCCTCCTGCTCCAGCCGGCTTCGCAGCAGGGAAAAGCATTCGGGCAAGGCCCAGTCACACAGAGGGCGGGCGTGGTCGAGCGCACCGGGTTTACGCTCCAATAGCTCGAGATAATGCACCGGCTCGAAGGCGATGGCCTCCTTGTCCCACAGACGACCGTGCTCGGCGATGACCATGTCCTTGCGGCAGATGCGGACGAGATCCACGTAGCCTTTGGCGACGACCGTGTGATGGGCGAAGCGCACCGGCACCGAGTAGTCGTTGCAGTCAAAGCGCACCAGGGAGAGCTTGTCCACGGTGGTGGAGGCCTGTCGGCAGGCGTCAAACGCCGCCGCAGGCGCCGACAGGAACGCGGTCCGGTCTTCCTCGAGCAGTTGCCCCTTCGTGGCCCCTTTGCCCCGGAGTTTGCGGTCGAGGTCCTCCCGGCAACGCTGCTCGAGGTGGGCGTTGAGCTCCTCGAAATCCTTCACCGCCGGCACGGGCACGAAGTAGTTGAGCCGGGCGTATTTGACCACCCCTTCCACCACGCCCTTCTCGTTCGCCCGGCGCACCCGGCAGAAGTGCTCCTCGAACAGGTAGTGACTTTGCAGCTGCAGGAAACCGTCCGTGAGCCTGCGCGTCCGGGACCCGATGATCTGAGACACGCTCGTCCTGGCGTTATCGTAGCTGATCCGGCGGGGAACTCCCTTGAAGAAGTCAAAGGCCCGCACGTGGCCGTCCTGAAACGTCTCCGTGCATTCCCGTGGATACGCTGCGATGAACATCGCATCCGAATACGGCAGGACCATGGCGAAAAACATGACCTTGCGCAACACGCCGTCCATCTTTACCAGCGCCTGTCCGAAGTCCGCCTGCGCTTCACCCGGGCGGTGAACCAGCGGGACGAAGACCTCCTGGGAGATACGCTTCAGCTCGCGGACCGCTTCTTTGACCTGCGTATAACCCCCCGCATAGCCCTCCTCTCGAATGACCTCGAAGATCCGCTTGGCCGTATGTCGCTGCTTCCTCGGCAGGTCCTTGTCCGCATCCAGGATGCCCTTGATACGCTCCAGATAGGGGCCTGTCTTCGGCCTGGGGCGCTCCGGGCATTGGAACGCCGGCGGCGACGAATGGGTCAGAATCTTCTTCATTGTCAGGAAATGCAGCCCCGTCTCGCGCTGAATCTGACGGATGCTCTCCCCCTCACGAAGCACTCGCTCCCGGATCTTGCACCATTTCTCCATGTCTCGAAACACTCCTTGTCTCCTCCCGTCGTCCTTCGAGGCGCCATGCCCCGAAATCCCGGGAGTCTACCAGGGGTGCTTCACTTCTCGACCGCCCCTTTTAACGCTTCACTTCTCAACCGGCGTTTACACTGGGACTGCGCGAGCCAAGAGAGAGCCTTAGACATCTCCGCAGAACGGGCCAGATTGGGTACGTCAAAGTGGCGGGCAAGATCCTCATCCCCAAGACAGAGATTCTGTTGTACCTGAATCGGCAGACAGTATCGCGGCGCGAATAGCATTTTCGCGGACGGTTTCTCTTGACATCGGTGTCGCCCTGGAATTCAATGGGCCCAGAGGCGACCCGGAGCCACCGAGAGGAGGTGGTGAAGCATGTGGCGAAGGGTCTGGATTTGGAGACGCTCTTTGAAAAATGGAACGACCTATTGCCTGCGCTGGCACGACGAGAACGGAAGGATCCGAACTGAGACAGTCGGGCCTGATGGGAAGTTGGCCAAGAGACTGCGAGATACACGCGAACACGAGTTGAACGCTGGCAAGCTGCGGCCGGATAGTCGCATCTCCTTCGATGATTTCTGTCGGGAGGAGATCGAAATGATGAAGGGCCGAATGGCTCCTTCTTCGCTCCAAGACCTCAAGGAGACGCTCGACAGCCTGGGAAG
>CAYWWC010000411.1:0-3488 GCA_964461615.1 uncultured Anaerolineae bacterium
CCATATCTGCCCAGCATCGGGCAAGAAGTTACCTTTTTTCAGGGGAGTCATGAATAGACTATAAAATCATCTAAAACGGAGTACAAAAGAGTTGCGAACGGATAGACCGACTTGCGAGAGCGTCTGTGGCTCGCTAGTCTCTTGGCACGGTGCGCCTCTCGAAGAGATAACCTATACCCCGCACGTTGTGTATATATTCCGGGGCCCCAGGCTCCGCCACCAGCTTCTGCCGGAGGCGTGTGAGGTGGGGGCGGATGAGATAGCGAGCATCCCTCTCGTCCAGTTCGTAGCCCTGGGCCTGGCGCACCAGTTCCTGGCAGCTAAGCACTTGGCCGCCGTTGCGCATCAAGCAAAACAGGATATTGAACTCCGTGGGGGTCAGCTCAATGGGCTGGTCGTCAAAGGTGACCACGTGCTCGACTGGATTAATGGTCAACTCCCTGATTGTCAATACCTGGGCAGTAGAGTACATGATCCGAGACTCGGCAACCTCAGCCACGTCTGCCACAAGAGCGGGAGAAGGCAGTAGTTGACGACTGGTTTCCAGATACTCCTGCATAACATCGGCCATTGTCTCCAGCAATCTCTCGATGCGTTCGAGATATGCCAATGCCTCCTTGGCCGCCAACAACGTCTCTTCTTCGCCCATCCTGTCCTCTGCACTCCCGGTGGTGAATTCGATGCCTTGTCCCGAACAGCAGCCATAGTATACTACAACTTCCCAATCTACACAAGCAGATCATTACCTCTCACTCAACTAGTAAGCAAGTGCTACCAACACTCCGAGTAGCCGCACGAGCGGCAGACAACACACCCCTCGCTGGGCTCCAGCATCTCGCCACACTCGGGGCAATCAGGCGAGATGTCTGGCATACCCTTGACGATGACCTTTTCCTTCTGCGGTGAGCCCAGTCGAACCGTTGGATTGCCATCGTGGTCTCCAATGTAGCGCTCAATGGACTTGGCTATGGCATCGGAGCAAGAGAGAGCGGAGCCGCCGTTGTGCCAGGAGGGCGAAGGGCAGCGAATGCCCTTAAGTTGTCTGATGACGGCCTCGATCTCAATGCCGCTTCTCAGGGCCAGGGAGATGAGCCGACCGATGGCTTCAGATTGGGAAGCCGTACAGCCGCCGCTCTTCCCCATGTGCAGGAAAACCTCGCACAGCCCCTCATCGTCCTCGTTGATGGTCACGTACAAAGTGCGATTGCAGCCCAGGGGTATCTTCTCGGTCGCCCCTTTGGTCATCACCGGCCGTGGCCGAGGCACCAGCACTCCCCTGTCGGACTTAGGCCTCGTTGATTTCGGCAAGCCCTGTCGAGTCGTGCCCCTGTTCAACACCTGCTCCTGGCGGCTGCCGTCTCGATAAGTGGTCAACCCCTTGCAACCCAACTGATAAGCCAAAAGGTAGGCCCTGGCTATATCCTCTTTGCTGGCGCCATTGGAAAAATTGGCCGTTTTGGAGACCGCATTGTCCACATAGCGTTGGAAGGCGGCCTGCATGCGAATGTGCCACTGTGGTGCGATGTCGTGAGCGGTGACGAAGAGCCCACGCACATCGGCCGGGATCCCCTCCAACTTGGAAGCGGAAGCGGCATCCTGGACGCCGCCCCGCTGGCCGACCTCCCGCATCAAATCGGCGCTGTAGAAGCCTCGTTCTCTGGCTAACCTCTCGAAGAAGGGATTGACCTGGGTCAACTCGTCTTCGTCCAGGACATGGCGGCGGGTGTAGGCCAGGGCAAAGAGAGGCTCAATGCCACTGGATGCACCGGCTATGATACTGATGGACCCAGTGGGGGCGATGGTGGTCGTGGTGGCATTGCGGATGCCTTGCTCTTTGATGCGCTCCTTCAATCCCTCCCAATCGAAGGCAGGGGCATCGGCCAGGCGTGGAGGCAGATTGCGGCTTTCCACATCCAGAGGCTCCGGCAAGGGAAGCTGGCCCTGAGCATAGATGGATTCACCGAAGGCTGGGAAACTCCCCCGCAAGGCGGCCAAGTCGCAAGATGCCTCCTTGCTCCAGTAGTTGATGGCCTCCATCACCTTTTCAGCCACGGCCTCCGCTTCCTCCGAATCGTAGGGGATGCCCAATTGAATGAGCATGTCCGCGAAGCCCATCACCCCCAGGCCGACCTTGCGGGTGCGGAGGGTGGCCTTCTCGATTTCCGGCAGTGGGAACTTGTTAGCGGTGATGACGTTGTCCAAGAAGCGGATGGCCACCCTCACCGAGCGCTCCAGCTTCTCCCAGTTGATGCGGCCCTCAGGAGTGAGCATTCTGGAGAGGTTGATAGATCCCAGGTTGCACGACTCTAACGCAAGCAGCGGCTGCTCACCACAGGGATTCACGCTTTCGATCTTCCCCAGTTTGGGCGTGGGGTTGAACTCGTTCATTCGGTCGAGGAAAATGATGCCAGGCTCACCGTTTCTCCAGGCACCTTCCACAATCTTGTCGAAGACCTCCCTCGCTCTCTCACAATCAGCCACCTTGCCTGTGTGGGGGTTGATGCGCTCGTACTCACCATCGTTCTCCAGGGCTTGCATGAACCCTTCGGTGATGGCCACGGAGACGTTGAAGTTGCTGAAAGCGCCTTCGTTTTCCTTGCAGGCGATGAAGCCCATGATATCGGGGTGGTCAACGCGCAGGACGCCCATGTTGGCGCCACGGCGCTTGCCTCCCTGCTTTATCACATCGGTAGCCGTGTCGAAGACCCGCATGAAGGAAATCGGGCCGGAGGCGACGCCTCCTGTGGAGCCCACAATGTCGCCGCTCGGACGGAGGCGCGAGAAACCGAAGCCGGTGCCTCCTCCTGACTGGTGGATCAACGCCGTGGCCGTCACCGCGTGGAAGATGCTGGTCATGTCGTCGTCCACCGGCAGGACAAAACACGCGCTGAGCTGTCCCATCTCGGTGCCCGCGTTCATGAGCGTGGGCGAGTTGGGCAGGAAGTCCAGGCTGGCCATCAGGCGATAGAACGCCGCCGCCACCCCTTCCACGTCCGCGTCGGGACCAAAGGCCGTCTCTGCCTCGGCGACAGCACGCGCCACCCGCCAGAACATCTCCTCCGGCGTCTCGATCACCTGGCCGTTCTTGTCTTTTTTGAGGTATCGCTTTTCCAAGACGGTGAGGGCGTTGGGGGAAAGGTTTACTGTGCTCATATCTCCAGTCAATATGCCTCCTGTTAACCATCAATTCCTAATCACGGAGGCATGCGAATAGACTTTGTCTTCGGAGCTCGGGTTAGCTTTTGCGACTGGTACCCAACTATCGAAGTTGGCGTATGCCTCATCCAGAAACTGGGTGAGAATGGGCAAGAAAATGTGTGCACTACTCCGCAAACACATCACATGGATTGAGAGCATCACAGTGCTGGTCCGCAACACATGTAGTTCTCCACATTTGGCCGCTGCATGGCTTTGGTCGAAAGAATAACTAGTGGCCTGTAATCCTTTTGGTAACAGACGACAGTGGATTGGCCTCCAACTGAATTTCT
>CAYWWC010000412.1:0-3467 GCA_964461615.1 uncultured Anaerolineae bacterium
CTGTCAAACCCAAATAGAAATGTCCGCTATTTGACCAAGATAGAAATGTCCGGTTTCTTGGTTTGTCGTTTGGCGTAGCCCTTTCTCCATGGGTGCTCAGGCGCTGGACGCCAGGGCTCCTTGCTGATAGGTTCTTGGATATCGTCGGAAGGATAGGGCTCCGCAGGAGTGCGACCCGAGCGTCCGGCGATCGGATGTACGGCACAGGGCTGCATCGTTTCGGCGGTGCGGCTCTTGCTTTGCTGGCCCTGTGCCGGTATCCGTGAATGCGTTAAACTCCGGGGGTTTGGGGGCAGAGCCCCCAAGGAGTTCTCGGAGTTCAATATTTCGTATTTCAGGTATTTCTTCCCGAAACGGATATGCAGGCTTGCGTCGAGGCGTTGCTCCACAGTCACGTGTCCACCGCGCAGACCCCTCAAGGCTGGTGGCAGCAATTGGTACACCGTGTTGTTGAACCGAATCGTGTAATCGTTCGCCACCTTGCGTGTCTGCTGGGTGCTGAGGATCGCCTTGAGGTCCAACGACCGTCCCAGCGGCCGATGGGCGTCGTTGGCGCTGGCTGGTTTGACGGTGCAGCGTTGGTGGAACCACGGCAGGAAGACCTTATCGAGGACCTCATTGGCCTGGGCCATCGTCTTTGCACCCGCCAGGCGCAACTCCTTGACCAAGCGGTCCTGAGCGGTGCCGTTGAACCGTTCGACGCGTCCTTTGGCCTGTGGGCTGCCGGCAGGGATCAGATCTATGCCCAGTTGCTCCAATGCCCGTCCAAACTGCGTTACCACAGGCTCATCGTGTTTATCGGTGGCGAAGAAGATGCTGTTGCGGTCGGCATAGATCGCGACCATGCGCCCGTGCTTGCGAAGGTAACGCTTGAGCAGCTTGAAGTATCCTTCGGTCGTCTCCGCCTGGTAGAACCTTGCGACGACCTTGCTGGTGGCGTCGTCGATCAGCACCAAAAGCGTCATTCGCGGCCCACGGCCCTCCAACCAGTCGTGAATGCTGCCGTCAGTCTGAACCAGTTCACCAAAACATTCCCGACGATCGCGCCGCCGGCGATGCTTGTGGCGCCGTCGCCTGGGCTTCCATAGCTTCATCGCGATCAACCACTGACGCAACGTCTCAGCCGAGATCGGCAGGCCCCTGGCGATGAGCTTCTCCGACGCCAGGGTTGGCCCAAAGCCGCGATAGTCCTGGCTGTAAATGCGCAATACCTGACGGCGAAGAGTTTTGTCCTTGCGGGCGTTGGAGGCACGCCCACGAAGCCGGTGGATTACACCAATGTCGCCTTGCGACTCCATCCGCCGCTGGATTCGTCGCACTTGCCGGACGCTTCGATCCAGCAGTCTTGCCGCCTCGGCCTGCGTCCGTTTACCGTTCAAGACTGAATCCATCACTTTCAATCGGTCTCGATCTCGTTGACTCATACTTATCCGATCCATATTCATCTGCTTTCCTTTTTTCATGAAAAGCAGATTCTATCACCGTCCTTGGACCGGACATTTCTATCTGGGTACAACCGGACATTACTATTCTGTTACGACACACTTTCAGATTTCTCAAACTTAGGGGTTTTCTCGCAAGTGCATTCATGGCAGAACCCTCCCGACGTAAACAGATGCAGTTATTGCCTCCGTCAGCCCCGTCAGCAAGCGATAGAGTAGGAAGTCCGGCTTGTCGGGCAGCGGCTGACCGAAGGCGATCAGACGCTCGGCAAGGCTAGGTTCTCGTTCTATCAGCCACGTCAGGTACAGCATCACCAACACGGCCAGCAGAACCAGTCGGCAGATGGCCGTCCAGTTGAAAGTACGAATCCGCTCCAGGCTGACCTCGGATTTCAGGAAGCGAATGGCCTCCTCGCATTCCCACCTGCGGGCGTAATACCGCAGCACGCGCCGGGCATCGTCGGCCGATTCCACCGGAAGGTTCGTCAGCAGCATGAACGGCACGTCACAGCCTGCCGTGCGGGCCACCACCATAGTCAATGTCTCTTTCCGTCCCGGCAGACGTACCTTGACCCAGCCGATCTGGGAGAAACGCAGGTTGACCTTACCCCTCCGCTTGACCGTCCGCCATGAGCGATGCGGCGTGGGCGTCTGCTCGGCCAGCAACCGCGCCTGGACCGGAACCCATTGACCTTGGCGAAGAGTCTCCACCGTCTCGGCGGAACCTCCCAAAGCCGCATAAAACCGCATCAAATTGCGGTCTCCGCGAAGGCGAACCACGAAGCGATAGTCGTGGTCGAGCCAGTCGCCCAGCAGCATAATCGCGTCCCCGCCGCGGTCGATGACCAGCACGCCGCGCCCGTCGGTCAGATCGAAGACCTTGCGTACAGCCTCGATGATGACCGGGTTCTGCCCGCGACAGAACGGCTGTTCGTGGCTGAACGGTTCCATGAGGATCGGCACGGGGTTCTTGCGCGACACCGAGGCATACAGTTCGACCAGCCAGTAGCCGTTGACCAGTTGCCCGGTGCTTCCATCGCGGACGGTGGCGAGGTAGTCCATCTTCCTCGCCAGCGGCTTGGCGATGTCCGAGAGGTCCAGGATGATGGGCGTGCCATCACCGATCAGCGGCAACCAGAGGTCAGGCAGCGCCGCGTTGAGCTTCTCGTCGAGGTTGCTTTGCCGGTTAAGGTTGCCTTCGAGGCGGTCCAGTCGGGAGAGGAACTTCGTTCGTTGCTCCGGCAGCTTGCGGGCCATGCGGCAGACCACCGGCCGACCGGCCCGGAGCAGCCCGATAAGACCATCGCGGAGGAACTTTTTCTCAGGCCGAGTCAAGTCCGTGTCGATTGAGTGCAGGAATTCGTGTAGATTTGCCGATATGGACTCCATCAATGCGTGCGTTCTCACCATGGCGCACCTCCCTGTGCTGTAACGAGTTACGGAAATTGGACCTATTCCCGTTTATCGTCGCGCACAGGGCCTGCGCGCCAGCGTTCTTCCTCCATCGAAAAACCCGCACAAAAAAACCCCTAAGTTTGAGAGAATTTGTCTTGACATGGACGGGATCTTGCCTTATACTCTGGAGACTGTACGGTAGCGAGGGCTGCCTACAGTGCTTAGCTCACGAACCAGAACTGCCGACACTGGCTCAGGTCGGCCCAGACATCAGGAAGCGGAGGAGCAAATGATGAAGCTCACGAGGCTCAGTCTCGTTATGGGAAGTATTGTTGCGTTGTGTGTAGCAACAGCCGGGGCCGCGACGATCACCTACGATGCCAATGACTCGGGAACCGCCCCGGCCAACGGGTCGTTCCAGGTGCCCCAATTTGATGATTTGGGGGGCACTCTCACTCTCGAGTCCGTCGAACTCATTGTGGACGGCAATTCGGTGGGTGGGTTCAACGTCGCGGACAACGAGGCCAATGTCCCGGGCACGGCCACGCTCACGATCGGCACGAAGATCCAGGTGAGTGGCCCCTCGGCGCTGGTCGTCGTGACCTTATCGGAGGAATCGGACACCGGCCC
>CAYWWC010000413.1:0-3439 GCA_964461615.1 uncultured Anaerolineae bacterium
AACTAATGAAGGTGATGTAAACATTCTGAAGCTTCTTACTACCCCGGTATTTCATGAGATCTTCATCAAACTGCGGGCAGGAATAAAGGAAAGATAGGGCTTCAACAAGGTTTTCATTTGATGGCAGTTCCGGGGAAATAAATGCTGCCTCTGAAAATGCATCTTTGATTCTTTTGTCCCAGGCTGAACCTGATAAATACTAGAGTCTCCTTGTTCTAATGGCATTGAAAAAGCGTTCAAGATTGATTTTTTCGGTGACAATGTTGACGTTTTTTCTGGCTTGCCAATCTGGATCCTCAATAAGGTCAGGGAAGGATTTTAGGACCGGTAAACCAAATGAACTGAGGGCTGTTGTATTTGCTGAGCTGCCCGGTGGACCTGAGAAAATCACAGCGCTACGAGTACTTCGACCCGGTACAGGGGAAGTTCTTCCACTCCTGGTATGATGACGAAGATGTCAAATACGTCGTCAACTGGTCAGTGCTGACGCATGTATGGTTTGCCAGGGCCCTGGCGGGGGTCTGCCGGGGCAGAGCATGATCGATGGAGACCGCGAGAGGCTTGTCTGTAGTGACATGGCCATGAAGTATGGTGTTTTTGGGCATAAGTGGGCCATCGGCGTAGGGCTCACGGCAGAATGATTCCACGGAGAACTCAGGGAAGTCTATTGTGAGCGCCTATCTATTCGTTAGTTACACGAAGCGCAGGTAGGTTGGTTGGGAGAGCCGGTGCCGCACCTGTTCAGTATCTAACCATGGTCCACTTAAGGTCTGGCGGATGAAACGAATGAAGCCTCGTGCGCCCAAGGTAGCGACTATCTTGGCGAGTTGCGCGGCATTGAGAACCAGCACGTTCAGTAAATGACCGATGCGCATAAGATAGTGGTAGCCTTTCATGGCGTTCCAGCTATAGGAGAAACAGTGTTCGTACTGGTAGCCGCAGCGTTTCTCAACCAGGATTCCTGACTCGATACCCCAACGATGACGGGCGCCCTGATTGCAGCGGCGCACTACGTTCGTGCGGTCAAGTGGCTCTGAGGACAGCCATACATGGCGGCCGTGCTTGGTTACAATCTGCTCCGTCTGCGGATCAACCTCTTCCCAGATCTCTTCACAGACGACCACATGCACGATCTGTCTTTTCCGTCCGTTAGGGCCGTAGTTGTACTCGATGTCGTTGACCCAATGAAACTTCTGCCTCCTGTCGCCCCAGATGTTCTTCAGTCGTTCCTGCGGCTCCAGCAGCTTTCTCAGCCCTCGATATTCTTCCCACACTTGAGGCAGACTGCCATCCTGCAGCACGATCATGAATTGCCAGTTGTACTTCCTGCAGCTCTCTATCACCGGCCCATTCGGGTACAGCCCATCGAGAAGCACCATGAAGCGGGTGCGGGGAAAGGCCGCTTTCAGCCGCTGCGCCAGGCGATGGAACCCCCTCGGTTCGCTGTCCTGCTTCTCTTCGGCCGTATCGCCCTTGTTGTATTCTAAGAACTCGCTCATCAACGGGACCACCATCCCGTTCTCAAGAACCAGATCGACCTCCACAACGTACACGTAGTACTGCTTTTGCTTCTCTTCCCCAGTACCTACCCTTCGTTGCAGACACTCCTCGCTCCAGGCAAGTTTGCGAACCATTTTCTGCGTACCGTCAAAGGCTACCGGATAACAACCATCTATCAGGTATCGCTGAAACTTCTTCTTGCGCATCAACTGCTGCACCAGCTCAATTTGTGCAGCCTCGATCTGATCTACCTCAATCCGGTCCAGCAGACGCATCAAGGTATCCTGGTGTGGCAGCGCCTGTAGCTCGGGAAACAGCAACCTCAAGTTCTCCTTGAACATCGGCCGGGTCAGTTCTCGATTCGCCTCCCGCCGAGAGCTCACCTGCAGCACAAAGATCAGGATCCCGTAGACCATCAAACAGGTGAGCCGGTGCTTGATCTTCTTCGGATTGCGCGGATCCGGTATTTTGCGCAGTCGTTGCAGCAGAATCGGAAGTTTTCCCCGCAGGATCTTCACCTGCTCCGTGACCGCTTCCAAGCGCGCTTGTCTCTCCTCTGAGACGTTTTCGTAGCCGCAGACACGATTCGGTAACGTCGCCGTAGCGACAGGCTCTAATCCTTGAGTGCTCTTTCGCTCGCGAAGCTGCTTTTTGATCTCCTTCAGCTTTGCCCTGGATGCCTCGATCTGTCCTCCCTTGCGTCGGCCGCTCATGCATCCACCCTTCCCACCAACTGCTCAGAGCACAGCTGGTTCCGAAACTCGGCCACAAGCGTCTTGACGAAGATCTTCTTCGGGCTCGTGCGGTAGCTCTCGCCTTCACGAACCAACCCCTTGCCGGTGGTCATCCCAAGGTACTGCCACCCGGCTGCCTTGTAAGAACTGCCTTCTCGATGGAGAGGATCCACAAACGTCTCCATCAGTACCGGCCGATACCCCCAGCGCTGCTGCCATCCATGCGCTAGCCCTCGGGCCACCTTTCCCAGCACGTGACTGGACAAGTTCTTCACTTCAACCCACGGAAATATCAGATGCCGGGAGAGGTTTATCACCCAGGCCAGGTTCCTCAACCTCTGCTGCTCACTCCAGCCTATCCAGCTGTCGCGCGCTCCCAATGCCTTCGCCGCTCCGCTGAACAACAGGCAGCCCAGTCTGCCTTCTCGGCAACTGATGAAGTACCTCAGCCGATACCCGAAGGGGTTCTTGTAGCCCAGCGGGTGGTATCGCTGCACATACTCGTTCCACAACTTCTTTTTTTCCGGCTCCACCACCACTTCGAGCCTTACTTCCTTCAGATCCCCTACCGTCCCTTCTATCCTTGACTCCGGCGCTGTCCTGCCGCTAATGACAATCTGCTCATTACGGGTGAAAACCTTGCGCCGCCGTGCTCTTTGTCGCTCCGTCAGTTCCAGAACCCCTTCGGTCTCCAGTTTGTTCAGAAGCTTCAGACACGCTTCCACCTTCAGCCCACCGCCGGCTGCATACCACTCGAGATGCTCACAGATCGTCGCCGCCAGTTCATTTACCGCCAGCGCCGGCAACAACTCCACCGTTTGCCGTATCTGCTCAACCTCCTCGCTGCTGATCTTACGCCCGCACTGCATCACTCCTTGCCGCCCGCTCTCGCTCATCTCTCGATCCCTCCCATAGCGTATGTTTCAACAGAAACCCAACCCTATACTACGTAGAGCGGCGTAGTGCGTCTACCCCCCTAGGCTCCATACGATATGAGAACGAGAACGTCATCTGAAGCTGATTTTTGCCGATCGCCGACAAGAAAACGGGCCGACAAAAAACGGCCGCGGTGGCGGCCGTTATTATGCTTATTTTACCATATCAGATGCCTAAAATGTGGTCTATACCTCTTAGACGAAAAGCTTTTTTTTCTCTACCCGTAAATCTTTCTCATAAAAACATTTACAACTTGCGCGTCAGCACTG
>CAYWWC010000414.1:0-3417 GCA_964461615.1 uncultured Anaerolineae bacterium
TTCACAAAGGACTCACCTAATGTTCGAAGTAATCTTTCTTGGCACTTCTGCTTCCGCCCCTTCCATCAGGCGCAATCTCTCGGCCACTATGATCCTGCACAAGGAGTACCGTTTCCTGGTGGATTGCGGCGAGGGGACACAACGGCAACTGCTCAGGAGCGGCCTGGGCTTCAAGCGACTGGACAAGATCCTCCTCACTCACGGCCACCTGGATCATATCCTGGGACTGGGAGGTCTGGTGTCCACCTTCAGTCGTTGGGAGGCCATCTCGAAGTTTGAGATCTACGGGGGAAGCTGGGCACTGGAACGAGTCAGAGACCTCATCTTCGGGGTAGTGTTTCGCGGCGTGAAGCCGCCCCTCCAGATTGATCTGATACCAACAGAGCCTGGGGTCTTGATGGAGGACGACACCTTTGAACTCTCGGCCTTCGCGGTCACCCATCGCGGGCCAGGCTGTCTCGGCTACATGTTTAGGGAGAAGGCGAAGCGCCCCTTCCTGATTGAGAAGGCCGAAGCTCTGGGAGTGCCCGCCGGGCCAGAGCGAGGTCGTTTAGTGCGGGGGGAAACCGTGGCTCTACCTGACGGCACAGTGGTGCATCCCGATCAGGTGCTAGGCCCTACCGTCCCTGGAGCTAAGCTGGTCTTCGTGGGCGATGCGGCCCACACCCACAACTTGATAGAGGCGGCCAGCGGCGCTGACGCCCTGGTCATTGAGGCCACCTACCTATCACAGGAGGAGAAGCTGGCCAGGGAATACGGCCACCTTACAGCTGCCAAAGCAGCCACCTTGGCCCGCGAGGCAGGAGTGAGGCAACTGTACCTGACCCATATCTCCCGCCGCTATCCCGCGGAGGCAGTCCTCGCCGAGGCCAGAGTCATCTTTCCCCAGGTCGTGGTGGCCAGAGACCTCGACCATTTCCGAATCATCAAGAAGCAGGAGTAAGGGCCAGCCTTACCCCTGCTTCTTGCGAGGCAAGAAGCCGACGATCTCCTCCAGATGCCTCTTATCCACTTCGTCGAAGGAATCGTATTCGGCGCTATCCACGTCCAAAACGGCTATCAGTTCATCTGTCTCATTGAAGACGGGCACCACGATCTCCGATTTGGAGTTGGAGTCGCAGGCGATGTGGCCTGGGAACTGGTGGACGTCTGGCACGATGATGGTCTCCTCCCTGCGAGCAGCAGCCCCGCACACTCCTCGGTCGAAGCTAATGTGCAGACAACCCAGCGTTCCCTGATAAGGCCCGATGAGCAATTCCCCCGGCGCCACCACTCGATAGAACCCCGTCCAAAAGAAGTAGTTAAAGCCGTGATGCAAGAGACAGGTGATGGTGGCCATCGAAGCGATCAAGTCCGTCTCTCCTTCTAGGATCGCCCTTATCGCGCTCGTCACCTGTTGATAGGTCTCTTCTTTCCGTTCTTTCTCCACAGCTACGTATCTCCCTTCTTTAACAAAAGCGGCGAGAAAGCAAGCACCAGCCCCGGCAACGCGCCCCAGCAGATACCTCCTGTTGGCTCCGTCGTCTTTGGAGTCTCTGACGTTATCCTCTCCTCCGCCTCTCCCCTCGGCGGCGCGCCAATGCTCTCGCGCCATTGAGCGTCCAGCTCGTCCTGGTCGAAGCCGTAAACCCTCATCAGGGCGTCGTCGGTCAGGGCGCCCTCCTTGAAGACCTCCAGCAGTTGGCTCGTCTTCTCCTTGCCGTAGGTTTTGAGCAGGAAGTCAACTACACTATAAACCTCCCCGTAGAAGAGGTTGACCTCATCGGGATTGCCGGTGGGCGCCGTGAGGGAGCGGACGGAGAGAAGCTTGTTATCGCGAATGCCCTTCTTTAGGGCCTGGGCGTTGCCGCTCCGCAGTTCCCCCTCGTTATACATGGCCAACCCTTCGTTGAGCCAGGCGGGTATGCCGGCATAGGGGTTCTCGGTGGCCAAGCCGACGACAACATGAGTCAGTTCATGAGCAATGGTAACGTCCACGTCCTGGTGGCTGCCGAGCAAGAGTACGATGTCCGGAGCCACTACCACGCCCAGGGTTATTATCTGTTCCTCGTAGACCGCGCCCTGCGAGGTGAGGGCCTCCTGCATGTCGACCTTGCTCTGGTAGACGACGATCTTGACGGGTTTTTCCAACTCCACGCCCACGTTCTCCTCCAGGCGGGCCAGGGATTCCACCGCGCTGACCAGAAGCCCTTGACCGAAGGTCTGATCTGCGTCGTACCAGTACAGGACGATCTTCCCCTCATCCAGGCTCTCCCAGGTGAAGCGGTCGTCCATGTAGGTAAAAGTGACGAGCTGGGTCTCCAGAGCATGGCCGGCCGCGTCCTTTATCCGCCACGAGTACTCGACGTCGGAGCCAGGGGGGATTTCCCCCCGCTGCAACCGCCAGACGTATTGGGCTTCTACCTGTTTGGCGGGGCTGAATTCGGGGTAGGCCGAGTTGGTGACAGGCGCACTGCCGATCCTGTAGATCAGGGTGATCTCATTGATCTCGCTGCTGCTCCCGGCTGTCAGACGAAACACGATTTGCTCGGAGAAGCTGTACTCATAGGTATCGGCGGTGACAGTGATCTCCTCTTGAGCCAGGACGACAGGGACTAACATTGCCAACAGAACCAATCCCAACACAAGCAAGGTAAACTTTTTTCTCATTCCCTTTCCTCCTCATTACCAGCACGCAATACGCAACACACTTCACGTCCCAACTGGGTCGCCAGAAGCGACTTACTCATCAGCATTCTGGTTTCATGCCAATTATATCACTCTCCTTCAGGTTTGCCAATTCGGGCAAAAGCAGTTATAATCTCACAATGCACCTTTTTGGTTGCAGGAAGGAGATCCATGACATGACTATTCCGAAATCCGATGTCCAGGAGCTAGCCATCAGGGCCCACGAGATGGGGGCCCGCGTGCTGCGCGGCTCCCTGCAGCGCCTCAATGAAGAGAGGGGATGGGCTGTAGGAGACGTGCACCTGCGTGACTGGCTGGCCAGACATGAGGGTCGAGATCTGATTCTGATCGCGGCTGTTATTGGGGAAAAGCAGGAACTGTCTGCCAAAACTTGCAGAACGTGCGGGCGGGAGTACAGTGGCAGCGGGTGCCCCCACTGTCGGGAGGCCAGGGAAAGGTTGAGAGGCAGGCGGGGCTAGAGCGAGGAATTGGACATTAGCCGTCACCGTCTTGAAGAAGCTAAGAAGCGCCCCCAGGTGCTAGAAGCGGCACTGAGGGGCTTTTTCTGATTCAGATGTCGAACTAGCATATTTGCCCGTATCTTTTTGGCGACTTGTGCGTCTATACTATTGGCAAGGAGTGATCTTTTGCCGCAGAAGAGTGACACGCTGGCCCTCGTCGAGAGCGCCAAGCGTTACGAACATCAGGCACTGTCGGGGCTTTGCGAGCTCTATTACAAAGATGTATATA
>CAYWWC010000415.1:0-3410 GCA_964461615.1 uncultured Anaerolineae bacterium
CTGATAGTTTACACTACCTCAGTCAAGGTGACAAATGGCACTATATAGGTTTTTGGGGAAAACCTGGTTTCTCTCTTTTTTATGAAACGTCAACCAGCGGAGATAGACGGTTGATAGATTCTTCCACGAACTGGTCATTGACGATGGTGATCTCAATGGCCTGCTCCGGGCAGGCATCCACACAACGACCACAACCCCGACACTCGTCACTCTTGACCGCCCGGCCATTGACCAGACGGATGGCGTCAACGAAGCACACGCCCTCGGTGCAAATTCCACAGCCCACGCACCGCTTGGTCACGGTCACCGCCACGCCAGGCATGCTGGTGACTTTGGCGCCAATCTGGGGGGCGATGTCGGGCAGCATCCGCCAGAGACAGCAACAGGGGCAGCAGTTGCAAATCGTCAACAGCTTCTCGCCTGGGCCGACGCCGAGCCATACGGTATCGAGCTTGTTGCGGCCAATCAGGTGAACCAGGCCCGCTTCCCGGCAGCGTCTCACGTACTCCAGCGCTTCCGCTTTCGTCACCCGGCGGCCAAGCTTGGGATTGATTCCCATCACCGCCTCGCCCAGGAAGAGGCAGCCCAAATCAATGGGGTAGTCCTCGCACGTCACAGAATCGCGGCAGATGCAGAAGTCCATGATCCAGTGATAGTTGGCTCTCTCGATGTAGTGCTCCACCACATGAGATGGCAGAACTATCTCGCCGGGCTTATCGAGCGACTGGTTGACTGGAATCAACTGATCCTGAGGCAGGTAGATGAGCTCGTCCCCCTCAAAGAGCAGGCGATCCGTGATTCTGCCGACGACAGGTATCCGCGTCAGCCTGGACAGCAGGAAACGGTGGGGAAAAAATCTTTGTATGAGTTTGGCGAACCAGATGGGTTGACTCATGGTGACACCAGAATCACTGATCCACTGAGGACACTGAACGCACTGAAGCCCTCAGTATCTTCAGCCGCCTCAGTGCCTCGGTGGTTCCAACTCTAACCCAACTCCTCCAACGACTGCCGGACCTTCCACGCCCTCGCTGCTTGCTCTACTACCTTTCCAGTCTGACCGTCACATCATCCCACGTCATTATCTTCAGGTTGACCTTGTGCTCATCGTAAGCCCGGCGTAGTGCGGGAAGCGCCTCGACAGCCCCGAGTTCGCTCAGGACGTGCACAATGTAGGCATTGGCCGTGCCGTCCCCGCCTGGAGCGTCGTCCAGCAACTGCGACAGTCCTTCGACGATTTCACGCCGATACGGACGATGTTTCTCTGCCAGCTTCCGCAACCCGATCATGACATTGCCCCGCTGCTCCGGGTTGTGCTGGCGGTCCTGGATGTACGCCCACAGCGGCTCGGCAGCCTGAGGCCCCATCTCCGCCCAAATGGAGGGCAGCAGGTCAGAGAGCCAATCGTCCTCCTGATCCATCAGCGGCAGCAGCCGCCCGGCCGACTGATGAGCGCGAAGGTGTCCCAGCAAGCACAGAGCGTGAAGCGGAGCCCAGGAGGGCGGCTCGACCGGCCAGCCAGATAACAGTCCCTTATCTAGGATCATGCGCTCCAGGTCGGGGATGAAAGGTTTCCAGTTGGCAGCCCTCCCGACTCGGGCAGCCATGGCTTTCTCATCCGCTTTCCAGCTCAGTTTCAGCAGCTTCTTCAGGCGTGGCGGGTAGGAGTCCACTGGCGGCGCAGCAAAGTCAGGCGGACGCGGGGGTGGCGCTGGCGGCGTAATATCATCCCAGGTCCGTTCGTCAAGCAGCAACAGATTGCGCAACTCCCGCTCGCGCTTGCTGGGACCGCGCCGGAGCAGCGATTTCCACTCACGTTTGGTGGCCAGCAAAGTATGTTCGTAGACCAGTTCCTCGTACTCTGGCTTGCCCAGGAACCGGCGCTCTCCGCCGAAGCGGGCGAAGGCCAGGCGATAGTCCCGATACAGACCGGCCTCTTCGCCCACGAAAGGCCGCTGGGTGCTCTTCTGGAAACTGTCGAGGACGATCGTTACCTCTGCTGCACCATAGGCTCGGACCAGCCGGCCTATCCCGTCCCTATGCTCAGCGGGTGGTCTGGTGACCAACAGTTCGATCAATTCCTTCAGCAATTTATCCCGGCGCCGGATAATGCGCTTCCGCTCCGCAGGAGTGGGATAGATACGTTCCTGTGGTTTTTGCCTGCGCTTCCTCCGTCCAGTCCTTCTTTTGCTCGTCATTCAGGCACCTCTTTAACCCTAACCCAACTTCTCCAGCGACCGCCGAATTTCCTTTAACTCCCTGTCCGTGATGCCCTACAGTTACTCCAACCCAGTGATGCACATTGCGCGTCGTCACGTCCCCGTGCTAGGGAACTCAAGCTGTAGCCGGTGCAGGTTGATGATGGCGCCGGTGCGCGTGTTGCACCTCGACTTCCTTCTGGCGATAGGTAAGGCTGGCAGTGACGAATGGCAGACCATACTCAAGCGTAAGCCGCATCGCTCCTCCTGATGCCTACCCACCGTCGCTCCTCAATGTCCAAGCTGGTGCGGCTGGTATGCACGAAGTAGAACTCGCGCAGGGGATACTGCTGATGCAACCGGCGATAGTTTTGCATCGCCGTCACCGAATCGGGACAAACCTCCACAACAGTGATGTGATCCAGAATGCGCCGATTCCCTTTCGTATGAGCTTCCAGTGCCTTGATGACCAGCCATTGGTTGGGATGTGTCGCCTGCACGTCAGGCCAACGCATGATTCACCTCCTCAGTATTTGTCCTTTCTCTCTAACTTAACTCCTCCAAACTCCGCCGAATCTCCTTCAACTCCCTGTCCGTGATGCCCCACAACTCTGCCGCCACTCCCCTATGATACCACAAGTCCGCGCTGCCGTCAATGTCGTGCCGGACGCAAAAAGGCAGGCCACACTTACGGATAGCAGCCCGCCTTACGGGTATCCTCAAGAGCCACCACTTCAGCCCGTTCCCGCCACGAAACAGCGAGAAATCACTGTTGTGGTGACAACTATGGTGGACACGATAATCTCCTTTTGTGTTCGTCGTTCTCTCCTCCAAACGACCCTGTAGCAGCGGGCTCACCGGCAATGGGCGTGATCTCCACTGCCGGTGAGTCCCCCTACCAGCGCCCTGTCTACCGGACGCTTTCAGACAGCTGGGCGGCGTCGCGGGCTTCGAGGTGCGGCTTCTCCGTTCGGGGATGGGTCACCATGGCAATCAGAGTGCCGATCCCTGTCAGGTCGAGCAGCAAGCTCGCTCCCAGAATGTCCTCCATCGAGCCCCCGGAAGCTGCCACGCTGGACCCGAGCAGGAAGGCAACGAACAGGACGCCAGCCATCGGTGCCAGTGCCCAGCCCTTCCAGCCCCGACGCCATGCCATCACAGTCAGGATGATCTCCGCTATCAGTAACATGATGCTCACCTCCCTTCTTAAAA
>CAYWWC010000416.1:0-3402 GCA_964461615.1 uncultured Anaerolineae bacterium
CTCCGCTAACGCTTCGTCGCTGACTACGAACGAGATGTGACATTGTCGAACTACTGGGTATACTGAGACATCACTATCAGTTCCACCCGCTGTGTCCAGCCGATGCTTTTCCAGAAGGCGATTGTGTCTCGATTGTCGGCGAAGACGAAGATGTGGCACTTGTCAATCCCGTCTCGCCTGAGGGCGGAAAGGCATCGCTCCACCAGCGCTCGGCCAAGCCCCTGGCGGCGATGGGACTGGCTGACGGCCAGGTGGTGAATATAGCCGCGCCTGCCGTCGTGACCGCAGAGGACGGCCCCCACGAGATGCTCTCCATCATGAGCCACAAAGCTGATGTCAGGATTGCGCTCAAGATAGCACGCTATGCTTTCCTCCGAATCCGCGTCACTTAACCCCACGCCTTCGGAGGCTTGCCAGAGGGTGAGCACCTGGTCGTAGTCTTGAATGGTCATCTCTCGTATCACGATGCTCATCGGCCCAATCTCTCCAGCAACTTTCGCCCTCGACTTTTCATGGACGGGCTGCCTGTTCTGGTAAGTTCCTCCAACAACGGAATCACCTGTGATCGCAGGCTGGCGTCCTGCTCCGCCAGATCGGACAGGGCCTGCATCGAAAATGTCTTGACGATCTTGCTCTGGTCGCTGAGATAGCCCAGGAGTATCTCCACTACGACCGCCCGTTCATCCTCGCCCAACTCCAGCCGGGGGATCATCTGGGCAACGTGCCAGCGCACCTCTTGCTGCTCGATTTTCGCCACTTGCTGGATCAGCTTCGTTTTGTAAGGCTGGAGGTACTCTGGGCACCGGGCGGTAATCTTCTCAACCGCGTCAGCAGACCGCATCCTGATAACTGGATCGTCGCTGACCATGCCATGGAATACCACCTCGAACAGGGTGGGATCGTCCAACACGTCGGCAACGACTTCGCTAACCCGCCCGATGGAACGCCGATCTCCTCCCGCTAGCTTCTTCAAAATATCGGCCTTCATCCCGTTTATCCTCCGCTCAGCCAATCGTCACCGGTTCTATTCGAAGCAGGGCGAACACCTTGTCGTAGTGCTGAATGGTCATCTCTTGTATCACGATGCCCACAATGGGATCCCTATTTGATAGGAATGTAGAGTTCCCTTTCAGACTCTTCATTGTCCGCGTTTCTGAAACCCTGCCCGTAGTGTTCAATGACCAACGGGTATGAGAGGCACTCGCCAGATTTTGGCAGCCAGGTGTGATAGACGTAGTCCAAGGTCAGTTGAAGCTCTCTCGCGGGGCCCTTATGGATGAACCTGGCGTACTTCAGTGACGGAATCGTTTTCACGACCAAAGCAGCATTTATGACATCCAGAGCCCGAATCTCAACAGCCGCCATGTACAGAAAACCGCGATCTTCCCAGTCCTCTGGATAGTAGGCAACGCCATAATAGTTCTCTAGTTCAACGGTGGTCTCGCTGCTTTCTAGTTCCTGAGCGAACAACTCCCAGAGTTCAGAGATGACCGTCTGATCATCTCTGACCAGCGTCATTAGCCCGGCGACTTGAAAGGCTTCCTCTTCTTCCAACACGGGTTTCAGATACGCTCCCTTGCTGATGTGCTTGATGTGCGCCAAGGTTAGCCTGGGCATGAGTCGGCGTCTGCCGATGCTTCCCTGCTTTCTCAACTGACTCGGTTGCATTCCAAACACGCGCTTGAAGGCGCGCGAAAACGTCTCGGGGCTGTTGAACTGATAATCGAGAGCGATGTCAATGATCTTCTTATCGCTTTTGAGCAACTCCTGGGCTGCTTGGGAAAGTCTCCTTCGCATCAGGTAATCATACGGCGTATGATGGGTGGCCTGGTTGAACATGCGGCAGAAATGATACAGTGAATAGGCCACTGCATCCGCCATGTCGGCAACGGCAATGGCCTCCCCGAGATTGTCTTCGATGAAGTCAACGGCTTTGGACATCAACGCGATGTCAGGCATCTCCGGTTCCCACATATATGATCACTGCGCAGTAGGGCGTCATCGTTTGACGGGAACATAAACGTCCAATATTGATTCATCAATGTGCTGCACGCCCTTGAAGCGCTCATCGTAAAGCTGAAACCCGTAGGGGTAGGCACGCTGGTAGCCCGATCCGGACATCCATTCATAGATCATCATCTGCCAATCGGAGGTGATTTGCTCTCCTTCGAGGGTGAAAACGGCATACGTCGTTGGCGGGAGGATTTTCACCGACATCTCCACAGGCACATCTTCCAGCTTTTCCACCTCCAGCCCGATGCACACTTCGTACTCTCCCGTCAGGGCTGTTTCTTCGTGTTCGATGTGCACTTCATACATAACCGCGTCGGTTACGACGTGCTTGATGCGATGGCGATGTTCAGCGAAATAGGCCATGAACCGTTTCCAGAGCCTCCCGATCTCGTTCTCCTCAGTCCAGCCTCCGCTGATCTTGAACGGGTCCCCAAAGAAGCTAAACCCCAACAACATCATCTGGCGCTTTTCGATCATCGTTGGTTCCATGAGCACACTCCTCAAAAGCAAGGAATAGCCCCGGACCGAAGCCCGGGACTATTCGCAAACTCCGCACGATCAACCGACGCTCATTCTTCCCAGGGCTCCAGCCCGACCCCGTCGTCCGGCATCCATTCGGGCCAGTCCGAAAGCCACTCAGGGATATGGGCTTCTCCCACCCGGTCGCACACGGGGAAGTAGGCCTTCAGGTCCACGATCCGTGTGCCGTCGTACGCATCAATGTCGGCAACCTTGACCACGCCATTTTCTTCGTCAACCCCCAGCAGCTTGCAGGTTGTCATAGCGATGGGATTGGGGCGATACGGAGCTCGGGTGGCGAAAACGCCGGTTAGGTGTTCCTCGGCGTAGGGTGGCCTGGTCTGCAGCATACTGCGGCTCTCCGCGTTATCGAACCGATCCGCCCACCAGAACACCATGACGTGGCTAAAGTGGTCGAGCTGCTTCAGTGCGGGGCGGAAAGGTTCGCCTATCTCCAGGTGAATACCGCCCTCGTTTCGCCGGGTGTACCCAATCGGCTGGATTTGGTACGTCTCTTCCTGGCTGTGTGCCTTTTCGGCCGCCATGCTTTCGGTCATTAGCTCATCTCCTTGCTATAGTTGATTTGAAGGTACCTTCAGAGATAGTATAGCAAAGAGATGGACAGTTTTCTTGACCTTGGTTGCTCCATTCAATGGGAGAACCTCTCATAACCTGGCGTAATCTTGACCATTCTTGCGGTAGCCCCCCAATTCACCATATCGTCGGACATCATATATCAGTAATCCTTACTGGTCAACCACCAGTACGATGTGCAGTCCAAAAAGCAAAAGCGGGGGGCATCTTAGACCTCCCGCTTTGTTTGTACGCCCGGCATGGGCGATAGCTAGGGGGTGAAAGTCCCCTGCGGGC
>CAYWWC010000417.1:0-3363 GCA_964461615.1 uncultured Anaerolineae bacterium
CGCAGGGGACTTTCACCCCCTAGCTATCGCCCATGCCGGGCGTACAAGAAAAGAGCCGAGGTCTATTGACCTCGGCTTTGCTCAGTATTTCCACAAAATTATGCTCCAGATACGACTGCATCTTTTGCTTGGAGGGGGTTTAGGCTTGAACTAGCTCCAATTGCGATCTTTCGATATCTTTAGGATTAGCCACCTCTTCCTGGTGCTGCGCGGCATTGCTCCTATGGACCCAGGAATTGCGGCTGCTTTCGAGGTAGCTGTGCAACATCCTCATGCTATATCTGCGATGGCCCCCAGGTGTGCGGAAAGGTATTAGTCCTCCCTCTCTCTCTATCCTGCTCAAAGTGAACAAACTTACCCGCAGGTATTGAGCAGCCTCTCTGGCATTGAGTAGAGTCAGCCTATCGTTTGGTTCTCCCATCTCGCCAATCTCCTATTAATTGATAGATAAACCCATATTGCTCTAGCCTAGAACAGCGTGACCTTCTTTAATACAATGCATCTACCCGGACACTACAACAATTATACAATCTTTTAGCTGATTTGTCAAGCTGAGTTGAGGATGTCACTTACTGCGGCGACTTCCTGACCAAGTTAGGAACAGCAGGCTGAACGAGGCTCTCAAAGTAAGGGGGGAAGGCGAGGCCTCCCGGAGGCTCTCTAAGGAGTAACCTCGCCTTCCTCAATTGGGCTCCTGCACCTCTACTCCAAGAGTTGCACCACCAGTATTATACAGGCTTTCGTTTGAGCAAGCAAGCAAAAAACGGGAGGAAACCTTAAAATTTCCCTAATCAAACCTTAAAATTTTCAAGCGGTTTCAATCGAATTCGCGGAGATACAATGAGGTCCGAATCCTCGTTCTATGGTTCATCGTTTTCCATGCACTTCCTCCTCCAGGCGGGCGAAGAACTCGACCAAGTAGCGATGGCGGTCCTCGGCTATCTGGCGGGCGGTGGCGGTGAAGAGTGCGTCCTTGAGCCGGGAGAGCTTGAAGGTGAACTCGTGAACCGGGGTATGATCGGTGGACTGTGATTCAGCCAGCGAGCCGGACGGGGTTTTCGCCCAGAGCCGCTGGCCTCGTCTGCCGGCCAGGGCGTAGGCGCGGGCGATGCCGATGGCTCCAATGGCGTCCAGTTTGTCGGCATCGTAGAGGACCTTGGCTTCCAGTGTCTGGGGGACGACGTCATTGCTGCGGAAGCGGTGGGAGGCGATGGCCTGGGCCACGGCCTCGACCTTGTCGGCGGGGTGGATGGCCAGGATTTGCCGGGCCCGTTTGGCCCCCATCCTGGCGTGGCAAGCTCCGGTGCGCTCCTCCTCGGCCCGAGCCACATCGTGGAGGAGCGCGGCCGCCCGCGCAATCTCCAGCGCGGCGCCTTCGGCCTGGCCGATGCGCTCAGCCAGGGCCAGCACTCGCAGCACATGGTCGAAGTCGTGGGCTGCATCGGAGTCGGTGTAATATTGGCGCGCTTCTTCTATCTCGATCATCGCCCCCCCAGAATGAGTTTCGAGTTTTGAGTTTCGGGTTTCGAGTTGGGGGAAGTTCCATTTTCCAACGACCCGCCCCCCCTCAATCCCCCCCAACCCTGGGGGGGAAGCTCCGACCTCTAACTAGCAGAGATCAGCGATTAAACGAGCGACTTCCAAAGTTGTTTCCGGTCGTGCCAGGCGGCGCGCGTTGCTGGCCATTCGACTTAGCTCTCCGTTTCCTGGCTGCAGCCATTCCCGCAAGAGGCTGACTATCTCCCCCGAATCATCGGCCAACTGCCCCACGCCGGTTTCCACGACGTAGGCAGCGTTGAGGTCCTCCTGATAAGGGATGGCCCCGCTGATGATGATGGGCAGCCCGCAGGCGATGGCCTCGCTGATGGTAGCCGGCCCGGCCTTGGTGACGATGACCTCGGCGGCGGCCATCAACTCCGGCATGTTGTCCGCAAAACCGAAGACCGTGGCCGGGATCTCCCAGACCACGCTTTCGAGCAGCCGTCTCAACGATTCGTTGCGACCGGCTACCACCAGGAGTTGGGCTGGCAGGTG
This sequence comes from uncultured Anaerolineae bacterium, assembly GCA_964461615.1. Classification (GTDB taxonomy): domain Bacteria; phylum Chloroflexota; class Anaerolineae; order VGOG01; family VGOG01; genus CAZVCJ01. The sequence goes on from CAYWWC010000417.1 coordinate 2,035, forward strand.
TGCCTCGGCGATGGCTCTGGCGATGGGGAAGACTCTGCCCATCCCCTCGCCGCCCCCCACCAGGAGCAGGGCTGGCAGGTCAGGCTGTAATCCTAGCTTCTCTTTCCATTTGCTTTTTCCCCCTGATTCCTGTCCAAACTTCAAGCTCACCGGCAGCCCCACCACTTTGATCTTCTGCGGTGATAAGCCACAGGCCAGGGCCTTTTGGCGAACGGTATCGCTGGGGACGATGCAGAGGTCCACATCGGGGCAGAACCAGGAGGCGTAAGCCCGCCGCAAGTCGGTGACCAGGGTGATCACAGGGATGGGCTGGTCTAGCCCTCTCACAGCCTGCACTGCCAGATGGTTGCTAAGGGAGTGGACGGAGACAACGGCCCTCGGCATCGTCTGGCGAAGTTGTTGGGTCAGCCTACTCCTGGCCCAGGGGGTGAACAGCTTCAGGAGAATCGCCATCCGCCTGTGGCCGTCGTTCACGCGCCAAAACCAGCCCCACAGCGGGCCACCGTAAGTGACAGCGGGGCGATACAACTGTCCGGCGCGGTTCAGGGGGAAGGGGGTGCAGTCGGCGATGAAATCGAGGAGCTGCACCTCGAACTCGCCTGGCCTGATGTGCTCCAGCCCCTCGGCGATGGCCTCGGCCGCGCTGCGGTGCCCGCCACCGGTGTCGGACATCAGAATGAGAACGTTCCGTAAATTCCGTGCCATCCGTGCTTCCGTGTTTCAAAACGTTGCCCCGCCCCAGGCTTCGGCCTCTTGGCCTACCACAGGGGGCGGGGCTCTTCTATATTTGCCTGGGGTTGCCCCCAGCCAGGAACAGGCCGCGCCAGCTCTCCTTTGGTGGCCTCGGCCACGCGTCCGTAAACCCGTGGCATTTCCGGCCAGGTTGAAACGCCGTGGGAAGCCGCCACCCGAAACCCGATGTTGTTGTTACGGTTATCTGGGGTGTTCCTGTTGCGGTAGGCGCAGCGGGCGTTGTTCTGATTGTTGTTCCACGAGCCGCCACGCAGCACACGGCTTCTTTTGGCCTGTCCCTATAAACTTCTTGCGCCAACCCCCCAGCAAGTTGCCGATCTCCACCGCCATCCGTGAGACGTGCTCGTACTGGCCCAGCGAGAGCAGTTCCAGATCCTTGCACAGTCGCAGGTAGAAGCGCAGTTTGGTCAAATCTATGTCGGCCTGGGCCAGGCGGTCGTCCTGATGTTCGGCATCGTTTAGTGCGGCCTCAATGATGCGCTCCTGGAAGTCCAGGGCCACGTCCTGCACTCGCTTGGCCATAGTGAAGCGGTGCTCTCGCCGAAACTTCAAGGTCTGTGGGATCAGCCACAGCAG
>CAYWWC010000418.1:0-3358 GCA_964461615.1 uncultured Anaerolineae bacterium
AGCCTCTTGCGCAGGTCGCGAGGTTGGGCAAGGTCTCCTGACCGTAGCCCCTTGCCGCTTCGGTCAGGAGACCTCCAGCGAACAAGAAGAGACCTTCAGCGAACAGAAGCGGGTGGCCCTATTTGCCAAACGCGGGCGGGGGTGGTATAATAGAACTGTATAAACGTGAAAGGAGACAGCAAATGAGCAGGGCAGCCGTTCAACAGGTCTCCGTCCCCAATGCGGAGTGGCGGGAGTTGGTCGAGTTAAGCGCCCAAGAAGGCATCCCCCCCGAAAGCTTGTTGCAAAAGGCTCTGAGGAAGTATCTTTCAGAGGCGCGGAGGATAGCGGAAGCAAGACGGCTGCTTCGCCAGAGCTTCGGCGTCTGGAAGAGCAGGGATGACCTGGGAGGGGACAGCGTTGACATGGTGAACAAGCTTCGTGAGGAATGGGATGAGCGAACAGCGAGACTGGGAATCGAGTAGCTACATCATTGATTCCGATGTGCTCATTGACCATTTGAGAGGATATAGAGGTGCATTAGATTTCATTGATTCCCTTATCCTTGATGGGGCAGAGGTGTGTTTTTCGGTAGTCAGCGAGGCTGAGATCTATTCCAATGTGCAGCCAGGCGAGGAGGCCAGGACACTGGCCCTATTTGAGGCCCTCACCAGGCTGAATGTCAACGGCGTCATAGCCAGAAAGTCGGGCGAGTATCGCGCCTTATATGGGCGGAGTCATGGGATGGCCTTACCTGATGCGCTGATCGCCGCCACCGTTCTTGTTCACCAGTCCACCTTGATTACCAGGAATACACGTCATTATCCTATGTCAGACATTCAAGTGGTAGCGCCCTTTGAGATAAAGTGATCCTCTAGCCAGGAGGGAGAAACCGCTGATTGAAAGCCACCGGGAGGAAACCCCTGGTGGCTTTTTTTATTGCGGTAACAGATATACAGCGGACCTCGTCCTGAGCCTGCCCTGAGCTGCCATCCTGAGCCCTTCGATAAACTCAGGACAGGCTTTGTCGAAGGGCTGTCGAGGGGCGCAGGCGACTCTATTTGCCAAACGCGGGCGGGGGTGGTATAATCTAAATAAATTCGGAAATGTCTAAGGGGGAAGAGTTATGGTTAATGTAGTAACGGTGGGAAAGGGATTTCGAATTTTGATACCACCGGGGTTGTGGAAAAGTCTCTCCTTGACAGAGGGGGAAACGCTGCGGGCCGAGGTGAGTCCTGGAGGCTATCTGATCTTGAGGAAGCAAGTTGATTCCCGCTCTGCCCTGGCCAAGGAAGCCTTCGGGATGTGGGCCGACCGTGAGGACATAGAAAGCAGCGTGGAACACGTCCGCAAGCTTCGGGCCGAGTGGCAGGGGCGAATGGAGATCATAGATGGCCGAGAGAGGTGATGAAGAACAAGCCCGCGCTGAGATCTTAATTGATACCGACGTCCTGATAGAGTACCTTCGTGGTTCCCCTGTGGTTCGCCGTCTGATTGACGAGATAAAGAATGGCGACATAAAGGCTTATTTCTCGACTATCACCGAGACGGAGCTATATTCGGGCAGCCGGAATGAACGCGAGGATGCCCGGATAGCCGCGTTGCTCTCCTTTCTGACGCGTGTGGACGTGGATGGCAACGTAGCAGTGGTCAGCGGCAAACTGCGCTACAAATACAGGGCGCGCAAGTTGGAGACGCCAGACGCTATAATCGCGGGCACTGCTCAAATCTTGAATGTGAAGCTGGCCACTTTCAATAAACGGCACTTTGAGATGATTACCGAGATAGAGCTATTTGACATTGAATAGTGAAGATATGTCCCGGAGGAGCCGCCGGGGGGGAAACCCCTGGTGGCTTTTTTTATTGCACTGTCTGTCAACGGATGGGGAGCGGACTAGCGGATGCAGGAGCGCGGCGTCTCTATTTGCCAAACGCGGGCGGGGGTGGTATAATGCAATGCATATTGTAACTGGACAATGTTAGATTGAACATATGTCTACAAAGAAACCAGGTTTTTCTCTGGACAGGTAGGTTTCTGGCCAGAGAACGTGCCTGGAACAGGTGCCTCTCTCTGCTTGTGGTGCAAAAAACCTGGTTTCTAGCGGAATTTAACATTGTCGAGGTAACCGTTGGCGGTGATTTGAGCTGGAAGACAGAGTAGAGCTGAAGGGAGACAAAATGACCGTAATGACCTTTACACCTCAGGCTATTGAGGGCCTCTTTTCCTCTCTCCCTCAGGGCGAAAGGGCGGCCATTATCAGCTACGGAATAGCTATCCGACTGTCAAACCTGCGCAAGAGGCTCTTCCTTGCGGAGAGCAAAGTCAAACATTTTGAAGAGAAATTTCAGATCACCCTGGCCGAGCTAGATGCCGAGGGTCTGCCCGACGATGCCGACTGGAAGATGCACGAGGATTACATCATTGTGGCGCCACTGGGCCGAGGTGATCGGGAAGACGCGGGAAGCTCTCGTCTCTTTGGAGGAGATGGCCAGCACTCATCTTGCAAACTTTCCGCATCACAAGCATGTCGGGCAAAGGGAGAACAGACAACCGTCTTTTGAGACCTGTCTGGAGGATGTGAAGTGGTAATCCCTGAGTTGCCCAAATAGAATAAGCTGCTGAGGGAAGCCCCTGGCGGTCTGTTTAATCTGCCTACGGATGGATACTTGTCAGAATCCGGCTTTAGTGCTATAATCTGTACCACTTGTTGTGAAAGGCTGTGACGGAGAGGAGTAGGCGGGGGGAGACCGCCAGGGAGGCGGGGTCGTAGACTGAGAGCCCCGCCCAGAGGAAGCCCGCTGAAGTTCGCTCCTGAGCCGACGAGGGAAATGGCCAATAGCTGATAGCTATCTGCCAGAGTAGTTCGTTCCGGACGCCCACCGTTAGCGGGGCAACTGGTAAGCCGCCCGATATAGGATCATTCAGTCCCCGGCCTGGAGGCGAGCGAGCGCCGGTTGAGTAGCCGCAGGCGTATCGAAACCAAGTGAGCGGCTGTGCTCGATTGCCCCGCTTGGCTTCGATACGGCTCTTCACTGTGCTCCGAGCCTACTCAGCCGGCGCTTCTGGGAAAACTGAATGACCCTGCATCTGAAGGGGTGGCCGCCGGAGAGAGGGCCTATCATCATGATGGCCAAACAGGGTGGTACCGCGGAGCATCACGGTTGCAGCTTCGTCCCTGACGAAGCGGGCAACCGTTTGTCATTGGAGGAGGCAATCATGATTTGGCAATCGTTAAGAATCCGATGCACCTTCATCTTCCCGAGGCGGGCTCACTGCCCAATGGCAGTAACATTTTGCGCTGCATCGCTTTGAGAAATAACCGGGGGCTCTTTAGGATTTCGCAGGGTCAAGCTGAGAAATTTGCCACGAATTGCACGA
>CAYWWC010000419.1:0-3356 GCA_964461615.1 uncultured Anaerolineae bacterium
CACCCCCTCCCAACCTCCCCCTACCAGGGGTAGGAGTTTCGCCGTCCTCCTGGATGGCTCCCCAATCATTCTCTATATCACGCCCGCCTCAGCCAGTTTTTGAATCAGCCGCTCGGCTTTCTCTTCCCTCGTGCCGGAGATGATCTCAGCTTCCCGCCGGCTCTCTCTGGTCGACATCTTGGAGACAATGGTGGGTGACCCTGTTAGGCCCACCGACTCTTCCGAGACACCAAGTTCATTGGCTCCCCACTGGGTGATTTCCTTTTTTCTAGCCTTGATGATCCCTGAGAAGCTGAGAGTTCGCGGGGCGTTCAGCTCTCTAGTTACCGTAAACACGGCCGGCAGGTTCACCCGCATCAGGCGGTATCCATTTTCCAGACTGGCTTTCACTTTCCACCACTCACCGCCAAACTCGACCATCTCTTGCACCATAGTCACCACGGGAATCCCCAGGAACGTTGCGAGTTCCGGGCCGACCAACTCCGTACTGCCGTCGCTGCTGGCCATGCCGCACAAGACCACATCATACGCCCCGATCTTCTCTATGCCTTTGGCCAGGGTGTACGCCGTGGCGTAGGCATCGGCGCCAGCGAAAGCCCGATCGGACAGCAGGAATCCCTGGTCAGCGCCCAGGGCCAGACACTCCCTGACGATCTTACCAGCTTGGGTAGGGCCCATGCTAAGCACCGCTATGTGCGCCTCAACCCGCTCCTTAAGCTGAAGCGCTGCTTCCATTGCGTTCTTGTCCAACGGATTCAGCACCAGCGGGACATCTGCCCTGGCGAGGGTTTTGGTGACGGGATCTATTCGTATTTTGTCGGCCTCTTTGGGATCAGGGACCGCTTTAACACATACGACGATGTTGAGCATCCTTACGTTTCACTCTTCACGTTTTACTTACTTAAGCACCCAGCGAGCGATGATGACCTTCATGATGTCGGAAGTGCCAGCCGATGGGCCCAGAACAGCAGCATCGCGCCAATAGCGGGTGACGGCGAACTCTTCCATGCAGCCATAGCCGCCGTGGATGTCAACGGCCATCTTGGCCGCTTTCTGCGCTGCTTCCGTGGTGAAATACTTTGCCACGGCGAATTCGTTGCTCGACCGTTGGCCTTGATCCTGCGTCGCTGCCGCTCGATACCCCAGCAGACGCCCTGCATCCAGATCAACCTTCATCTCCGCCAGCTTATTTTGGATCGTTTGCAGTCGGCTGATCGGTTTTCCGTACAGAACCCGTTCATTGGCAAACTTCACGGACGCTTCCAGGCAGGCGGTGTGCAGCCCCAGGGCGCAACCGACCATGCCGCCCCTGCCGACGCCGCCGATGGCGGCCATAGCCACCCGCATGCCCTTGCCCTCTGGCCCCAGCAGGTTTTCACCGGGAACCCGGCAATTCTCAAAAATCAGCTCGCCGGTATTGCAGCCGCGCATGCCCACTTTGTGCTCTCTATGCCCAGGCTTGAATCCCTCCATCCCCCCTTCGACGATGAAAGTGCTGAAAGCATCGGGATTCTCCTCGTCCTTGGCCAGAACGGTGATGGTGTCGGCGATGTGGGAATTGGTGATGAAGCATTTGCGGCCGTTGATGATGTAGCCGCTACGTACATGTGATGAAGCGGCCGCGACGTCATGTGATGAAGCGGCGTCGCCATCCTTCTTGTAAGCCGTGCGACCGCCCTTGACATCAGAACCTCCGGTCGGCTCGGTTACAGCCACCGTGGCCAGCCGTTCCCCCGTTGCCAGTCCGGGCAGGTATTTCTTCTTCTGCTCCTCGCTGCCGAAGCTGATAATCGGCTCGATGCCCAGGGCAAAGACCTGGAGCATCATGGCCGTCGCCACCGAAACCCGGCCGATCTCCTCCAGGGCGATGAGGCGGGCCATGTAGCCCAATCCCAGGCCGCCATACTCCTCTGGGATGGTGATGGCCATCATTTCGGCCTCACCCAGAGCCTTGACAACCTCGTCGCTGACCTTACCGGTTTCCTCCATTTCGGGAACCTTGGGCGCGACCACGGCTTCGGCGAATTCGCGAGCCGCCTGTCGGAACAATTCCTGCTCTTCGGTGAATGTGAAGTCTATCATTGAGTTTGCCTCCTTTGGTTTTTTTGTTCGTCCTTACGGACGGTTGCTAGTTTACTACGAGAAGCGTGAAACGTCAAACTTGAAGACTCAGATCACGCTCAGCAATTCCCGTTTTAGCATCATCGCCGCGTGATATGGTATCGTAGTGGCGACTTTAGTCGCTGATTACGCGGCCCAAACGACTGAAGTCGTTACTACGAACCCCATAACGGGAATTGCTGGATCACGCTTGACACTTCACGTTTGACACTTCACGTACCCCACCGCACGCACGCCGCGCCCCATACGTACCCGACGCCTGCCCCAACGATGATCATCAGGTCGCCGTCTTTGAGCCGGCCCTGTTTCATCCCCTCAATGATGTTGATGATGCTGTCCTGCTCGCCGATGTGGCCGTAGTCGGCATTGTAAACGCTTTGCTCCTCCGTGAGGCCCAGCCGCTGGAGCATATCGCGATAAGCCGACGGTTTGATGAGGATCATGTTGAGAAAGTCGAGATCATCTCGCGTGTAGGGGCGACCCGCGTGGTCGCCCTTGCTCTTGCGCAGCGCCTCGTCAATGCAGTGCATCCAGTTGTCCATCGAGACCGCGTTAAGCCGCTCTTTCATGGCATCGGGTTCCAGCAGATCAACGTAGAACAACCCCTGGGCCACAGCCTCGTCGGTGGGGAACTGGACGGTGCCGCTGGCGGGCACGAGGATGTGCCTGCTCATGGAGCCGTCGGTCATCAGGTGCGCGCCCAGCACGTGGTTGCGCGGCCAGTTCTTGCGCAGCAGCAGCGCGCCCGCGCCCGCGCCGATGTTGAACATGAACGAGGTGCGGGTGTTTTTCAGGTTGACCAGGTCCCCGACGCGATAGCCGCCGCCGATAAGCACGGTGTTGACGTCGGGATCGGCCACCATCATGTCTTTGGCCATCTTGAGCGCGCTGATGGTGGTGCAGCAGCGCATGTGCAGGTCAATGCCCCAGGCCCGCGTGGCGCCGATCTCATACGCCAGGTCAATGCCCGCCGTCCACTGGATGTACTCTTTCCACTCCTCGGTGGTGCAGAGCACCACGTCAATCTCCTCCGGCGGGATGTCGCATTTAGACAGGCAGTCCCGAGCCGCCCAGATTGCCATCTGGTTGGGATGGTCGTCCGGGCCGGCCATGCGTTTCTGGTTGATGCCCAGCTTGTCGCGAACCACCCATTCGGGCAGGCCGCTCTGCTCGGCGATGTCGGCCGCAGTCAGTACCGGCTCTGGCAGGTACATGCCGGCGCTGACGATGCCCAC
>CAYWWC010000420.1:0-3346 GCA_964461615.1 uncultured Anaerolineae bacterium
TTGGCACCACCGTGATTGGATTGTAAAAGTACGAAGTTGTTTTTGAACGACTCCTTAGTCATTTCCTTTTTCCTCCAAGTTTTTGTTTTTTGGTGTTATCCGAGGTGCCCAGGGGCGCCTAATCCCACAGCCAGCTCAGATGGATTAGTCGCGTCATGTTTATAGGCTTCCATCACCTCCTTCCACTTGGGCATCTGGGAAACCGGTGTTGTGGACGATGACGTGGTTGCTTTCCCATCTCTTGCCCCCCGCTGTCTTGACTGCTACCATTGTATCCACATCCAGGTATAGAGTCAAAACAACCAGGGCTAATGACCGCCCTATTCAGGCCCAGTAACTCCGTCAAGCACATGGCCGATGTACAGCCAGTGGTCGAGAGCAGCCTGTCGAGCTTTGTGAACATCACGTTGCTCGATAGCCTCAGCGATCGCTCTCTGAAAGCGGATAGACTCGTCCTTCACCTTTGGTAGCTTGACCATCTTGGTGATAGCTTCTGAGAGCAATTTGCGCGCCAGGTGATAGAACTGCTCCAGCAGGTCGTTGTGGCCGGCCTTGGCCACCGCCAGGTGGAACTCTAAATCCGCTTCCACAAAGGCCTCCTCATTCTCAACTGTCGCTTCCATAGCCTTTAGAGCATCCCAAATCCGCTCGATGTCCTCAGGGGTTGCCCGTTGAGCAGCAGACTCGGTCAAGGCAACCTCGATCACCGAGCGGGCTTCGTAGACCTCTCGGGCATTTAGCTCGCCCAGCCGGGTGTTAACCACAGCAGGATGGATCAGAGTATCCAATGCATCATGCCGCACCCAAGTTCCCTTCCCTGGATGAGACTCTATCATCCCCACCGCGGTCAAAACCTGGATCGCCTCGTGGACAGTTGAGAGCCCTACACCGAGTTGGGCGGCCAAATCTTTCCGCGAAGGCAAGAACTCCCCTGGCTGGACCTTCCCCGTCAAAATCATCTGACGGAGTTCCTGGGTGATATCAGCTACTAGGGTGCTTCTCTGGCGATGGGCCATCATTACATACTCACAATAATCTTTAGATATTCAGAAGTTCTGAATTACATATATTATACCACAGTTTTCATCTCCTGTCAAGTATGAATATCAGTGTGGGCTTGCGCAGTGATTCCAAGGGGCCAAGGGCCAGGAGTAGGGATGTCAGCGAGGCCTGACTCCGGGGATGGGGACGAGGAGGAGAATGGCTAGGGTTTAATAGCTCAGGGGGACAAATTTGCGGCTGCAGAGTGCGCGACGGATGGTGGCCGGGTGTGCAGCGGTTCGGCGCCAGAGGCTGGGAAGGACGGACTGTACTGTTTCTACCCCCCGAATAATGAAGAGAAGAAACGCAGAGGCTCATCCGCGAACGCATCATCGAAGAAGCTATCAGTGAGCAAGCTCGATGGAGTATTCGTAGCTGGCCAGTTCAGTGGTGACTGGGGCCAGACCTGAGACGACCAGCACGGCTCCTTCTACCCGCTTCCCCAGGCCCTCCACCACCAGGCGGCCGGTCTGGGCCTCGTCCAGCTCCATGCGCCGCACGCTCACTTCTGAGCCGAGGACGATGAGCTGCACCAGGAACCGCTGAGGCAAGATGTTGTCAGTGCGGATGAATCCTTCGGCCGCCCACTGTTCGTCGCTCTCGGCGTCATCATAGTAGCCCAGTTCGGGGATGGTGATGTCATCTACGCAGAAGCCAACCTGGTTCACGGCGCCGTCGGTGATGTATTCAAACCGCAGCAGAATCTCCTGACCAACGTAGGGGGTTAGATCAATCTGCTCCTCAACCCAGCCGGGGGGCTCATCGGCGGCAACCTGCGATTGCCCCGTGTAGGCCTGGCCAAAGCTGTTGCCGTTGGGATTGGAGTCGGTAGTGTACTGACCTTTCAGGATATCCCAGGTCTGCCCTCCGTCGGTCGAAGCCTCAATGTAGGCGTAGTCCCAGTCCTGCTCGATGTCATACCAGAGCCAGGCTTTCAGGGTGGCTTGCGACAGCCCCGTCAAGTCAAAAGCTCGGGTCAGAGTCATATTACTGTTGTCGCCGCGATTGGACCACCAGAGGTGCTTTCCACTGTGAGAATCGTTGGGAACCAGCTTCACCTGCGTTGAGCCAGCGAATGTGAGGGCCAGGTCTCCCTCCCCTCGCAACTCGATGTAGTCCGCCCCATACTGGTGGACGGTGGTGGAGCGCTGGGCAGGGTAGTCAGTATGGATCTGGTCGAGATAAGCTGGGCCGACGGCCAGGTCGCGATAACCGTAGTGACCATCTGCTAGCTCGACATTGTCAACGTAGTTGGCGATCAGCCAGTCAGCGAAGACGTCCTCGAAGGTTAGCCCCTGCTCAGCAAGAATGGCCTCGAAGCCAGCCGCGCCATTTGCCTGGTGCGAAACCACTCTGCGCAGGGCTTGATCGCCGAAGCGCTCCAGGAAATAGGCTACGAAAAGAAAGCTAGCCCCGTAGCTAGACGATGTCTGGCCAGGATCAGGCCAAGACGTGAGTTGAGTATCGGGATTGCTGCTGAAAGCGTGATCAATCCCTCTCACAGCATAGCCGTTGAGATAAGAAGCCAACTCCGAGAAGCCCTCGTTGACCCAGGTATCCTCATCACGATCAACCGCCCAGTGGATCATGTGCTGGAACTCGTGAGCCAGGACGCTCTCGTACGAGTCCGTGCCCGGCTGCAAATTGTCCGAGTTGATGTAGAACATCTCTCGCTCATTGGAGTAGGGGTTGACCAGTCTGGAGTACTCATCGGTGTCCAAGTAGTATCCATTTACCGCGGATCCCAGTCCACTGGTCTGGAGTACGTGAATGTGGGGGTCATTGTCTACACCCGGCGTCCACTCGCTTCCGAAGAACTGCCGGTTGGTGGAATAGATTTGGCTTTCGAAACGCTCGGCCGATCTTTTCAGGGCCTCTTGATCGAAACTGGAGCCTTCCTCCACCCACAGGTATAGGTGAGGCGTCACGTAGCCCAGGGTGGCCGTGGTGCGATAGTTCACTTTGGTATCTACGTTCCCTACCCAAAAGACATCTTTGTCACCCACGGCGTAGTTGGGTGGGGTATCACTTACCACCACGGGGATGGGTTGGTCCAGCTTCCTCAGGCGAGCGGTGAGAGCCACGAGGTCCCGTTCCGGAATCGAGGTTTCAGCCAGAAGCTGTTCAATGGAGCGCTCGACCGGAGCCATAGGCGCAGCCACAGGCGCGGCCACAGGCGCGGGCGTGGGGGTAACAACGGGCACGGGGGTTGGCGTATAGTCGGCCAGGAACTCATCTAGCTGGGGCGCAAGCAGCACTACCGTCCCCAAGAGTAGCAGGTTCAGGCAGCAACAGAGAGAGAGTA
>CAYWWC010000421.1:0-3339 GCA_964461615.1 uncultured Anaerolineae bacterium
TCAAAGGAGCAAGTACTTGCGATGAGCCCGCTGCCTGACTCGCTGGTGTGCCCGGCGAAACTAGCGTCTACTAGCCGGATGACGAGTGGGCTGTATGATGGGCCTGCGGCGGAAGGGACGTTGGTTTCGTGTCCTGATGAGGGTGAGGTAACCTTCCGCATCAAGCGCCACCTGTGGACACCAGCTGAATGGCAATAATGGAGAAGGTTAGAAACCTCCAGAATTCAAAACATCCCAAAAGTCCGGGGGTGTCTAGCGAGAAATCATCCTGAGCCTGTCGAAGGGTGATTTCGAGCGGGTTTTCAAGCCCCAGATCACAATTTGGCGCAAAATATGAGATAACCTGGTTTGACTAGGCTGGCTTTTTCTGATATAATACGCTTGGTGCTGTAATATGAGCTTGAAAGTATCTTCGAAGGGGGAGGTATGGCCATCGTCGAGCAACGTACGACTCCCCGCCCCGGCATATTCACGGGACGCCGATGGCGGCGCTTGAAAGAAGCCCTGACAGCGTACGTTTTTCTCCTGCCCGCGTTCCTCATCATCGGTATCTTTGGACTGTTCCCCATTGGTTTTGCCGCCTACGTCAGCCTGCACCGGTGGCGCATCATCCCCGGCGCGTACCGGGGTCTGGCTAACTACGTCAAGGCGCTCGATAATCTGGCCTACGTGGTGGCCTTCTGGCTGGTTGTCATCTTTCTTGCGCTGGCTATACGCGCCCTGTTGCAAACGCGGCGCACAGCCCGCGAGCACGGGGACAAGCCGTGGCTATGGTTGGTGCCAGCCATAGTGACGGCGGGCGGCCTGGTCCAGTTCGTGCGCTTCTGTATCTATTTGCTGCCTGAGGTGTTGGACGTCGGAGAGAAGGTCAAGGGACTTGAGCGCACTCGAGAGCTCTTCCTGCGACTTCTGGGTGAGGCCTGGCGAGCGCCGACGGTGCAGTCGGCCTTACGCTCGTCGCTGCTGGTTTTGGCGCTGGGCCTGGGGCTGGCTTTCGTGGTGAATCGCTTCTTAACCCGCAGCCCGCGCAACGCCGCCTACTACACGTCGTTCCTCTCAATCTTCTTGTTGGTGGGAGCCGGCCTCATTCTGGGCTGGCTGACGTGGACTGAGATCCAGGCCGCCTACGCCGAAGCCCTGGTCGAAGGCGAGCAACTGGCGATCTGGTCGCAGGTAGTGACCATCAGCGCGGGCTTCGTGCTCTTACTCGTCGCTTGGCGGGTGTGGCGCAGCGCCAGCCATCGCCCGACGATGACTGCCACACTGCTGCGTCTGGGGGCGGCGGCGATGCTGATGGTGGGCGCGTGGGTGTTGATCGGCGAGTTGCCGCGCGTCATCGCGGCCGGTGACAAGAATTGGTGGAAGGGCCTGCAAGTGACCGTCTACTACTCTGCCGGCACAGTGCCTTTCCAGTTGGGCATCTCGCTCATCCTGGCCACCTTGCTCTTTCAGAACATCAAGGCCAAGGGTTTCTTTCGCGTGGTTTACTTTTTGCCCTACATCACGCCTCCCGTAGCATCAGCGGCGATCTTTCGGGTGTTATTCTCCGGGCGGGCCAATGCTCCCATCAACATGTTGATCGGGCTATTCGGGGCAGAGTCGCTGCGTTGGCTGGATGAACCCACCGGCATCTTTCAGATGCTCGCGGGTTCTGGGATCACCCTGCCTGGGTGGGCGGCGGGACCAAGCCTGGCTCTGGCCGTCATCATTATCTACAACGTTTGGACCTACGTGGGCTATGATACGGTCATCTTCCTGGCCGGGCTAGGCAGTATTCCTAGCGAGCTCTACGAGGCCGCGGCGATTGACGGCGCAGGGCGCGGAGCCCAGTTCCGCCACATCACTCTCCCCTTGTTATCCCCCACCATCTACTTCCTGACGCTGATGTCTGTCATCGGCACGTTCAAGGCCTTCAACCACGTGTGGGTGCTGCGCAGCGGAGCAGCGCTGGGCACAACCGATACGGCCAGCGTGGCCATCTTTCAAGAGTTCTTCCGCAACACCCGCTACGGCTACGCCTCGTCGTTGGCTCTCGTGCTACTGGGCCTGGTTCTGATCCTGACAGTGGTCAACAATCGCATCGCTCAAGAGAGGGTGTTCTATGGCTAACAATGTTTCTGCCAAACCACGCCGCATAGATATCGGGCGGGTGCTCACTTACGTGATCCTGGCAGCCGGGGTCGTCGTCGTCATCGTGCCCTTTCTCTGGATGATTAGCACCTCCCTGATGACTCTGGGCGAGGCCACGGGCCGGTCCATTCTCCCAAAAGCGCCCCAGTGGAGCAATTATACAGAGGCGTGGAAGGATGCCAAGTTCTCCGAGTACTTTGTCAACAGCGTCATCATTACCGCGATCACCGTCAGCGGGCAGCTTGTCTTCTGTACATTGGCCGCCTATGCCTTTGCCCGTATGGAGTTCCCGGCCAAGGATTTCCTGTTCACGCTCCTGCTGTCCACGCTGATGCTACCGGAGGCCCTCAGGTGGATTCCCAACTTCATCACCGTCACCTGGTTGGGGCGTATCGGCCCGATTGCCTGGGTTAACAATTGGCCCGCGCTCACTGTCCCCTTCATGGCCAGCGCCATCAGCATCTTTTTGTTGCGGCAGTTCTTCGCGCAGATTCCCCACGAACTGTGGGACTCGGCGCAGATTGATGGCGCCGGGCACGTGCGCTACTTGGTCCAGGTGGTGTTGCCGATCTCGCGAGCGGCATTGATGACCATCGTGATCTTTGGCTTCATTGGAGCCTGGAATGCACTGGCCTGGCCGATGCTCGTGACCAACACGGCGGAGTGGCGCCCGATCTCCGCCGGGCTGATGGCCTTTCTGGACGAAGCCGGCGCGCACTTCCACCTGCAAATGGCGGGCTCGGTCATCACCATCTTGCCCGTCCTGATCTTGTATTTCGTCACCCAGAAACAGTTCACCGAGGGCATCGCCTACACGGGCCTGAAGGGATAGAATTAGTGTCAACTTAAGGCTCAAAGGCCCGTCCTCGGGCCGCCCCGGGGACGGGGCTCAGAGCTTAAGTTGACACTAATGGTTGGGTAACTGGCCGTCCTACCGCAATGGCGGCGCGGAGGCAAGAAGGATGTCGTGGTATTGCCCTGTGTTACGCTTGACGTTTAACGTATTGCGCTATATAATCCATCTGTGATCAGATCCTTCAAGTGCAAAGAAACTGAAGAGATCTTTTCCCGACAGCGCTCCCGGAAGTTGCCACACGATATTCAGCAAGTCGCCTTGCGCAAACTGCGAATGCTGAACCGTGCTGTGACCTTGAATGACTTGCGTATCCCACCGGCAAATCGCCTGGAAAAACTGAAAGGAAACCGGGA
>CAYWWC010000422.1:0-3313 GCA_964461615.1 uncultured Anaerolineae bacterium
AGCTACCGGGGTCAGCCGCGTAGACAGCCACGGCGTTGCCGATGGGGTCAGCCACGTGGAGAGCCGCAGCGTTGCGGACGGCATTTCGTCGGGCGTATCCGATGGCATCGCCTCCGGCTGGAACCAGGGCGAATCGCGCGGCGTCAGTCACGGGATCAGCGACGTGGAGAGTCATGGTCTCAGCCACACCGAGGGCGTCTCGCACGGGGGAAGCGCGAGTTTACCAGCCGGGAGCAGGACGGTTGGTGAGACACACGGGGCCAGCTTTGCCGACCCGGCCAACCCACCGGCGACGGAAAGCTGGTCGACGCCGGCGACGACGGTCACGACCGGCGAGACGCACCCCAACACCTCACCGGAGGCCCTGGCCGCCATCACCGGCCAGCCCATGCCGACCGGCGATGGTGCGGCGCCGGCTGTCGTGTCCCCGGGTGGTGAAGAAGCCGAGATTGGTCAACTGGTTGATTTTGTGAAGGACTACAACCCCAATCCCTTTGGCGGAACGCCACCGCCAACGGCAATCGGGGGAGGGTTCGGCGTTCACGACACCCCTGCTGTCGGAGGGGCAACCCCTCTTTCGCCCGAGGTTCTACAGGGCGCAGCCGGCACGGTCACGCTGCCGGGAGGCACGAGGTCGGCCGGTGGCAACGTAGGAATTCCCGGCGGGCCTGGGGTTTCGGCATCGGAAAGCGGCCCGGTGAATCCCACCGTCTCCGTCCAACTGCCGGCCGGTTCGGTGAACGAAAGCATGACTACTCCGACCAACCAGGGCCACGGCCTCAGCGTAGCCAGTGGCGGGCAACTGAGCGAGGGCCACTCGGTGGGCGTCAGCACGCCCCTGGGTCCGACGGTCGGTGAGTCGCACGGCGTCAACGTCTCTGACGGCCTGAGCCACGGCCGCTCCGTCGGCGAGACGCACGGCGTCAGCGACGGTGTCAGCAGAGGAGTGTCCGGGGGAGAAAGCCACGGCGTATCCTCCGGCCTGAGCCACGTAGAAAGCGCCGGCGTGGCCGACGGCATCAGCCACGTGGAGAGTCACGGCGTCGCGACCGGGGTGAGCCGGTCGGAAAGCCACACGATTGGCACCAGCCGCGGCCACACGGTCAGTCGCGGTCTGGCCGTCGGCGAGAGCCACGGCGTCAGTCACGGCGTCACCGAGTCCACAGGCCAGGCGGACGGCGTCTCGCGCGGCGAGAGTTTCGGCGTGGCGCGGGGCAGCTTCCGCAGCATCAGCCACGGCGTCACCGAGTCCGAGGCCCACACAGTCAGCCACGCCGAGGGCCATACGACCAGCCAGGCCGACACGGTGAGCCGCAGCCAATCTCGCGTCGAGGCAAGCGGCGTAGGGGAAGCGGTCAGCCGGCAGCAAGCGATTGCCCGGAGCACCGGCACAGGTGTCTCCGCCGGGCTGGTGCCTTCGATTGGCTTTTCCCGCTCCTGGCAGACCAAGGACATGACGGCCGAAGAGTACGCCAAAGTCCTGCGGGTGCAGCAGCAGTTCTACGATATTGCCCAGGTGCTGGGCGCCTTCTGGACCGACGCCTACATCTATGCCCGAACGCCCGCCGGCCAGGCCGCATTGGAGAGCCTGGTGGCCAGTGCCTTCCGGGGCTTTGGCGACGGCGTGGTCACGCCGTTGACCCTGCGCTCGCTGACCGAAGCCGAGCAAGCGTACATCCTGGCTCACGGCCTGGCCTTTTCTCCCTCGCGCCGCACAGCGCCGCTGAGTCTGTCACCCGAACTGTATTGGGACGCGACGTTGCTCACCGCCCCGCAGCTGGCCGCGCTGGTCACGCCGGGCCTGTTCGAGGAGGGCCTGGCCAACACCACCCGCGAGGCCATCCCCAAGTTCCGTTTCGAGCCAAATCTCCCAGGCGACATCGTCCTGGGCCATCAGGTCTCCTACGAGCGAGAAGAGGTGGTTTACGAAGCGCCGATGCGCATCGACATGGCCAACACGCACAACATCGGCGTGTTTGGCGACACCGGCATGGGAAAATCGCACCTGGTCATGTGGTTGATCTACGAGCTGGTCACCAAGCACAACCAGGCGGCCATGATCCTGGACATGAGCACCACCGACCGGGGCCTGATCCACGTCCTGCCGGGCCAGGTCGAGGTCTACTCTCTCTACCCCGGCGGCCCCAATCCCGTGCCCTGGAACCCGATGCAGGTCGGCGGGCGAATCGGCCCCACGGCGCACAAGAACGCCGTCATCGAGAGCTTAAAGACCGTAGGCGGGTTGGGCGACCGGCAGACGGGCCTACTCAACGGCGCGATACGAGAACTGTACCTGACCCACGGCGTCCTGACCGACGACAACACGCAACTTTTCCCCGAGACGGACGAGAGAGTCGCGGAAAAGCCGAACAGCCCTCGCTCGGAGACGCTCAAGATGTGGGCGGCGATAGCCGGCGAAGAAGAAGAGGCCGCCGTCAACCGGGTGCGCACTGACCGCGGCGACCGGGCAGTGCCGGTTGGCACGCCCCTGGCTGCCCTGGAGACACCGGAGCGCCAGGCCCTGGCCAAGCTGCGCAGCCGGGCCGTCAACCTGGGGCTGCTCTTCCGGGTCATCAAGGTTTTGGAGGGCGCCACCAGGAAAGAACGCGACAAGGAAGCCTTTTCCGGCATCGCCCTGCGGCTGACCCATTTCAACGAGGGGCCGCTGGGGGCCATGTACTCCCGGCGGGTGGACTCGGTCAGCCTCAACGACCTGCTGGCGCCGGGCAAGGTGGTCGTGCTCGAGACCGGCGTGACGCCGGAACTGCCCGAAGTGGCCAAGAGCATGCTCTTGAATCTGGCCTTTTTGATCCTCTACATGGAGCGGGCTTACGTCCTGGCCCAGGAGGGCGAGTTGGTCGCCCAGGCCGTGCCCACCTGGGTGGTATTGGAGGAAGCCAACAAGATACTGGCTCCCACCGCCACGGCCGACCAGGCGGGCAAGGTCGCCACGTCGGCCCAGATGGAGACCATCTGGCGTGACTCGCGCAAGTTCGGCTTCCGAGGCATGGTCACCGGCCAGAACCCGAGCCTGATCCCGATGCCGATACTGACCAACTGCAACACGATTTTCGCCGGCAAGCTCAAGGGAGCAGACGACCGCAAGATGGTCATTTCCGCCTTTGCCAAGAGCGAGAGCGGGTTCACCGACGAGGATTACAAGCGCTTTCAGTCCTCGATGCCGAAATACTGGTTCGTCGGACTCCTGGCTTTGGAGCAAAGGAACTGGAAAGCCGACCCCGTTCTCTTTCAGGGCCTGGAGATGCCGACTTATGCGCCGAGTGACGCGGAATTGCGCAGCAAGGTTGGAAGG
>CAYWWC010000423.1:0-3310 GCA_964461615.1 uncultured Anaerolineae bacterium
GTGCAAGTAGCCATGGGATTGGCTATCAACTGGCCCACACTCCGGGAAAAAGTTGGAGAAGTGGTGTTAGTGGATTTCGACTCGGAAGAGACCTTGATCGATCCTAAGGAAGCAGAATACAACCCGAACTTGGCGAGAAGTCTACTGGCTGGAACCGGCCACGATCGCTTTGACGCAGTGATACTGTATGACTCGGGCGATGACCCGGCTACTGAACTGGCCGACGCAGTAGCCAACTACCTTAGCGCGGTGAACATTAGCGCCGCGCGCCGTGGAGTCGCCTCAGCTGATGCTCGTACTCGCTTTGCTGATATGATTGCCGCTGGCGAAAGCGGTTTCCTCATTGAGCGACGGCAATGAAAGAAGGTGACTTTTACGATGCAGATTCCACTTGAACTGATCGAGCAAATTAAGAAGGGCAACGTCGTCCTCTTCTGCGGGGCGGGCATATCCATGGGGCCAGGAGGGCTGCCCAGCGGCTGGGAGTTGACCCAAGAGCTGGCGGGGCGAGCCGGGTTGGAAGACGTGAGCGGGATGGGGCTGCCTGAGGTGGCCCAGGCTTACGAGTTGAAGTTGGGCCACCAGAGCCTCATCCAACACGTGATCAACCGCATTGACGATCCAAAATACTCGTCCCTGCGCACCCATCAACTTATCGCTGCCTTGCCCTTCAACAAGGTCATCACTACCAACTGGGACAACCTGTTGGAGGAAGCCCTGCGCCAGGCTCGCAAACCTTTTGTCAAAGCGGTTCGGGATCCCGACATCGCCTTCGCCGACGAGGAGAAGGTGCTGCTCATCAAGCTGCACGGCTCCATCGAGCAGAAGGACACCATCGTCATCACCGGCGACGATTACTACGACGTCTTCTATCGCCTGCCTGAGATCGCCAAGGTGGTCGGCGCCTACTTCACGACCAGGACCATCCTCTTCCTGGGCTTTGGCCTGGCCGACAAGGACTTCAAGCGGCTCTACCACGAAGTGGTGCGCCACCTCGGTCGCCACAAACGCCGGGCCTATGCCGTGCAGCTCCGTCCCCGCGAGCTGGACGTGCGGTACTGGGAGCAGAAGAACGTCCAGGTCATTGACTGCGACGCGACGGAGTTTCTGGAAGCAATCGAGCAGCGGCTGGCCTCTGTCTCGTTGGAGATAGGAAGAAGATGATGAACACTCGACCGATAGTTGCTATCACCATGGGAGATGCGGCAGGGGTGGGGCCGGAGATCGTGGTCAAGGCCCTGGCTCTTGAGGAGATGTACGCTCTTTGCCGGCCTCTAGTCGTGGGGGACGCGGGCGTTTTGGCCCGGGCTAAACAGGTGCTAGGACTGCGGGTGGACTTGCATCCCGTCATTAGCGCAAAAGCTGCTCGCTTCGAGCCGGGAAGCATTGACGTGCTGGACCTGGCCAACATTGATCTCGCCAGGCTGAAGGTGGGCGAGGTTTCCGCCATGGCCGGCAAGGCGGCCGTGGAGTATGTGCTCAGGGCGGGCGAGTTGACCCTGGCTGGCGAAGTCCAGGGCATAGCTACCGCGCCCCTCAACAAAGAGGCCATGCAGTTGGGCGGCTACGACTACATCGGCCACACGGAGATCCTGGCCGACCTGACCGGCACTCCGCGCTGCACAACTATGCTTGCCACCGGCTCTTTGCGAGTGGTGCACGTCACCCGACATCTCCCCCTGCGCCAGGTAGCCGACGCTATCACCAGGGAGCGGGTGTTGGAGACCGTCCAACTCACCGCTGAGAGTCTGCCAGGGATGGGCGTCGTCGAGCCGCGCCTGGGCGTGGCTGCCTTGAATCCGCACGGCGGGGAGGGAGGGCTTTTGGGGCGCGAGGAGATCGAGGAGATCGGGCCGGCGGTGGAGGCGGCTAAGGCCATGGGGATTGACGCCAGGGGGCCGTACCCGGCGGACTCCATCTTCTTCCGAGCCATCGCTGGGGAGTTTGACGCCGTGGTGGCCATGTACCACGACCAGGGGCACATCCCCGTGAAAACGCACGGCTTTGAAAGCAGCCTGACGGTGACTCTGGGACTGCCCATCGCGCGCACTTCAGTGGATCATGGGACAGCCTTCGACATCGCCTGGCAGGGCGGTAAGCAAAGCGGCGTAAGCGAAGCGGCGTCGCCAAGTCCCCAGAGCCTCATTGAGGCTATCAAGCTGGCGGCCGAGATGGCGAGGAGAGGCGGGATTTGACGAATCAATGTCAGGTCATCTTTCATCTTCTGCGAGCAAGCCACTCAGCTGCTCTCAGGGCAAAAAGCTGATTGTCTCCCATGTTGATGTCCGAAGCAAATGCAGCCCTACATCCGATGGTGATGACCCGGCCCTGACTTGCCTCGGCAACCACCGCTATTGGCGGTTTCTGCCGGTGGTAGTTGTTGTGGGCATCTTCTTCACCAGTCACGAGGATCGTGACTTTCGGGTCATTCGGGTTGATGGGAGTGACACTGAAATCGCCGTCGTCGAATACGACTCTCTGTACCCCATCGGTCGCCGGATGAGTAGTGTGGATTTGCTCAGTGAAGCGACGGCCTTCCCTGGCTTCATTCTCTGGGTCTTGGATACCGCTGTCATCTACTCTGATGCCCGCCACAGACTCCAACACCGCATTGGCTGCCTCCCGCCAGCCCTGCCCCGAGGGGTTGTGCGCGGATCCCCAGAGGATGTGAAGGAACAAAGCTCCGCCGCCAGCCTGGATCCAATCCTTCAAGAGCGAAACCTCGCCATCTCCGAAGTCCGCGCGGTTGCAGAATAGGATGACCCCATATTGTGACACAACGTCTGGGGTCAATATCCCCTCCAGGCCATGCACGGTGAATCTAGCGCTCTGTAGGGTATCAACCAGGCCGTCAAGGCTTTCATCCATTCCAATGACAAGAACGTTGTCATAGGGGCCAACGGAGATAGACAGCGGGGGCGGTGAAGCGGATGTTGGTGTGAGCTCTACTGTCGTCGGCACGGCTGTGACCACTCTCTCAACCACCCGTGTAACCTCAACAGTCTCACGAATCACTTCGGCTGTCGGCTTGGGAGCACACCCCGCCAGAACTAAGACAGTTGCCATTAACAACAGTGCTACTGAGATTGCGATCTTATTGGTGTGTGGCATGTTTCTCTCTCCATCTGATAAGGTAATAGCGTGATTCACTACCCGACATGTGGAGAGAAACCAGGGTTTTTGTTATCTGAGCCAAGCCAGCGGCTGTATTTTGGGCGTACTGGTGCATCCCCAAATGCCTTGTCGAGCGAAAAACCTGGTTTCTGATGGCCGTGTCGGGTAATGAGTAAGTGTGAAAGCTGAACATACT
>CAYWWC010000424.1:0-3300 GCA_964461615.1 uncultured Anaerolineae bacterium
CGTGGCAAAGAATTGACCACTTGGCAAAGCAACCATGCAAACTACCAGAGAGCCCAAAAACGACAATGAGTGGCTATGCGGCTTTACATCAGTTGGCGACATGCATATTCCAGTTCTTTTACCGATACAAAACCCTGAAGATTAGTCTGCGCCTTCTGAGACGCTCCCAATCAACTGCAAAAATCGCTCCGTCTCCTGAACACTTAATAGAACTGAATATCCCTCACGTGTTGCGATATAAACCACGCTCGATGGATTGGTTATGAAAAGAAGTGCTTTATCTCCATTCCTAAGCTTGAACCAGCCAGAAGCATAACCAGGAAGGCCAATGCCATTAGTCCTGCGTACTGGTTTATAAGGGCTTTCTTTGCCGATGTCGATCTGCTTCGACTTTGCAATGATAATCGACTCGGCTGGGATCAACCGCCGATAAAAACCACCGCGGATATTCAGCCCTTCGTCAGAAATCTCAAACTGTATAGTCCTTGATGAATAGGCGATATAGCTGAACAACCCGACAAGGGTGAGTAGGAGAAGGATGATTCCACCCAAGAACCAGAGCGGTTTAGGTGATGCTGGGATCATAGGAAATAATTCGGTCAAGTCTATCCTCCAAACTGATTTTAGTAGGCCTAACGGCCGGGTTCACCCGCTGGCGCGAAGCGGAGCGTCAAGCTCAATCTCGCCCGATTCCACCAGGGCCTGGGCTTCCGCCTCATTTGTCGCCTTCCCCTCGAAGATCAAGGCTCCGGTGATCGCGCCCTGCATCGGCCCGGAGGCTCGCTCCCAGGCTTTGCTCTGAGGCTGACCTCGAAGGGTGATGGACGGCCCGGCGTGCAGCAGCAGATTATCGCGCATGTCCGGGATCACCTCCCGCGCCTTGCCCAGCCCCACCAGCACCGGCCGCGCCTCCATTATTCGCTCTGTGACTTCTGTGTTTGCTTGTTCGATGTTCATGGTTGTTCTCCTTTCGATATTCCTTGGGAGTTTTCCACATTATTGGCGATGGGGCGGGCGACCACCCCACTGACCATAACTTAGGCAGGCCAGTCCCTTTGAGCGTTTACTGAGCAATCAATCCCTTCTCAGTACTGCTGTCACCTCTCGGTTACTCTTCCAACGACTCAAGACTGCCACCGCACTTGAAACATGCCTTTCCTCCGGTGCCTGAATGAGTTGGTGCGTAGTTCTTTAGGCAGGTGAGACAATAGATTTCACCACATGACTTGCACCTGAATCCGCAATACTTCGAGCTTTCATCAAGCTTTCGTTGTATCTCGGTATCCACTGCTTCGCGGCGCGCCATGTATTCCATAGCACCAAACAAAGAGTCCTTCCAATCAAAGGCCCTTAGTCCGCCCTCCTGGATTAATCTCCCTTGCTCGTCTAGGGTCAGTCCATATTCCTTTGCCAACCGTCCTAGGCGTCTAAGACGCTCGGCTGCTGTAATGACTGGCACAGAACACCGCTGACAAACAAAGGCTACAGCTTCTTTCTTCTTGACGGCGGGTGATCCAATCTGCCCCAGGGCTTTGGCGGCGGCTTGGCGCACCCACTCATTCTCGTCCCCCAACGCGGCGGTGAGGGCTTGGACGGTGGATGGCCCAATCTGCACCAGGGCAGTGGTAGCAGCCCAGCGCACATCTTCATCCCTATCCCCCAGGGCGGTGATGAGTGGATTGACGGCGCGCGGATCACCCAACTCAACGACCGCCTGTGCTTCACACTTCAGCGCAGCCAGGACAGCCTCAGCTAATGCCCCTTCCCCCAGTTGCCCCAGAGCTCTGGCGGCGGCCTCGCGCACAAACGAATCCCCATCTCCCAGGGCAGCGATGAGGGGCTGGACAGAACGACGGTCGCCAATCTGCCCCAAGGTCTTGGCGACAAACGAGCGCGCCATTCCCTTCTTATTTCCTAGGGCGGCGATGAGCAATTCGACGACGCCACGGTTGCTAAGCTGCCCGGAGTAGTAGGCGGCGGCCAGGCGCTCATAGCTATCCTTACCCATTTTCACCAGGGTGGCAATGAGAGCCTCGACGAAACGGCGGTCACCAATCTGCGCCAGGGCTACAGCGGCGGCCATGCGCACACTCACACCCACACCCACACCCACACCCCAAGTTTCTTCCAATGGATCCCTAAAGACGGCGATGAGGGGCTCAACGGCGCGGCGGTCGCCAATCTGCCCCAGAGCAATGGCAGCGGCTTCGCGCACATCCTCATCTCTATCCCCTAGGACGCGGTGGGTACCACTGCGCCCCAAGACAACAAAGAGCATCTCGACGGCGCGGCGGTCGCCAATCCGCCCCAGGGATATGACGGCGGCCTGGCGCACCCACTTACTCTCATCGTCCAGGGCAGCGGTGAGGGGCTCGAGGGCGTGAGGGTCGCCAAGTTGCCCCAAGGCTCTGGCGGCGCCTTGGCGCACTCTCTCATTCTCATCCCCTATGGCAGCGATGAGGGGCTCGACGGCGCGGGGATCACCCAAGTCAACGACTGTCTGTGGGTTACCCTTCAGCGCGGCCAGGACGGTCTCGGCTAGTGCCCCTTCACCCAGTTGCCCCAGAGCTTTGGCGGCGGCCTTGCGCACATTCTCCTCCCTATCCCCCAAGACGGTGATGAGTAGATCGACGGCACGGGGATCGCCCAGCTCAGCGAGCGCCTGTGGTTCACCCTTCAGTGCAGCGAGGACTGCCTCGGCCAACCCCCCTTCACCCAGTTGCCCTAGGGCTTCGGCGGCGGCCTTGCGCACACCCTTATCCCTATCCCCCAGGACGGTGATGAGTAGATCGACGGCACGGGGATCGCCCAGCTCAGCGAGCGCCTGTGGTTCACCCTTCAGTGCAGCGAGGACTGCCTCGGCCAACCCCCCTTCACCCAGTTGCCCTAGGGCTTCGGCGGCGGCCTTGCGCACACCCTTATCCCTATCCTTCAGAGCAGCGATGAGTGGTTCGACGGCGCGGGGATCGCCAGTCTGCCCCAGGGCTTCGGCGGCGACCCGGCGCACCCATTGAATCCCATCCCTCAGGGTAGCAACGAGGGGCTTGATGGCACGGTGGTCGTCAATTTGCCCCAGAGCTCTGGCGGCGGCCTTGCGCACAAACGAATCCCCATCTCCCAGGGCAGCGATGAGGGGCTCGACAGAACGACGGTTGCCAATCTGCCCCAGGGCTTTGGCGGCGGCTTGGCGCACCCACTCATTCTCGTCCCCCAACGCGGCGGTGAGCGGCTTGACAGCGCGGGGGTCGCCAGTCTGCCCCAGGGCTTCGGCGACAGCCTCGCTCACCCAATGATCCTGAT
>CAYWWC010000425.1:0-2002 GCA_964461615.1 uncultured Anaerolineae bacterium
ACATCTCTCTGGGGTTGATGAATAGCTTATGATTTACTTCGAAAGCCCACTTTGGTGTGTACTTGCCACTTATTGGGTGACGTGGTATAATTGCGTTATCCTAACCCCCTCGACAATGTCAGGTTTCCCCCCGGTGTCATTGCGAGGCGCGCTATTCGCGCCGCCAGTCCTGAGGCCCCTCCTGAGCTTGACGAAGGGCTTGTCGAAGGGAAGCAATCCCCTGGCGTGCTTGGAGATTGCTTCGCGGAGTTTGCGCTGAGGCATCGAAGGGCTCGCAATGACAGATGTAGCATTGTCCAGCCCCGTGGATGTGCTGATGGGGGACAAGTAATAATACAGAGAAAGGAGCATCAAACATGTCTGACTTCGACACCCAAGACGATTATTACGAACAGGAAGTTCCGCGGCAGACACGAGCTAGGGGGCGGCGCAAATTACCCCTGTGGCCTCTGGTGGTCATTCTGCTGTTGATAGCGGTCGTGTTCATCTCTCTTTGGAACCCCTTCACGCCGTCAACCCAGCCGATTGTGGAGATCACACCCACCGCCACCCCCGCTCTGCCGACGCCGGTTCCGTTTCGCACCGCCACCGCCACTCCCACTCCCAAGCCTACGCCTACTCCAAGCGTCCCCACCGAGATCGAGGTCCTTGGCTACGTGAAGGTGGTCGGCGCCGAAGCCGATGCACTGAGCTATCGCTCAGGTCCTGGGTTGAACTATGCTCGCCTCACCATAGTCAAGGACGGGACGACTCTCAAAGTGCTGGAGGGTCCTGACGAGGCCGATGGTTACACCTGGTGGCGGCTGGAGGACGAAGACGGATTCATCGGCTGGGCAGCAGAAGACTGGCTGGAGCCGACCCTGCCATGATGGTCTCAAAAAGCGGCCTGGGCTAGGGACCATGCCTGTCGAATATAGAGTCTACAGACCCAAGCGCATCCTGAACAAGCACAAACGTGCTGACCACTGGTTCTGGACGCGCTATACCGCCCACCCCTACATAGGCTGTCAGCATGGCTGTGAGTATTGCTACTGGCGCGAGAGCAAGTATTGCCCCTACCCTGATCCCGATGATTTTGCCCGGCTGATCAAGGTGAAGATCAACGCGCCGGAGCTCTTGCGTAAGGAGCTCTCGAAGGCGCCGGTGGACGTCGTCGGTCTGGGCGACTACCAGCCCGCCGAGTGGCAGCATCGCCTCTCGCGCCAGATGCTCCAGGTCTGTCTCGACCTGGGCTTCCCCGTCTTCGTGCTGGAGAAATCTCATAACGTGCTGCAGGATTTGGAGCTGATCACGGCCATCAACCATAGGGCGCGAGCCGTGGTCAGCTTCAGTATTATCGCCACCCCCGAATCGCCCGATTACGAGCACCTCAAAAGCTTCGAGCCTGCCGTGCCCATGCCGCCGCGCCGCTTCAAGGCCATGGAGCAGTTCGCCAAGGCGGGCATCCTCACTGGCACATCCTTCATGCCCATCCTCCCCGGCATCTACGACGATGACGACAACCTGGAAGCGGTGGTGCGCTGGACTCGAGATCACGGCGGCAGCTTCGTCCTGGCCGGTGGGCTGACCCTCTCCGATAAGCAGAAAGCCTATTTCCTGAAGCAGTTGGCGCGCATCTATCCGCAGAAGATACCCGTCTACGAGCAACTCTATCCGCAGGGCAGTTACGGCCCCCCGCGCGGTTACTGGCGCCGACTGGGGCAGAGGGTGGCAGAGCTGTGCCAGAAGTACGGCATCAGCGACCGGATGCCCCGCCCCATCATCCGTGGTGAAAAGAGGGCAACTAACAAGCGCCTCGCTGAGCACCTGGCCATCAAGGCATATCGGCTGGAACTAGCAGGCGACCGGAGCTACAGAATCTGGGCCTATCGCAAGGCCGCCTGGGCTCTGGATGATCTGCCACAAGACGTGCGCCTAATCTACGAGCGGATGGGGACAAAGGGGTTGGAGAGCATCCCAAATTTGGGGAAGAAGTTGGCCAGGGAAGTTGAGCAGCAGATCC
>CAYWWC010000425.1:2102-3276 GCA_964461615.1 uncultured Anaerolineae bacterium
TGCCTGAGCTGCCTGAGGTAGAGATACTAAAAGAGGAACTGACACGAGAGGTAGCCGAGCGGAGGGTGAGAGAGGTTGCTGTTTACGAGAAAACAGAGGACCACTTCCCTATCGTCGAGCTCAGGGAAGCCGTGGCGGGTAGAGCCATCGCAGGGGTGCGGCGGCGGGGCAAGATGCTGGTGCTCGATTTCGAGGGCGGCCACTCGCTGATCATCCACCTGATGATGGTGGGTCAACTACTCCTCTCGCCACCCTTCACCGGCCAGCCCCGCGACGTCTGCCTGGAGCTTAAGTTCGCCGACTATGTCCTGACCCTGGGCCAGTTGAGGCTCAAATACGTCCACTTGTTGCCCACAGCCGAGGTGGGTGACTGGCCGCCCGTAGCCAAGCTGGGCACTGATCCCCTGGATGCAAGCTTTACCGTTGATCTCTTGCGGGGGCTCTTGGTCAGGAAGCGGGGATTGATCAAGACCGCCCTGATGGACCAGACTGCCATCGCTGGCCTGGGCAACGTCTACACCGATGAGATCCTCTTTCGAGCGAGGCTGCATCCCCAGCGCCGCGCTTCGGAGCTGAACGGGGATGAAGTGGAGCGATTGCATGCCAGCATCGTGGCGGAGCTACAGCGGGGGTTGGAAATGGGCGGTTCGTCGGAGATGGCCTTCGTGCACCTGGACGGGAGCGAGGGATCCTATCAAGAGAGCTTCCAGGTCAAAGGGCGCAAGGGAGAACCCTGTTTCGCCTGCGCGACGCCCATCGAGAAAGTCAAGGTAGGCGGGCGGGGGACTTACTTCTGCCCCCGCTGTTGCCAGTGGACTTCACTGGCGGCATCTTATCAATCCTCGTCCCCGTCGCATTCTTCCCCATCGTCTTCGTCGTAGAAGTCTTCCAGTTGCCCACCGTACAGGCACCACTCCTCCAAAGCAAGCTCTGCCGTGTTTTGGATTTCCTCATCCTCGCTGAAGAAGGCCAAGTCATCCAAGCGGTCGTAGGCTCCCTCCCAACCGGTCTGCCCCAGAGACCAGATAGCTTCCAGCTTCACGTCCCGATCGTCGGAGTAGGTCAGCCGCAACAGGTGCTTGCCAGCCCCATCAAAGCCGGCTTCCCCCGCCGCCCTGATGGCCTCGAGTTGCAGTTCTCTCGCCGGGCTGTGCAGTTCCTCTAAAATGGCATC
>CAYWWC010000426.1:0-3275 GCA_964461615.1 uncultured Anaerolineae bacterium
TTTCTCATACAGTTCGAGGATGTCATCGGCGCTCAGCGCTGCGGTCCACATCGCCACTTCGTCGATATCACCGCTGAAATAGGAATCTCCAAAGGGCAGGGATCCGATCGTGGTGGCGCCAACACCGGCGTAATCGTCAGATGCAGTATCGCTGGCGACCTCGACGCCGTTTTCGTAGAGCGTACGTGTGTTGGTATCGGCATCATAGGTGCAAGCATAGTGCCGCCAGTCCGTGTGATTGCCGAGGCTGGCGTTGAGGCTGTTGGAAAAATCGGACGAAAACCCGCAGTAGAAGCCACCACTGTCGCGGAAGCCGAAGTGCAATGCCGTATTGTCGCCCGAGGATCCCTGGCCGAGGATCCAGTCAGCATCTGTAGTATTGCGCTTAGCCCATGCTGAAAGGGTGAAGGAGGAATTGGTGAGCGGCACGCTGCCGTGATCGCTCTTTACGCTCACGACCACGTTGTCCAACCCCCAATACTCCGGATCGCTGCTCGATGTGTCCCCCTTGAAGTACAGGCTGAGCGTATCTGAGGTATGGTTTGAGATGGTGTCGCTGAACCTGTAAATGGTACCTTCACTGAAGCCGGAAACCGACAGTGAATCGCCCTCGGTGCCATGCTTGGGCGCATGAGCTGCCGGCCACACCCGGATCGAAGAAATGGCGTCGCTTTCATAGCTAGGTACTACACCGCGCTTAATGTCGAAATCCCAGGCCGTGCCGCCATAGTTTGCATTTTTATACAGAACCGCCACGCTGACATCGTGGTGTTTGTAATATTCGAGGCAACTGATGGTGTCGTTACCAATCGGCTCGGCGCCTAAATCGGGAGCATCGGCTGTAAAGGTCTGGGAAACGCCCGTGCAGTCGGAGTCCTTGTAGACGGTCAATCCATAGAGTTCGTTCGTCCACCAGCCATTATCGCAGCTCGAACACCAGTTGGCGGGATAATACTGATAGTTGCCGGTGGAATCGGACTGGTTGGAGAAATTGCTCTTGAAGATCTGACTGTCATCGGCGCCCCATAGCCAATTGTCAGGACCATCATCGGTGCGGTCGCCGTCCCAGGAACCGGGCAAAAAGAGGTCGAAGGAGACCTCAATGGTGTCATGGGTCGGCAGGTCGTTGAGATTCAGCGTGACAGTCTCATTGCCGAACGTGTCCAGGAAAGTCGTGCTGCTGCCCTCGCGAGCCGCCGACGTGCGGGTAGAATTGTTCCAGCCGCTGCCGGCGTCGGACTCGAAGTCGTAGGAGAAAATCTCCACGGTCCGCTTCGAGGTCTGGATTTCCAGAAAATCGTCCGTACCGTCGAACTGCGCCGCCGTATAAGCAACGCCAGCGACACCCATCGTGGGGCAAAGGCTACCTGAACAGGTGGCGTCGAAGCCGTTGTTGGATGAGTCAACGAATGTCGTTGAACCATCCACCTCGTCCAGATCGAAAATAGTTATGGCGGCATCAAAGACGTCTCCAACCTCGGCAGCGGAGAGGGCTCGGTCGTATACGACGATTCCGTCCATCGTACCCGAGAAGTAGTTCGGCGCTTCGCCGTAGTTGGGGCGAGCGATTTTCAGGGTGTCTCCGGTATTATCACTGTTGTTGGCGCGATAATTCGTAGAGTTGGCAGTCGCATTGACCCCGTCCACATACATTCTGGCCACACCACCGATGCCGCTGCCGCCGCTGTCGGCGTAGTCCCACACGACCACAACGTGATGCCAAAATCCATCATTGACGGTCGTGACGCTGTGGATGTAGTCATTGCCCCAACCGACAAAAGTTGGTTGTCCTGAATCATTCAGGTAGAAGCTCTTCTCGCCGACTTCCCAAGAGGTGTCGCCGTCGCTCTTTGTTACAATGGCAACTTGCTGGGTTGAACCAGCAACATCTGTTTTCACCCAGGCGCCGATGGTGAAGTCTCCCTTGCCCAATTCGACGACTGATGTATCGGTATCCAGATAATCATCCGTGCCGTCGAAAACAACACCGTTGCCAAAGCGACCGCCTTCTCCGGCAAGCGGGCAACTGTCGTCACTGGCACATGAGGCATCGTTGCTTGCGCCGGAGTCATCCGCGAAACTGGTAGCGCCGGCGCTTTCTTCGAAGTTCAGCTCCAGTCTCGGTAGGGGTTGGGTACAGGCCAGTGCCACGCCCGGCGCGAATGATGTTCCTTGCACGATCTGGGTAAGCGATTGTTCGCTTTGACGTAAGGAGCCATCCGGGCCGATCGCCTGGTAGTACGTGCCGGCCACCGTCGGAGAATAAGTCGTCAAGGGCTCCTGCCAGGGATTGGCCCAGGATATTATCCAACCGCCGTTTTTGGCATCGGCAATGACGTTGGCGGTCAGGTCGTTGTGGTGCACGGCATCGGACGTGTCGAGTGTGATTTCAGATGACACGCCGGATGTGTTCAGTCGCCGGGCCATGAGCTGAATATTAGAAGCACTAAACCCTCCGGATGTGTAGACGACCAGCACTTGCTGGCTGAGCGGATCGTATGCCAGTTTAGGCGCATACCACACGTTCACGGGAGGTATGCCAGCACCTCCACCGATCTCGATTCTTTCATTGGCATCCCCCGATGCGCTCACGGTCGCATACCAGAGGCCGTCGCCTTCCCCCCAGGCCGCCACATAGCTTGAGAAAGCGGTCCCACCCCACACCAGGCTGACATGGGGCGTGGCGGACCACTGATCCGATATGGCGTCCGGAATCTGCTGGACGGGCTCTGTTATCTGGCCGGCGCTGGTCACAGGGCGCACCCACAATTCTAATACATTGCCCGAAGCACCCTTACCCCACGCCACCATGAAGTCAGTGCCGTCGCTGGCGACGGCCGGAGAGCTGACTTCGCGACCGCCATCCTGGGTTGCGACCGTCACCATCGAGGGGCTGCTGAGGCTCTTGTGCAGCCGCGCGGCCATCACTTGAGCGGTTTGGTCGCTGGAATCATACGAACCCCAGGTGACGAGGCAAATACCATCGTCGTTACAGGCGATATTTGGTGCTGTAATTGATGTCGTATCACTAGAAGACGTCAAGGTTTGGTTGCCATTCACGCTACCATCTGGATTGAGCAGGTACGCAACAATACTGTCCGTGCCATCCGCTGCCGTCTCCAACGTTGTGGCGACCACATATCCTTCGCCCCAATCGCTCGTGGACTTGCATTCCGCACATTGTTGTAGGGGTTAGAGTGGCCATGTTTGCGGGGTGCCTGCCACACTAACCCCAGGCGTGTTCTGTTTTGCCGCTGCTTTCCACGGCTGAACAG
>CAYWWC010000427.1:0-3273 GCA_964461615.1 uncultured Anaerolineae bacterium
CAGGTCGTCCAACAGGGCCAGAACCTCCTCATTGGGCGGTATATCCCTCATGGAGTGACCGTAGTGTACGTAGCGAACCTGGCCTTTCTGGTCAACTATCACCTGGGCTGGCAGGCGCCCTAGTTTGAATAGATTAACCTCCTGGCCGTAGAGCTTGAGCACGGTGTGTTTCCGGTCGGGCAGACCAACGAAGGGAAGGTCTTCCCCTTGCCAGTAGTCCTCGAAAGCCTGTGGATCTTCTGGCCCAACGACCATGATCTCTGCATTCCGTCTCACGAACTCCTGGTAGTCCAGGCGCAACTGCGCCATGTGCCGGCGGCAGAACGGTCACATAAAGCCCCGGTTGAAGACCAGGACGATGTGCTTGTCTCCTCGATAGTCAGAGAGGCGCACCGTTCGGCCCCGGAAATCCTCCAGAGTGAAATCCGGAGCGGTAGTGTTGATTTGCACCTTAGCCATTGTTCGACTCCTTTGAGCCTCACGGCAGCTTGCCCAGAAAATCCGTCACTGCCTGCAAGAACGGTTCTGGGCACTCCTCGTGGGGAATATGGCCGCAGTCTGGGATGACCACCAGTTCGGCGTCGGGTAACTCGCCGGCCAGACGGATGCTCTGATCGGTCGGCACGATGCGGCCGCTTCATCAACATATGTACGAAGCGGCATCGTCGCCGGTGATGACCAGGCAGGGCATCCGAATCTCGTCGAGCCGCTCCGCCAAGTTGTGGGAATTGCTGGCCCGCATCAGCTCCCACAAAGCACGATCCCAATTCTCCGCCTGCAGCGGCTTGGTGTACCCCTCCCAGACCTCCGCCGTCATCTTAGAGGGATCGTGCCAGGCAGAGCGGGCGAAATCCAGCCCCCACGAACGGATCCTCCGCGCCACCAGCGGGCCAATCCGCTGCATCTGCGGCGTGTTGGCGAGAAAGCTGACGAGGCTCAACGAGCTGCCATGAGCATAGACTGCCGGATCCACCAGCACCAAAGCCGACACCCGCTGTGGATAGGTCAAGGCTGTGAGCATAGCAACGGTTCCCCCGGCGGAGTTGCCCACCAGAATGGCCCGCTCCACGCCCAGCTCGTCCAGCAATCCAATGGTCAGTTCGACCTGGTTGTCGGTACTGTACGGGCTCTCACCCGCCCACTGGCCGGGCAGGGGACGCTCAGTCAGGCCGAAGGCTGGGCGGTCGAAGGCGATCACCGTGCCGATTTCAGCAGCGAGGCTTTCCGCCAGCGGCTCCATCACCTCGCGCCAGGAGAAGACGCTGGCCCCGAAGCCGTGCAACAGCACCATCACCGGCTCGCCCTGGCCCGCGATCTTGTAGTGCACCTGCAAGCCGTTTATGTCAACGAAGCGACTGTCGGGATCGGCCAACTGCTCCGGCGGCACAGTGTCTTCCAGTGAAGGCACGGGGATCAAAAATGGGCCGATCAACACGATGACCAGCAACACGACGATCACGATAAGCACAATGCGTACCCAACGTCTCATAGTCTTGGCCTCTTACCGAAACATTATGACGAGTTTGACGCCTTAGCCAGCATCTTCTGATGTTCCCCTTTCGGTCTATCCTTCGAATCGGCTTACGACGCGATGCAACAGGCTTGAGCGGAGCTCAATGGCGCCGTCTGGGCACATCTCATGGCAACAGTAACAGCGAATGCAGTCCTGGTCGTCTATTTGAGCGTAGTTGCCGTCAACGATAGTAATGACCTCTATTGGACAGGAGTCACGGCATACGCCGCAGGCAGTACACTTGTCTCTTATCACCAACGGTTTGACAGTGAACCCGTTCTTGAATAGGGGTGTTAACGCCCGCTGCCACCGAGGCAGATTCTGAAAACCGGTTCCGTCAAAAATAGCAGCGGGCAGCTTGTAACCGGGGATGCGCAAATCCGATTTGTTTGCACCTATGACCTGTATGTGCTCAAGGCGGGTGGGATAAAGACCGCGCTTCTCCGCCTCGATCAGTACTGGATTGTTCTCTTGACTAAGACCCATTATTTCGCTGGCAACCACGTCCAGAGCCAATTGACTTCTTGCCGCCAGCAGCAAACCGACAACACGAGGTGTGCCTGCTGCGCCGGGACCCTCTCCTTCCATTCCCACTACGGCGTCCATGATGGATAGCCGGGGGGAAACATACTCTGCCAAATCGAGAAGCATGTTGGCAAAGTGACTCTTGCCGGGGAGTTTGGCGTGATAGCCTGGTTTCGCCAGCCCGGGAATGACGCCAAAGTTGTTTTTGACAGCCCCCGTCATGCTCATAAAAGTGTGCGTCTTGAGCTTGCACAGGTTGAACACGCCGTCGGCCTCAAGCACTGGAGTGATAACCTCAAAGCGCTTTACCAATTCGCCGCCTGGGAAGGAAACTGCCTGGTAAGTTGGGTCGAGATTAACCTCGATACCGGCATCTTCGGCGGCCTTGCCCATCCCGCTCTTTCGATAGACCCCGCCCAGCGACTTTTGGCTATACCTGTATCCACCGCCGGGGCTGTCAGCGATGACGGGCCTAGCCCCTCTTTCTTGGCCATCCGTCCCACGGCAGCCACCACCGCCGGATGAGTGGTTACGGCCTTCTCCGGCGCTGTCGGCTGGAGGAGGTTTACTTTCAGCACAATCCTCTCGCCGGGGGCGGCGAATTGGCCCATCCCACCCATCATAGTCAACAACTCGGCGATCTTCTCCTCGGCCTGGTTGTAGTCGGGGCAGCCAACGATGAAAACTTCGTTACCCATTCCTTCTCCTTAAGATTTAGTCTGCGCCAGGAGTTACGCAGTTCGCCGGCTGAGTAGGAGCAGAGCGACGTATCGAAGCCAAGAACGGGTCTTGCAATCGCCGCTCGCCCTGGTTTCGATACGCTGGCGCTACTCAACCGACGGGCTCGCTATTGACCGCGTAACTCCTGTGCGCAGTTCACGACCATCAAACTCAACTGGTGATAACCGGCAGCCTGACCGTGAACCTGCTCCCCTTCCCCACTTCACTCTCCACCCCAATACTGCCCTCGTTGGCCTCCACCAGGTTCTTGACCACCATCAGCCCCAGCCCGAGGCCCTTGGCCTTGAACCGGCAGCAGCTAAGTGTAGCCACTGCCAGTCAGTTCACGGCTTCAGCATTCACTGCCGGAGTGTAGCACTGATAGTTGTCCCGGCCCCGGGCCTTGGCGCGGTACATGGCGATGTCGGCGTTCTTGACAAGAGCCTCACCATCCTCACCGTCCCCAGGGTAGAGAGCAATCCCAATGCTGGTGCTGATTTGGAGCTCGTGACCAT
>CAYWWC010000428.1:0-3270 GCA_964461615.1 uncultured Anaerolineae bacterium
CCCCTCGTTTTGGATTGCGATCAGATTGCCGGGCGGCTAGTAGAGGTTCTGATAGTAGCCGGGGTGGTGGGTCCGGATGTCCTCGGCGGGGTTGAGCCGGACGTGCCCGTCAACAAAGACCAGCCCGCAGTGCTCGATGCGATCGCCCCAGACATGCCAGCCCATTACCCCCTGCATTGCACCGAACAATATGGTATCGGCATCCATGACAAGCGGGTAATCCCAGTTGAGGTGCCCTGGGGCTGACCGACCGGACATGATCGCGTCCGTCAATACGGGATGCGTGAGGGCCCTTTCGTCATTCGTCCGGGTTGGATGATCGGCCGGGAACAGGACGCCCGTTTTGCCGGCGTCGCGGGGCACCCACCAGGCGTAGCCTTGAACGAGAGTGAGCCACGGGGAACTTTGCCACCAGATTTCAAGCCAATAGTCCTTCCTCTGTCTGATGTTGCCCGGTGTGTTGGGGCAGGCCTGGATCTCCCTGGTGACTGTGTATCTCTGTTCCATCAGATCGCAGAAGGCGGTGGCGACGTCCCAGACGTTTCTTCCGGTGCTCCGGGGAGGTCGATCCTTGGGAGAAAGCTCTCCTCCTCAGCGGCGTAGGCCGCGACGGCGAGGCCCCAGCCGTGCAAATGGGCCTGACAGACGGTCGTCCGGGCCTCAAGACGCGCCCGCCGAAGGGCCGGAACGAGCAAGTTACCAGCAGGGCGATGATCGCGATAACCACCAGCAGTTCGATAAGCGTGAAGGCAGGGCCTGCACGCTTCCTCACCGCGGGCAGTTCGATCAAGGTGAATGCGCGACGACGGGCCGGCATGGTTTCGTCTCCCGGTCTCTGCGAGTAGCCGCACATCTCTTGAATCCCTTGCGGCGGGGCCAAAACCAGCCATCTGCCCCGGCCCCGGCCCTGCCAAGTGTCGACTATACCACGTGAGAACAGCAGCGGAAGAAGAACTTCGCCCGGGACACGCTGACCGGAGAACCCGGACCCGCCGCAGGCAGGGGCAATCGACGACGACATCCCCCCAAGACCCAGTGTTCCGATCGATTTCCTTGAGAATCTTGTGGACATGGAAAGGAAGTTCGTGTATAATTATCAACGATCCGCACGGGGGCTAAGATGAATCGAGGTACTGACGTTCGAGGTCCTCGAGGAGCATGGCCCGTTTCTTTCGGGACCGTGCTTTCCGCATGATCCTACGCCGGTGAAGCGCCTCACACTGGCTAGCGGGAGGGGGTGCATGGGCATAGGGCAGAAGTTCGTCGGGCCGGAACGGCTCAGGATGAGCCTGGTGGGCGTCGAGGGCGAGCGTCAGCGTCGGGCCTTCCAGGACGATTCGCACTCCCGCATGGCGATGGCCGTGGATGCGGCGCTCGTGGCTCTTGGGTTGGCGAAACCACCGTTCCAACTCAAGGTTGTCCTGGGGAAGATCTGGATCGTCTCCACCGACAAAGAGGCCGGGCGCGAAGCTGCCCATGACCTTCGCCATGTGTTGACTGATCGGATGATCGTCCTGCTCCAGCGCCTTTTGAAGCTGTTCAAAGGAGGCTCCTCGCCCCTGGGACTGGCCGGTGGCAGGATCGAGCGTGGTCGCTACGGCGTGGATCGTTTCGACGTGCGGCCGGATTTCTTCGTGGGCCGCTTCGACCTGCGACAGCCCTCGGTCGATGCACCCGGCCAGACGCCGCAGGCGTTGTTCGACTCGCCCCCTTTTTCGGCATCCAGATTCCGTTGCAGCGAGACGCGGACGTCGTCCAGGGCGCCGGCCATTCGCAATCCCGGTGGGTCAAGGGGCCCTCCCTGATCGTCATTGAGGATTCCCCGGACCGCCGTACAGTAGTCCAACACCACGTCTTGGCAGTCCTCTTTCTCCGTGGGCACGTCATCCGGACGGCGTTCTTCCAGCACCTCCCGCTCGATGGTCCGCAGCCCCCGTACCTTCTGCCGCATCTTGACTTTGGCATGGCTGTCAGCCTCCAGAACAGGCTTGGCCAAGTCCCGAAGGAAGTGGTTCTGACAGTAGCGATGTCCCACGCCGGGAAACTCTTCGGCAATGCCGGTAACGAACCCGTCTTGCTTGTCGGAAATCCAAAGGCGCACTGGCCGTTCGAGGCGTTCGGCCCATTGTCGCGCCTGGGCAAGAAGCCGGCGCACCTCGGCAGCGGAACTGGACAGGAGCGATTCGGCAAACCAGACCCGCCTTCGACGGAGCTCCCGAACTACGTAGAGCGTTTCATGTCCTTTTTCCGGCTGCAATCCGTCGATGGAGAGGATCAGGTCCTCCACGTCGCGGTATTCCTTGGCCAGAAGGTCCGGATCCTGCTGCCGAGCAGCAAGTATCGTCTGGTAGCGATGGATATAGCGTTCGATCGAGTCGTCGGACAAGACGATGGCGTAGCTGTCCAGCAGTTCGGCGCGGATCTGTGCCACGGACCAGTGGCGCGCCACGCGGCGGTGTCCGATCCACGCGAAGACATCCCAGCCGATCAGCCACCAGCGCATGGTCAACTGCATCTCCGCGTCGGGGCTGAAGGTCTTCCGATGGCCCGGACAGTCAGCGGTCGGACAGTGCGCCAGTTTGCTGACGATATGCACCGGCCCCGAGAGGGTGAAGATCTGGTGGTGTCGATGGTCACACAGATGCATGAAGCGTCTGCAGAAGGGACAGTCGCGATCTTCCGGCTCAAACTCGACTCGATCAAACGTGGTATCTTCTGGCCAACGATAACGCATGACGGCTTTTCTCCTTCCTTGGAAACACCGTCTTTATCGGCACGCACCCCCAGATGTCCTTAGCCCTTGTGCGGATTGTTGAAAAAAAAGCCCGGTAGGGGTGACATACAGGTGTCACCCCCATAACGTTAGAATGAAGTCCACCACACTATCAGTTGTGGCCAAGGCCAGGGGCTCATCGGATCAGCCGTCTCCGCCGTACTGAGTTCCTGCATGGAGGCAAGGGGCTTCGCTCGGTATCGAGCAGCTTAACCGCACGCCCGTCGGTCAGTGCAAGCAACTCCCGTCCTGCTCGGACGGAACGGGGGCTGCACGGGCCTTGGCCGATCGTGATCCTGCGGCGACCGGCAGAGGGAGTATTATGGCTGACGACGAAAGGCGAAAACTGACTTGCATGTACGACCTCGCCGCGGCGATCCGATTCGATGCCAGCCTGACGGATATCTTCAAGGACGTCACCTTGCTCCTCCCGACGGCCTGGAAATACCCCGAGATCACGCGGTCAAGGATCCGATATGACGGTAAGCTGTATGCCT
>CAYWWC010000429.1:0-3257 GCA_964461615.1 uncultured Anaerolineae bacterium
ATGACGTACTCAATGGTGCGCAGGTTGAGCTGGGTGAAAACGTAGAAGCCAACGTCATCCACTGCGAGCCCGGCCTTGCGCACCACCTCCCTAATCAGCGGCGGCCAGTTGTCGCTGTTGAAAGTGGACGGGAACTTGCGCACGAACTGCACCCGCGGCTTGCCCGATTCAGCCACCACCTCTGGTGTAGCGGGGCGGTAGGTGCCGCCGGTGTAGATGCCTAGCGCGTCGTGATACTCCCCGGCGGCGATCAGCTTGCCGCTGAGATAGCCCGGCGCGTCCCCGGCTCCAACGACGGCCACGCCCGCCCCATCGGCGAAGAGAGTGCAGGTGTACTTGTCCGTCCAGTCAACGAACTTGGTCATGCCGTAACCGCCGGCGACCAGGATGTAGCGATAGTCGGAATCGGTGGCGATGTAGCGAGCGGCCAGGTCCAGGCCAGTGACCCAGGCAGCGCAGGCGCAATTGATGTCGAACGTACCGGCGTTGACCGCGCCCAGCTTGGCCTGCACCACCGATGCGGTGGCAGGACTGAGGTAGTCGGGCGTGTCGGTGGCGACGAGGATGAGGTCGAGATCGGTGGCAGCGATGCCGGCTCGCTCCAGCGCCTGGCGGGCAGCCACCACGATCATGTCGGAGGTCGTCTCGTCGTCGGCCATGACATGGCGCTCGCGTATGCCCACGTTCTCCACCAGCCAATCGCCCACGTTTTCGCCCAGCAGTGCGTTCAGTTCGTCGTTGGTAATCACTTTTTCCGGGATGTATCGCCCGGTGGATACAATTTGTGCGTAACGAGCCATTGCTTTACCTTTCTCCTTCCCTCTGTGCAGCCTTTAAGATCAGAAGCGCGGATCAATAGCGCGAAATCCGCGTATTCCCGCAGATCCGCGCTTCTGATCTTTCGACGCCACACAACGTCTCTAACTCATACAGCCGGTTTCCAACTGGCGTAATCACAACCTGCGAACCATCTTGATCTCAAACTCACTGAACCCGATCTTCTCATACAGAGAGCGCGCCGGGTTTCTCACCAAAGTGTTCAATTCAGCCTCAACACAATCAGACCTTCGACCCCAGTCCAGGATCGCTTCCAGCAGTGTTTGGCCTATCCCCCTTCTTCGGTGCATTTCGAGCACATGGACGGCATGGAGATGCAGAATTCGTTTCGGTTCAAACACTGAGGCAGGGCTCACAACTCTAGCCTCAGCCAATCCAATCGGCGCCGCCTGTGAGCCAGTGGGGCAGGCAAGCAGGTACATGTGGTCTTTGGAGCCGATTTCGTCACGCAAGCCTTTCTCTATGTGTGCCCATTCCTCGTTGCTTCTTGACACATCATGCCCACCCATTGATGCCATCTCCTCAAGCATAAGCCGCAGAAACCCTGCAATAACGGGAGCATCTTGGGCAGTCGCCTCTCTGATAATTATGCAGTTCATCGCGCTCATCTTCATTTGACTACAAGCTTAGCTGCAAGTCACGGTCTCACAATCGGCTTCTCATACTCATCGTACTGACGTATTTGCCTCATCCCAACTTCTTGATACAAGATAGATGCTTTGGGATTATCTGAGTCCACCACGAGCCCTACCGTCTCCAATCCTCGCCTCTTGAACTCACTAAAAGCGTGCAGTAACAGCGCCGTTCCAAGACCTTGTCTCCGCCAAGCCTCTGCGACACCCAGTTGGCGCACCCAGCCCAGCCCGGGATACTCGAAGCACAGGCAGGCCCCAACGATCTCTCCGCCCCCGACCACCAGGAACCACAGGCCAGCCTCGAAGATGTCGGTCCGCAGCATCGCGGCTTTCCATTGTTCAAAGGTCAGCGGCGTCCGTCCAGGTCGGTAGAATGCTGATTCGATGAGTTCGTGGATCTCCCTGTCGTCTTGATCTGGAACCACAGTGCGGACCACTATGCCCTCCGGCCAGCGAGGTTCTGGAGGCAGTGAATCCATTTGGACCTGCATCTGGAAATGATACTTGACAAAACGAAAATCCGCTTGCCGCACAATCTCCTGGTTTCGTTGGTTCACATGGGCAACGTATGTTCTCGCCATCACCTCAGCGGTCTCCTCACGCTCCTCCACAAGAGCGAGGCCACGCTCTTCGCATCGAGCCAGAATGGCCCGGCCCAAGTCCTCACCCTCCCCAGATGGATCAACGTAGAAATCGTATCGAAAGCCCGGCCCCCAGGGGACAACTGCACCATAGCCGACGAGGTCACCCGCGGGGGTGAACGCAAGCCATGCATCGCGGCTCAAAGCGATTTGGCTCCAGTCGTGCAAAAGGTCTTCCAGATCTGAATCGGACTCTCCATATTCGCTGACGTCACAGCGAACCATCAGATCAAGGGTCCGCTGAGCATCCTCCAGCGTGGGGGTGCGAATGGTCAAGTCATCAAGCGAGGCTCGCATTCCGCGCATCCTTTCCGCTTGCATATCAGTTGGCATCATCGTGGCGCATGATTCGGCAGCCGACCACTACTTGAACGCAAAGAGCGCTCCCTGGATTATGGGTGTGGAATAAGTAATCTGTTCCAACGTCTCCAACAGGCCATCAACTGGATTGGCGGATGCTCGATATTCCCTGGCGTGTTCTTCTGACCAGAAGAAGACTGAGTTCCGTCAGTAGGCGTCAATGATGTTCGGTTCTGTGAAGGTGGCCCAATTGATGTGGGGACTAAAAACCAGCGGATCCGCGCCATCATCAACCACACGATATTTCAACTCACTGTCCAGCTCAATGCGCATCGGGTGCCCACAGTGTGCACATTCCGTGCTTATGTCGACTGAGAGATACTCTCCGCGTAATCGCCCTTGCACGAAGGGCGTTGCAATCGCGTCCTCTGCTCAGGCGCCATACAGCCGTTCCCCCGTACTGAATGTTATTTCATGCGGAGTCCGCTCAACAGTCACAGGAAATGCCCACGCCACCGCTCCCTGCCCGTTTCGAACCAGAAAGAATAGATTCTTCTCCAGCTCATTGAGTATGCCATTGACTCTCGCCAGAGGCAGATGCAGGCTGTCCGCTATGAATTCCGGTCGTAGGGGTTCCCCAACCCGCGGAAGCTCTCTGACGACGAAATACCGCACCTGGTGATGCTCCTCCGACATGAAGCTGAGCCTGGTTTCTGTGTGCTGGGGAGCTTGGGAAAGGTGCTCTTCCCATTTCTGGCGCGGAACCTTGATGATCTGACGTCCTTGTCCCAACAGTATCGTTTCGTTCAAGAGACTACTCCTTTCAATTTGAGGATGTCATTAG
>CAYWWC010000430.1:0-3254 GCA_964461615.1 uncultured Anaerolineae bacterium
CAAAGGCCGATTCAAGATCGAGTGGGCGGAGCAGGAGATGCCGGTGCTGCGGCTGATCCGAGAGCGCTTCGCCAAAGAGAAACCCCTCAAAGGGATCAGGATCGCCGCCTGCCTCCACGTGACCTCGGAGACGGCTAACCTGGTCCACACCCTCCAGGAGGGCGGAGCCGACGTGCGACTCTGCGCCTCCAACCCCCTCTCCACCCAGGACGACGTGGCCGCCTCGCTTGTGGCCAACTTCGAGATCCCCGTCTTCGCCATCAAAGGCGAGGACAACGAGACCTACTATCAGCACATCAACGCCACTCTGGATCACGCCCCCCACGTCACCATGGACGACGGGGCGGACCTGGTCTCCATCCTGCACAAAGAGCACGCCGACCTCATCGAGAACGTCATCGGCGGCACCGAGGAGACCACCACCGGCGTCATCCGCCTGCGGGCTATGGCCGCCGAGGGTGCGCTGCGCTACCCCATCATCGCCGTCAATGACGCGGCCACGAAACACTTCTTCGACAACCGCTACGGCACCGGCCAATCTACCATTGACGGCATCCTGCGAGCCACAAATGTCCTGCTGGCCGGTCGTAACTTCGTGGTGGGCGGCTACGGTT
This sequence comes from uncultured Anaerolineae bacterium, assembly GCA_964461615.1. Classification (GTDB taxonomy): domain Bacteria; phylum Chloroflexota; class Anaerolineae; order VGOG01; family VGOG01; genus CAZVCJ01. Next base: position 615 of record CAYWWC010000430.1, read on the forward strand.
GGTGCTCACGGGGCATCGCCATGCGGGCGCGAGGCTTAGGGGCCAACGTCATCGTCACCGAGGTGGCCCCCTTGCGCGCTCTGGAGGCAGTGATGGACGGCTTCCGGGTGATGCCCATGATCGAAGCGGCCAAAATCGGCGACGTCTTCGTCACCTCCACTGGCGACATCAACGTCGTTGACAGACATCACCTGAAAGTCATGAAGGACGGGGCGATCGTGGCCAACTCCGGCCACTTCAACGTGGAGATCAATATCCCGGCCCTGGAGGAGATGTCCGTCGAGATGCGGCCCGTGCGCGAGTCCGTCAAGCAATACATCTTGGGGGATGGGCGGCGCATCAACCTGCTGGCCGATGGGCGGCTGGTCAACCTGGCTGCGGCAGAGGGACACCCCGCCAGTGTGATGGACATGAGCTTCGCCAACCAGGCCCTGGGCACTGAGTACATGATCAAGCATGGGCAGAAGTTGGAAAACACAGTGTACGGCGTGCCCGATGACATAGACCAGGAAATCGCCCGCCTGAAACTCGCGGCCATGGGCATCAAGATAGATACCCTCACCGAGGAGCAGGAGAAGTACCTGCGGTCGTGGGAGGCGGGGACGTGAGGGGGTAGATTGGCAGATTGGAAGGAAAACGAAAAGCCACCTGCGCCAACCGCACGGTGGCTTTTCTGTTGCCGCAAAACGAGCGGCTCCTCAAGCGTCCCGCGCCACAACCAGCAAAGTGATGTCATCAAACTGAGGCCCCTGGCCCATGAATTGGTGAACCTCGGCCAGTAGCGCGTCCTGGATTTCCTGAGCCGAACGTCCCAGGCTGGCTTGCACGACCTCTAGTAGCCGCTCAGGCTGGAAAAACTCATCCTGCTCATCCAGAGCATCGGTGATGCCGTCAGTGTATAGCAGTAGCACATCGCCAGGACTGAGTTGAACTGTCTCCGGCTTCCAAGCTGCATTTGCTTCTATACCCAGCGGCATCCCGGTTCTGCGCAGCGCGCGCACCTCGTCTGTGTTCTGGGCGTACATAAGATAGGGCGGGGGATGCCCGGCATTGCAATAAGTCAACACTCCAGTAGCCGGATCGAGAATGCCGTAGAAGGCCGTGACGAACATATCGGCCTGGCTATCTGTCAGAAGACGGCCATTGGTTGCACTGAACACATGATCAGGGCGAGTATGGTACTCAACGGCATAAGTGCGCATCAGCGTACAACACAAGGCCATGTACAGTGCTGACCCCAACCCTTTGTCGGCCACGTCAGCGATAACCAGACCCCACCGCCCGTTGGGTAGGCGTATGAGGTCGTAGAAATCGCCGCCGGTCTCTCTGGCCGGTTCCAGTTTAGCTGCAATCTGCCAGCCGGTCAAGCGAGGGATATTGCGGGGCAGGAAACTGGCCTGGATTTGCCCGGCCATGGCCAATTCCCGCGCGATAGCCTGCTGGGCCTGTTCATAGAGACGGGCGTTCTCAATGGCAACGGCTGCTTCCTTGGCCAATAGCGTGAGGAGTTCTCCCTGCCACGGTGTTGCTTGCCACTCCTGATATGTGTAGACCTCCAGGACTCCTATGGGGTGATCCCTTGCCCTTAGCGGCATGGTCAGTAACGAATGCCACCCCATCTCCTTGGCCCGATCCCTGTGGAGATAGCCCGAGGTTGTCCGCACATCTCTGAGGAATAGCGGGTCTGAGCGTTGCAGGAAGCTCCTGGTAGGTTCGACGTCCGCCCTCAAGCGAAAGGCTTTGACGTGCTGCTCGCGCCGAGTGCCCGAATAGGCCCCTACGCGGAGCTCGGGCTCATCTCCTTCACGGACCCAGATCAGGGCCACGGGCACATTCAACAGCCGGCGGGCATTGTCTGCAATCCCCTGCAGTATCTCGTCCCTCGAAGCACTGGTGACGTCTATTCCGCCCACCGCTCGTAGGACGTCAATCAATCTGGTGCGAATGAGCGCAGAGGTCAGATGTGAGGCCATGGTCTCGGCCGACGTGATTCCGTCTGATAGATCGCGCTGCCCATCAAAGGCAATGACCATCACCCCTAATCGCTCGTTGCCCACCCTCAGAGGCAACCATAAGCACGAACACGAGTCCCTATGAAAATCACATCTATCGCAAAACGCTCGGTCTTCTATCGAAGGCTCCTGGTTGGCCATCACCTCTCTGGCAATCCCGTCTTGCCTCAGCATACCATCCGCCAGGTGCAACTCCTCTCGGCTGGCAACTGCTTCCAGAGAGAATCCGCCTACTGTCCTATCGTACAGACAAATGGCTACCGTGTCCGCCTCGCTGGCGCCGAGCACCATCCACGCAGCCCGTTCAGCAGCCGTCTCCGGATCCAGAGCCGATCCAATCTCCAGTGTTACCTCGTGCAATCTGAGGAGTTTCTTCGTCTGATCATGTATCCTCCGCCCCTCTTTGAGCATCTCCTTCCTGTGAAAAAGAAAGCGCTCGTACACTTCATTTCTGAATCCATAGCGCCCTTCGTCAATGCGCACGATCCCTGTCAACTGCATCTTGTTGACATCGGCCTGGCGTTCGCTGGCCACCACCTCTTTACCTTCCAAGAGATCCAGCAGGATTCCCGCCAAGTCTGGTTCGCGCTTCAGGTTTCTCACCAGCAACGTGAAGCACCTGTCTTCC
>CAYWWC010000431.1:0-433 GCA_964461615.1 uncultured Anaerolineae bacterium
GCGTGGCGTTCCAGACGGACGATGCGTCGGTACTGGGAGCGCTGTCGGCGTACACGGCCGAAGTGCCCAAGCTGCAAGACCAGGCGGTGGGCTTGAACGTGCATCCCTTCGCCTTTGCCTACTATCGCAACAGCGCCAATCGTATCGCGCAATACCTGACGGGCGAGCTCACGATAGACGAAGCGCTGCAACGCCTGCAGCAGGATATTGACGACGCCATCGCTGAAGCGACGAAGTAGTTCAGTGTCAGTAGTCGTGGGGGCGCAGCTTAGTGTCGCCTTGGCTAGCTGCTCAGGCGACTGGCGAAACTCCTCCCCCTGACAGGGGGAGGCCGGGAGGGGGTGGATTCTTCGAGACAGAAGGTCCCGCCCCCCCCAGACACCCCACCACGCCCGCAGGGAAAACCAAGAAGGCACGCAGACCCACCAAAGCA
>CAYWWC010000431.1:443-1572 GCA_964461615.1 uncultured Anaerolineae bacterium
GGCGGGGGGGCGCCCGATTCTTCGAGACAGAAGGCCCACCCTCCCCTAGCCCCTCCCTCCGAGGGAGGGGAAATGTCCTTCGGCCAGCAGCCGCACTCGCTGAACGCTTACGACTTGGCCTGGGTCACGGCTGTGCCCTTACGTCAGGAGTTCATCGTGCTATGACTATGCAATCGTACCAACGGACAACTCAAGCAATTCGTGATTGGATTAGCCGACCCTTCTCTGCCCTTCTCAACCTCGCCATCTCAGCCGTTGACATCGTTTTCAGCGTCGTCCAGCGATGGATCGGCATCCGCGGTGTACCCTATCTTTTTGTGCTCCCGAATCTGCTCATCTTCGGTATTTTCATCCTGTTCCCCATGTTGCTCAACTTCGTCTACGCCTTCACGGGGGGCACAGAGTTTTTCCCCGACAAACGGCCGGGGGTTGGGACGGCCAACTTCGCGCAGCTTCTAACTTGTGAAAGTTTCCTTGACCCAAACACCTGCCGCGAAGACCTGTTCTGGCGCGCCGTATTCAACACGGGTGGCTACGTCGTCGCTCAAGTGAGTCTGATGGTGATCATCTCGCTGATCACGGCAATCGTACTCAACCGTAAGATCAAGGCGCGTGGGTTTTTCCGCAGTGTCTATTTCTATCCGGTGCTGCTGTCGCCCATCGTGGTGGCGCTGATCTGGAAATGGATTCTGCAGGAGAACGGGTTGCTCAACGGGATCATCACCGGTTTGGGCGGCGGTAAGGTGCCGTTTATGGTGGATGCCGGGTGGGCCCGTTTCTGGGTGGTGATCATCAGCGTGTGGGCCAACATGGGGTTCTACACGCTGATCCTGTTGGCTGGCCTGCAGGCCATTCCGCCGGAGCTCTATGAGGCCGTCGAGATTGACGGAGCGAATGCTATGCAAGCCTTCCGTGCCATCACCTTGCCGCTGCTCATGCCCAGCATGTTGGTGGTGCTGGTGCTGTCGTTGATTCGAGCAGTGCAGGTGTTCGACGTGGTGTTTGCTTTTACGGGAGGCGGCCCAGGCACCGCAACGCAGTATCTTGTCCAGTACATCTACGACAAAGGTTTCGCCAGCCCGTCCAGGCAATTCGGCCTCGCTGCGAGCGCCTCGCTGCTCATGGCGGG
>CAYWWC010000431.1:1672-3238 GCA_964461615.1 uncultured Anaerolineae bacterium
CCCGACGACTTGCTCGATTCGGGGCGAATTGATGGGGCTAGCGAGTGGCGTATTTATACCCAGATCATCCTACCGCTGGCGCGACCTGCCCTGGCCGTCCTGACCATTTTCTCCGTGATGTGGCGCTGGAACGACTTTCTGTGGCCGCTGGTTGTGCTGAGCCGTAGTGAATACTTCACGCTGCAGGTCGGCCTTCAATCGTTCCAGGGCCAGCTGAACGTACAGTGGCATCTCATCCTGGCCATGACGGTGTTGACATTGCTGCCAATCACGATTGTGTTCGCCTTCTTGCAGGAGAACATCACCACAGGCATTGCCACGACTGGTATGAAGTAGGCGTTCCTGGTCGGTATCAGATAGCAGATGGCGCTTTGACAAACTTCACCTCCCCCAGCTCTCTGGCGGCAACCCACGTCTTGCCGCTGCCCACCGAGGCGCGTTTCGCCTGCGTGCCCGGCTGCGGTCTCTGCTGCTCCTATCGCGTTCTGGTGACAGAAGCAGATCGGCAGCGCTTGCAGGCCGTCGTTGCCGATTCCCAACCCTGGGAGGTGGCACCCAATGGCGAACAGGCCCTGCGCCGGGCGTCGGGTTTTTGTCTCTACCTTGACCCTCAGCAGCGCTGCACAGTGTACGAACACCGCCCTGAACACTGCCGCGCCTATCCCTATCTCTGGACAACGCGCGATAGCTCCTTCTACGACCGAGCTCAGTTGGACGCGGATTTCAGTTGCCCAGGGCTAGGTCGTGGTAACCCGATTCCGATTGAACGGCACCATCCCCCGGTCGAGAGCCTCCGATGGCAGGCCCAGCGCGAGGAAGCGATTCGCGAACTCCAGGGCTTACTACGCGCCCAAAGGCGCTACGCATCCCCAGAGGTACTGGCCGCGCTTGGGGAACGCGCCCTCGACGAATTGGTGGCCATCTGGCACACCGGCCCACAGGCAGGGTCTTCGACCATGCGCGTGAGCCAGAGACAGCCGTTGACAGTCAACGCGGAAACGCTGGATGACCTTACGGCGCTGTGGCAGGGACTATCCCTGGCCCACCAGCCTGTTGAGAAGCTACTCGTTGACGCCGCCTTCATAGAACGGCATTTCGGCCGTCCGCGTTTGAACACCAGACTTGGCCCGGAGGGGGAAGTTGCCCTCTACCGCTTCTGGATTGCCGAGAGAGTTCTCCGCGTGGAGGAGAGAGGCGGAGCGCACCGAGAAGCCCCGCTTGGCGATGTCGGGCATATCCCGTGGCAGCCCGAGGCTCTCGCCACTCGCCGAGCCTATCTCCAGCGGTGGCTGGAACGGCAACTGCTGGTGCGGCTGGCGAACAACCTGGCTATGGCGAGTCTGCCATTTCTAACTGGGAGCGGTCATGTAGCGGTTTGCTATCTGCGATTTCTGCTGGAGATTGATCACCGATTGTCGGTGCTAGCCCAAAGTATGGCCCTGGCTTGTGGAGAAGAAGCGATCAATCGGCCAATTGCCCTGGAGGCCGTTCGCGGCAGCGATGGTCTCTTGCGAGCCTGGTGCCAGAGTGCCCGCCTGGGCACAACGAGCTAAATGGCAATATCAA
>CAYWWC010000432.1:0-3227 GCA_964461615.1 uncultured Anaerolineae bacterium
GTGTTAACAGCCACATTGTTTGAATGGCAGTCGGCCAGATTGAATGAGCAGCTTTGGACTTGAAAAAAGAGGCTCCGAAGAGCCTCTTGGAGTAGGGAAGAGAAAACATCACCTGGCTTGTCCTTCAAGATCAAGAACGACACGTTTTAGATCGGTCTCGTCGAGGACCTGTTTGTGCTCCGTGACACCCAGGAGGAGAGCATTGCGGCAAACATTGTTGGTCTTGCGGGCCACTCCCTTGGTGTGATCATAGACACCACTGACGAAACTGTCGCTAAAGATTTGGTTCTGGCAGCCAACGACGCGGAGATGGTGCTTGATGTAACCGGCGGTTTCCTCGAGGTCGAAGGGGCGGAGATGGTAGCGGACGGCGATGCGTTGGTGGAGAGCCTCGTAGGGAGCGAAGCGCAACTTGTGGGCCAGGTCGGGCTGACCGAGGAGGACGAGCGTGAGCAAGGAGGCGGAATCCATCTCGTCGTTGAGCAGGAAGCGGAGTTGGTCGAAGAGCTGGGAGGGTAGGAGGTGAGCCTCGTCGACGATGAGGAGGGTGAATCGGCCCTTGCGGTTGAGGTCGGAGAGAGTAGCGCGAAGTTGGGGGAGGAGACGGGCAAAGCCGAAGGCAGGCTCGGTTTGGAGGGCGAGCAGGATCTGATGGTAGAGGGTGGTGGCAGACAAGTGAGGATTGGAGAGATAGACGACGGCATAGAGGTTGCGGTCGAGGGAGTGGGCAAAGGCGCGGAGGGCAGTGGACTTGCCAGCGCCGACGTCGCCGGTGATGAGGGCGGGGAGTCGCTCTTGGAGGGCGAAGGAGAGGCGGCCCTGGACTTCGCGGTGACCGCGAGAGGGGTAAAGGTCTTGGCTGGCGATGGACCTGGTGAAAGGGGTGGCATCGAAGCCGTAGAAATCATTGAGAGCAGTCATCGTTTTCATTCTCCTTTGGATTAGATGAACCGAGTTGGGTAAAGTGAATAGTATCGAGTTGTTCCTGAAGCAGCCGTTCCCGTTCGGTGCGTAAGAGGGCGAGATAATCGAGGCCAGTGTCCGGCGACGGGGTAGGGACAGGGTCGGGTTCGACGTTGGGGTGGGTGGTGGTGACGATCTCCTCCGGCTCGGCGAGTTGGAGGAAAGTGTCGTTGAACCAGACCTCCAGGCGGGTGAGGTCGAAGGGGTCGTAGCGCAACTCGACCCGCTTGCCGCGCAGGTAAGCGGGAACAGAGTAGCGATTGCTGTGAAAGGAAATGGTGGCCGTTTGGTAGACTTTGCGCTCGGCGCGGTGGAGGAAAGCCTGGCGCAGTTCCTCCGGGTCGGCGGGGCGTGTGGTGGGAGCGGGGTCCTGACGGACTCGTTCGAGCGGGGCCTGACCGGTCTCGGAGTGGAGTTTGCGGTGGTGTACGACCTCGATCCAGGCCAGCAGGGATTCGTTGAGTTGGGGGAGGGTGGCGACGGAGGAGCGAGCGAGTTCGGGCAAAAAGTCGGACTGAACGAACTGGAAGAAACGCTCGATCTTGCCTCGGCCTTCGGGATAGTAGGGAGTGCCGAGGATGCGTTGGATGCCGAGAGTGGCGCAGATGGTGTCCAGATGCTTGGAAACATAAATCTTGGCTCGGTCCACGTAGATGGCCAGGGGGCGGCCGTGGCGCAAGATGGCGCGTTTGAGGCAATTCTCCATACGGGGCAGTTGCTCGTTCCAGTAGAACTGAGCGTGAGGGACGAGGCGGGAGTGATCGTCGAGGAAGGCAAAGAGGAATGTCTGGCGTTGCTGGTCGGGGTTGGCCGGATCGGGGAGATAAGGGCCGTCCATAGCGTCCCCTTGCCACAAGTCGCCAAAGTGAGTGCGTTCGAAACGGCGATAGGGTTTGGGGCGTTGCTCGACGAGGAGTTGGGCGGCGGTGGCGCCGCGGCGGGACAGTTGGCGGCGCAAGGTGCGCGGGGCAATGCGTTCTTCGGGGACAGGGTTGGTCTGGTCGAGGGACAGTATCTTGATGATGGAACGAGCGGAACGGAAGGGTTGCTCCCGCTTGAGGGCCTCGGCCCGGTCGAGAGTGTCCGACGAGATGGCGCGGGTCTGGCTTTTGTCTCGTCGAGGTTGGGGTTTGAGGCCGTCGAATCCGTGCTTTCGATAGAGCCGTTCCCAGCGGGCAAGGGTGCTGGCGCTGACGGAGCGACGGGAGGAGTGCGGGATATCGTAGTGGCCAGCGGCGATCTTTTGGCGCAGTTTCTGCTTGCCTCCGGGTGGATACTCGCCCCGTATCAGGGGTATGATGAGGGTGTAGCGGAAGAGGGCGATTTCGGTACGTCGGTCTTCAGAGTTGGACATAGTTCTGCCTCCTGTGGACAAGTTGACCCCAGTATAGCAGAGAGCGAAAGCTCACGTAATGCCAAACTCTGTTGGTAGGGACAAAGTGAGAGTGGCTAGCGGAGGGTGGCGGGTCGGTCTCACTGTCTGAAGGGAAGAGAGAAGCAACTGGGATGCTCAGAAGGGGCTGGTGGGCGTAGTAGATAGAGCAGGCGACCAGAAAAGGCGCGGTGGAATCGTCTGGTTTTGCAACCAGTGAAGCAAGAAAGGGAACAGTTGGTCCGCCGCAAAGTGCAGACGGGGTCGTTTGGCCTTGACCAGAGCGTAGAGATGCTCGGCCAGAAGCCAGAAACGGTGAGCGCGTTCTATGCGGCGACGTTTGGCAGGATCGCGGATGCGGTCGAGATGGCGGGGAGACGGCGTATCTGGCAGATCTGCCAGGGGGTCGAGTCTCAGAAGTTGGCGGGACAAGAGATCGAGCAGGAGTTCGCCCGCGCCGTAGGCAAAGGAGGCGACCCATTCCCGAACAGTCGAGCGAGCCGGGTTCAGACCAGGGAGCCGGTTCATCAAGCGACCGACGCCCAGCCCGGCGATGAGATAGAGGGAGACGACGCGTTGCAGCAAACGGATCACGTAATGCCGATAGGGATGCAAAAAGTCCGGCAGCAGGCTATGCGTGCGACCACAGACCTTGCACCGAACCCGATGGATCAGGATGTGGTAGGTGACGTCGTCGGTGCGGGCCCGTCGCTCGTAGGTGCCCCAACGGATCAGGCAATCGCTGGCCCGGCAGTCGGGGTGAGGACAGGTGTCTGGGATGGAGAAGCTGCGACCGGGGAAAGGAACGGCGTCAGCGTATTGCTTTACAGAACCGGAGAAGTGTTGTACAATAACCACGTTTTGGGGACACCTCCCTCTTCGTGGTCGGGCT
>CAYWWC010000433.1:0-3224 GCA_964461615.1 uncultured Anaerolineae bacterium
GGGGGGGCTTTCCTCAAGGATTCCGCCCATCTGGCTGGCCTGGGGGTGATCGGCAAAAACAACCTCCTGGTCACGCCGGAGTTTGGAACGCGTGTCCGTCTTCGAGGGATCTTCATGGAGGCCGAGCTCGAGCCAACCGGTCCTATCGACTTTGACCCGTGCAACGGTTGCGATATGCCCTGCCACCGCGCCTGTCCAAGAGATGCGTTCCAAAGCGGCTCCTTTGAGAGGCCGTTCTGCAAGGATGAAAACGACGAACGATATGCCAATGAGGAAATGGTCGATGGTTCGATTATGGGGATCGAAGAGGCCAGCATGGTCATGAAACCCTGCCGGATCTGCGAGTTCGCGTGCCCCGTCGCGCAGGGCGCCTCCCTTTGAATCGGAGCTCCCCCAATCGAGCTCCGGCTCCCTGGAAGTGATTCATCAGATAAGGTTCGGGCTCTCTGGTAGTTTGCATGATTGCTTTGCCAAGTGGTCAATTCTTCGCCACGAATTACGCGAATTTTCACTAAATTTGTTTTTTCTGTAGCGGTCAGTCACACTTTGGACAAAGGCTGGCGATTGAAATCGCGCCTGGAGAGCGTCTGCGACGCTGATCGTCTGCCTCCGCAGACGGATGTAGCGACCATGTAGATGGTCGCCCGGCGCGTTAGCGCCCTGCAGCTCCGATTTCAATCGGTGGCTGGCTTTGTTCAAAGTGCCGTTGACCATTACATAATTTTGTTTTTCGTGTTAATTCGTGCAATTCGTGGCAAATTTCTCAGCTTGACCCTGCGAAATCCTAAAGAGCCAAGGTTCGGAAGTACGGTAGGGCTTGTGAACTGGCATGTCCTGAGGCTCGATAAGCAGGAGTAATGGGGGCGCGGACGATATTGACGCTAAACCAAGTGAGATGCAGTCAGACACCTTCGCTTGACAAAAGGCGGCGACTATGGTATATAAGAGGTAGCGGCATCAGTGACGCCCCCCAAGTAAAGAAAGGAGGAAGCCTATGTAATATGGCACACAACTTGGAGTCACCCCCTATTGAGTTTCACTTTCAGTTCAAAACAAAAAAAGGAGGAACAAAGTAATGAGTAGCAAGCACAGTACGATGCGGAAGCGTATGCTCCTGTTGGTGACCATGGTGGTTGTGGTGACAGCGGGCTGCGCCGCGCCGGCCCCAGAAGTGGTGGAGAAAGAGGTGGTCGTCGAGAAGAAGGTGGTCGAGACCGTGGTCGTCGAGAAGGAAGTGGTCGTCGAGAAGAAGGTGGTCGAGACCGTCGAGGTTGAAAAGCAGGTGGTGGTCGAGAAAGAGGTGGTCGTCACCGCCACTCCAGAGCCGAAGGAACCCAAGACGCTGGTTGTGGCTGTCTCCGAGCAATACAGCGAAAACTTTGACATCTCCACGATGGTCTACTCGATGGAACCCCACCATATGATCTACGACTCGGTGGTGACCGTAGACCACAACTACGAATACCGTCCCGGAGGGCTGGCGGAGGGCTGGGAGGTATCGGAAGATGGTACCGTCACGACCTTCTTCCTGAAAGAGGGTGTGACGTTCCACGATGGCTCGGAGTGGAACGCCGGTGTGTTCAAGTGGTGGCTCGAAGAGATGCTCAAGGAGGATGCATGCTGCGCCTACATGTACAGCGCCATCACAGAGATCGAGATCGTCGATGACTATACGATTGCCCTCCACTTCGAAGGGCCTTTCCCGGCGCTGTTCTACTACCTTTCCGGTTCTTGGGGCCTCATCATGAGCCAGGCGGAGTACGAGCGCCTGGGCCCCGATGAGTACCGCACCAACCCTTCCGGTACGGGGCCGTTCATCCTCGACGAGTGGGTGTTCAACGAGCGCCTGGTCCTGGTCAAGAACCCCGACTACAACTGGGCGCCGGAATGGACGGGACAAGAGGCACCCAATGTGGACAAGATTGTCTACCGCATCATGCCCGAAGAAGCCACCCGCCTGGTCGAGCTGGAGGCCGGCGACGTTCACCTGGTCACGTATGCCCCGTGGCGCGAGATGCCTCGCTACATGACCGACCCCGACTACCAGGTCTACCAGTCGGCAAGTGCGACCATATGGTTCGTGGGCATGAACGTCAACGCGCCAATCGTCGCCGATCTGCGGACGAGGCAGGCCATCGGCCACGCCATCGATCGGGACCTGATCCAGGAGACCCTGTACATGGGCCTGGGCCGGGCCACCGGCACCTACCTGGCGGGCGAGCTGGCCGCTGATCAAGGCGTAACCGCTCCCGCCTACGACCCGGCGAAGGCCGCGGAGTTGCTGGCCGAGGCTGGCTGGGTGATGGGAGACGATGGCATCCTGGTGGCCGAGAACGTGGAGGGCATGGATGCGGGCGCCAAGTTTGAGGTCGAGTACTGGACCTACATGGACGATGAATCCCGGCGGCTGGCAGAGGCGACCCAGAAGATGCTGGGCAACATGGGCATCAAGGCCAACATCACACCCATGGATAATGCGACCTACGCTACGCAACTAGAGGCCGGCGGCCACTCGGTCATCCTGCGCCGCTACGAATGGGACGGCCTTGACATCCTGCCCTGGTTCCACGATAGCTACTACCTGCCCTACCCCAACTACCTGGGTGTGAGCGATCCCGAGATTGACCAAATCTGGGCCGATTCGGAGTATGCTGTTGCGACTGCGGAGGAGCGGAGTGACTCGTTCAGGGTGGGTCACCAGCTGCTCATCGACAGGTGGTACCCCTGGGCACCCATCTACCAGCGACCCATGCTGACCTTTGCCCGCTCATCGGTCAAGGACTTCAAGCCCATCCCCTTGAGAGGGGGGGCGGCCGCGGAGGTTTGGATAATGGTTGACCTGGAGGAGTAGAGTATGCCTTGACACTGAAAAGCTGCTGCTGGGTGACAAGCCTGTCACCCAGCAGCAGTACTTCTACAGTAGAGTGGCGAAACTCCTCCCCCTCGCAGGGGGAGGCTGGGAGGGGGAGGATTCTGCGATGCGTAAGATCCACCCTCCCCTAACCCCTCCCTCCGAGGGAGGGGAAATGTCCTTCGGCCAGCAGCCGCACTCGCTGGACGCTTGCCAGCAGAGTTTTGATTGCGACTCGACGGAAAACGCCTGCAAACTAGGGCCTGCCCTGAGGCCGCTTCGCTTACAGTCGAAAGGGAGCTAGTAATGACGATCTACCTAATCAAACGTTTCTTGCTTGCCATACCCGTCCTCCTGCTGACGGCGCTTCTGG
>CAYWWC010000434.1:0-3212 GCA_964461615.1 uncultured Anaerolineae bacterium
ATGCGCCCGCTTCAACCAATCCCAGCTCACGGAGCCTAGTTTTTTCAGTAGAGTCAGCCATTGTTCCGTTCTGCTTGGGGCGCAGAATCCGGCCCATCCGCTGGGCCTCCTCCTGCCGGCTGCCAAACGTCCCGCTGATCTGAATCATCACGCTGGCGTCGGGCAGATCAATGGCGAAGTTCCCTACCTTGGAGATGATCAGCCGCTGTACGTCGCCCTCCTTGAACTTCTGAAACAGCTCGCGACGCTCGCGCACGGTGGTCTTGCCGGTGATTATGGGATAGCCGTAGCGTTCTTGCACCTGGCTAAGCTGATCCAGATACATCCCGATGATGAGCGTTTTGTCATCCGGATGCTTGGCCAACAGTTGATCCAGTATGTCGAACTTGCGCGGGTTCTCAGCCGCGACGCGGTACTTTTGGCGCTTTGGAGCGACAGCATAATCCATCCGCAAGTCGCGCGGCATGGGAATGCGGATCTCGGTCACCACGACGCTGGCGATCCAGCCCTGTCTCTCCAGGTCCTTCCAAGGGACGTCGTACTTTTTGGGGCCAATGAGGGAGAAAACGTCCTGCTCCCGACCGTCCTCACGTACCAGGGTAGCGGTGAGTCCCAGGCGACGGCGGGCCTGGAGTTCGGCAGTGATACGGAAGACGGGCGCCGGCAGCAGGTGCACCTCATCGTAGATGATCAATCCCCAGTTGCGTTCGTTGAACAATTGGAAATGGGGGAACTCTTCGAGCATGGCCAGACCGCGTCCTTTCGTCCCCCGCTTGCGGTAGGTCATGGTCTGATAAGTGGAGATGGTCACCGGCCGGATCTCCTTGCGATGGCCGGAATACTCGCCGATCTGATCTCCGCGCAGGTTCGTTTTATCCAGCAGCTCGTCAATCCACTGGCGCACAGCGACGGTGTTGGGAGTGAGGATCAGCGTGCTGCACTGCATCATATCCATCACCGCCATGCTGACCATCGTCTTGCCCGATCCGCAGGGAAGCACAACGACGCCTGAGCCGCCGTAAGCCGCGCCGCCAGCATAGAAGATCTCCGCGGCCTCACGCTGATAATCGCGCAACGCGAAGGGCCCGCTACTGGCTGCTATCTCCAGCAGTTGGAACTCCAGCGCATCTCCGTCCACGTAACCAGCCAGGTCCTCAGCCGGGTAGCCGATGTTGACCAGCGCCTGTTTGATATGCCCGCGCCGGGCAGCGTCCATACGCAGAGTGGTGTCATCAAGTTGATCGGCGATGTAGGGGATGAGTTTCTTGTGGCGGATAAGTTCGGCGATCAACGCGGTGTCGTCGGAGACGAGCAACAGATCGTCGTTGCGCCGGATCAACTTGACTCGACCGTAGCGGGAGATGTAGTCCCCGATGTCCACCCACACGTTGCTGGGGACGGGGTACTTGCTGTACCTTCGCAGCCCTTCGAGGATCGTCTCGGCGCTCAGGCCGGCTGCGGCGGCGTTCCAGAGTGACAGCGGGGTGATGCGATAGGTGTGGACGTACTCCGGGCTCTTCACCAACTCCGCGAAGCGCGCCAGCACGTCGCGTGCATCTCTATAATATTCGTTATCAACCTCCAGGAGAACGCTCTTGTCCCCCTGGACGATGACGGGATTCTGTGGATTGTAGCTCATATTCATCCCTTCTGACCTTCACGGAAGCTCCAAATCCAGTTGCGTTAGACAAAATCGGTCGAAGATGGCCCAATTTGCCAGAGAAGCATTGTTATAGCTTCCGGGAAGGTGTATCAGCCACCCAAAACGGGAATTGCTGGCTCAGGATACTGCTGTAATCTTACTACAAAACCCATCTGATGGCAAGCCCCGCGCGGGCTTGCGCAGCAGCTCACCATAGCGGGGTAGCAGGCCAATCGTATTGGCCGTCTTTGCGAACTGCTCAATAGCGCGGTCATGCTACTACTAGTGCTCTTTCCCGAAAGTTTTTAGGGTAAGCTAGGCTGCCATGAAGTCTTTGAGAGCATCGAGACGTTTCTTCAGAGCTGCTGCCGTGAACTTCCAACTGAAAGGCTTGGCTGTTTCCTGATAGTAATCCTGAAAACCCAACAACCGTTCCGTCAAGATCTCTGCATTCGCCACATCCATTGGCGTCAACACCTTGCGCTGCACAATCGAGAAGTAGATCTCGATCTGGTTCAACCAACTGGAATGCGTCGGCAATGACACTGCCATCGCGTTGGGGTACATCCCTTGCAATCGTGCGGGGAAGGTATTTGGATGGTGAGCGCAGCCACCATCTACGATCCAAAAGGTTCGGGCGGAGCTTTGATAAGGTTCTTGTGTCATGATCAAATCGACCAGTTGGTTGAATGTGGCGATGCAAGTGTTGGGAGCCACGCGGCCAAAGACCTGACCTCGGAAGACATCCCAGGCCGCGTGATAGGCCACGGTTCCCAACCGCTCGTACTCAAACTCGACTCTTTGCACGTAACCAGGAATCGCTGGCAGCCCAGGGTGACATCGTTTCAGAACTTGGATTGTTTTCTCATCCACTGACAGAAGAAACTCGTCGGGCCCCAAGCGTTGGCCTTTCCAAAAGCCAGCGTACAAATCCAAGATGACGCAGGCTTTGCTAACAAAATCGGGGTCTCGCGGGAAGAGCCAGTAGGTATATTGCCACGGTTTCAGTACGTTTTCATCCAGAATACGCGCCAAGCTACTGTGACTGAGGGTTCCCAATCCTTCCTCTTTGATCACGATACGGTGCAAGTCAGAGGTGGAAAAGCGGCTGAGGGGTTGCTTGTGCTCATGCAGGGTTTCGCACACCATAGCGACGACCAGCGCTCGCTCTTGAGTCCCATAGGTAGGAGGACGACCACTGCGGGGCAAATCCAGCAGGGCTGCTACTGGACCTTCCGACCGGCGATCCAGAAATCTCTTGCGCCAGTTCAAGACGGTTTGTTCGTAGCAGCCCAACAACCCGGCGGTTCGAGCAATTGTTCTGCCCTCGCCAGCCCATAAGATGATCAGAATGCGGATCACCAGGCGAGCACTTTTGTGGCCCTTCTTTTTAGCTTGGCGGAGCTCTTGCTTTTCCTTACCACTGAGTTTGACTCTATACTTGTAAGGTGTGCGTCTCATTCAACTGAGGCCTCCTTTTCTCGTGTTGGCCTCAATTATACCCTAAAAACTTTTGGGATGGTTCAATTATGAGTTGAAATAGGTTGACACTTTTGGCACCTTGAAAATT
>CAYWWC010000435.1:0-3199 GCA_964461615.1 uncultured Anaerolineae bacterium
GGGCTACACACACGCTACAATGGCCGGCACAATGGGTAGCTAAGCCGCGAGGTGGAGCCAATCCTCCAAAGTCGGTCTCAGTTCGGATTGCAGTCTGCAACTCGACTGCATGAAGGTGGAGTTGCTAGTAACCGCGCGTCAGCTATAGCGCGGTGAATACGTTCCCGGGCCTTGTACACACCGCCCGTCACGTCATGGGAGTCGGCAACACCTGAAGCCAGTGGGCTAACCGCAAGGAGGCAGCTGTCGAAGGTGGGGCTGGTGACTGGGACGAAGTCGTAACAAGGTAGCCGTAGCGGAAGCTGCGGCTGGATCACCTCCTTTCTAGGGAGAACCCCGATGACTAACTAGTTGTCGGTAGCTCCTAGGTCAATCACAGATTGTTAGACCTGTGATCTTCCCAAGTTTCAGCCCTTTCTTACCACTTCTCAGTTGTTAAGGTGGTCAGCCAATAGGTGGCTTGTGGCGTTATTGCCATGACCCTTTGACTGTTAGCTAATGGGCCTTTAGCTCAGTCGGCTAGAGCATTCCTCTGATAAGGGAAAGGTCCCTGGTTCAAGTCCAGGAAGGCCCATCTGGTCGGGTGGTCGTATGGTCCGTGGTCGGATAGTCAAGTGATTTTGGTTGTGGCTTTTGACCAACTGACCAGGGATTACGCGGGGATGTAGCTCAGTGGGAGAGCGCCTCCCTTGCACGGAGGAGGCCAGGGGTTCAAATCCCCTCATCTCCACCTCTTTAGGTGGAGGCATTTGACAAAATAAAAAGATGGTGGTATACTCTAAACAGCAAAAGATAGTAAGGGTTTCATGAACTTAGATCTAAAATCAGAATTGGATAGAGTGTGTTGGTGGTAATATCAGCGAGGTTTTCTTAACAGCCTGGCAAAGTATGCCGGGCTGTTTTTGTGTCAAGATTTGGCGATTGGCTTGTGCTAACTGAAAGATCAGTTGATAGAGGCCAGCCGCCAAAGGTTGGAGTGGCGACAAAAGGTATATGTAATTGCCACTTAGCACCTTAAAAACTGAACAGAATGTGAGGACTTCGATTAAGCCGTATCACATGAATTAAGTTACTAAGGGCGTACGGTGAATGCCTTGGTGCCAAGAGCCGATGAAGGGCGTGGTACACTGCGATAAGCCTCGGGGAGCCGTGTGCAGGCGTTATATCCGAGGATGCCCGAATGGGGAAACCCACCCAGGGGAATGCCTGGGTACCCCCAGCTGAATAAAATAGGCTGGGTGGAGGGAACGAGGGGAACTGAAACATCTTATTACCCTCAGGAAAAGAAATCAACACGAGATTCCCCTAGTAGTGGCGAGCGAACGGGGAAGAGCCTAAACCTGCCTTATGGAGGGCTGCAGTTCTTTGAAGTAGGGCGGGGGTTGTAAGGCACGACCGGTGTTTCTGCAGAAACACCAGGGAGTAAAAAATCTGATCTCTAGTCGAACCACACTGGAAAGGTGGGGCGTAGAGGGTGATACCCCCGTAGACGAAAGGGGTCAGACTCCCGTCGTTGACCTTAAGTACCACGGGGCACGCTAATCCTGTGGGAAACTGGGAGGTCCACCTCCCAAGGCTAAATACTCTTGGCAACCGATAGTGAACAAGTACCGTGAGGGAAAGGTGAAAAGAACCCCTGTTAGGGGAGTGAAATAGAACCTGAAACCGTATGCCTACAAGCGGTCGGAGGGCTATGCCAAGTTGAAGCGCTATGCGCTCCTTGGAATGCCTGACGGCGTGCCTTTTGGAGAATGAGCCGGCGAGTTAATCTTTGTGGCCAGGTTAAGGGAGTTACACCCGGAGCCGTAGCGAAAGCGAGTCTGAATAGGGCGACAGTCGCAAGGATTAGACACGAAACCAAGTGATCTACCCATGGCCAGGGTGAAGCGGAGGTAAAACTTCGTGGAGGCCCGAACCTTTCTCTGTTGCAAAAGGGTGGGATGAGCTGTGGGTAGCGGTGAAATGCCAAACGAACTTGGAGATAGCTTGTTCTCCCCGAAATAGCTTTAGGGCTAGCCTTAAGCGTTGAGTGGCGGAGGTAGAGCACTGGATCGGCTAGGGGGCGTATAGCTTACCAAACCGAACCAAACTCCGAATGCCGTCATTACAAGCTTGGGAGTCGGACGGTGGGAGATGAGTTTCATCGTCGAGAGGGAAAGAGCCCAGACCGTCGGTTAAGGTCCCCAAGTCTAGGCTAAGTGGGAAAGGTTGTGAAGTTGCTGAGACAGCCAGGAGGTTGGCTTAGAAGCAGCCATCCTTTAAAGAGTGCGTAATAGCTCACTGGTCAAGTGATTCTGCGCCGAAAATTTAACGGGGCTCAAGCCTAGCACCGAAACCGCGGGATTGGTAGATTGCTTATAGTGCATGGCCTATGGCGGGTTGCAGTTGAGCTACGGCTCCTGCGCCCACTAAGCTATAAGCCATAAGCTATTTGCTGGAAACCAATTGGTAGGGGAGCGTTCTGCAGGCGTGGAAGCTGTACCGTGAGGAGCAGTGGAGCGTGCAGAAGTGAGAATGCCGGCATGAGTAGCGAGAAACATGTGAGAAACAAGTTCGCCGTAAACCTAAGGGTTCCGACGGAAGGTTAATCCGCGTCGGGTTAGTCGGGCCTAAGCCGAGGCCGAAAGGCGTAGGCGATGGACAACGGGTTAATATTCCCGTACCACCAGGGAGGAGTGAAGGGGGGACGCAGGAAGGTAGACCAGCCTGTTATTGGATTCAGGTGCTAAGCTCGTAGGGAAATGACGGCCCTAGGTAAATCCGGGGCCTGATCCTGAGGAGTGATGGCGGTGCCATAGAGCCGGAAGTGGTTGAGCCAAACTGCCAAGAAAAGCCTCTAAACGTTGAATCTCAGGTGACCGTACCGCAAACCGACACAGGTAGGTGGGTAGAGCATACCAAGGCGATCGAGAGAACCCTCGTTAAGGAACTAGGCAAATTGACTCCGTAACTTCGGGAGAAGGAGTGCCCTCAATAGTGAAGCAAGAACTTGTGGAGCTTTTGAGGGTCGCAGTGACATGGCCCTGCCGACTGGTTAACAAAACCACAGGTCTCTGCTAAAGCGTAAGCTGAAGTATAGGGGCTGACGCCTGCCCAGTGCCAGAAGGTTAAAGGGATGGGTTAGCGTAAGCGAAGCTCTGAACTGAAGCCCTGGTGAACGGCGGCCGTAACTATAACGGTCCTAAGGTAGCGAAATTCC
>CAYWWC010000436.1:0-3176 GCA_964461615.1 uncultured Anaerolineae bacterium
CGATACACTCTATACTCGATTTTGACTCCTTTGGCAACACCAAAAAAGCCACCTGCGTGGCTAACTCAGGTGGCTTCTCGGCTGCTCGTGTGGAACTGAGAAGAAAACAGAACTTCGGCGGCGCATGAAGATGGCAGGGCAAGATAATAGATCTCGCCAGCGGGCCATGCAAGGTGGTCTGATCGGCTGCTAGACCAATGAGCGGGGTTTTGCTATTGGCTTGTGGGTGATGGTGCACTCGTCAAGCGGGCCTGGACCGGCGTGTACCGCGCTTGCAGTTTCCCGCCGGCGGAGATAAGCAAGCTACCGACACTTGCCAAAGCCCGGTTCAGAAGCCCTGACCCGGCAGGGCCGACCTTCCGGCTCAACCTTTCCTGTTTGGCTTCGCGCTGCGCATCCTTAGAGCGCTCCCACATCAACATTTCGGCTAACGATGGACTACTGACTAACATCTCTCTACCTCCTTCTTAATCTGTGGCTGTTCTGATCCCTATCAAAGGGGTTGAACCTACTTGCTGTGTTTCCCGCGCCGAGCAACCAGCGATGGCCGCCAGCAATCGTTCCGGCGAGTCGCACCTGTAAACAAAGGCATCGGCTCCGGCGGCCAGGGCCGCTCGACGCGCCTCCGACCGCACGCTGAGGGCGATCACGCATAGGTTGGGAGAAACTCTACGTAAGGCGGACAACAAACCTTGTCCTGATGGTTCACTTCGACTGGGCTCAGTACAAGCGACAGTCTCACCACGACGGCTTGCCGAAGGAGCCTGCCCTGAGCTTGCCGAAGGGTCAACCCTCGCCAGGCCTGGCAGTTCCCAGCCGAGCAACACCAAATCAGGGCGGCCCGCTTCCATTCGAGCCAACAGTTCCTCGGCATTGACGGCCTCGCCCACTACCTTAAACCCTGGTTGTCGTTCCAGTAGCACGCGCAGCCCCAATCGTACCCTCGGTTGGTTATCAGCCAGCAGTATTTGCATCCACATTTACCTCGTCCTCGGTATTCTTTATTACCCGTATTATACCAGAAAAATCCCCCAGCCGCATCGGACAACTGGGGGATTTTTATATTGGACAGGTGTCCAATCTTTTTCCTGGTCAGGTGACCAATTCCTCCTCACTTTTGCTGATAACAGGCTGCCCCCCTTTTTAAGGTGCTGGAGGCAGTTTGAGGAAGGCGCGAACGTGGGAGAAGAATTCGTCAGGACATTCGTGCCAGTAGTGCCCGCATTTTTCGAGCACGACGATCTTGACCGTCGCGGCGCTGTGAGCACTGAAAGGTACGAGATCATCTGATGGAGGAGACAATGATGAGGGTCCGGATCCACGGGTACAAGCACTTTATATCGCGAATCCCTCACGCAGGATGAGGGTCAAGTTCAAGAAATAGTAGACCCACAACCAGAGACCTGCCACGCCACCCCAGATCAAAATGCCACGGAACTCGTCTCGCCAGACTCGTCCCAGATAGAGCACCGTCGCCGAAGCGACAACGCCCATGACCCAGTGGGCAGCACCGACGACGACAATGGGCATCTGGCCCAGCGTCTTGGTCTCGGGACGAACGGCCACGAATAGCACCGCCAGCAACACCACCCAGGCCACAGCCTTGGCGTCGGGTCTAACGCGCTCGACACGGCGAGTGATTTGGAGCGCCAGCACCGTCACGACCCAGGCAATGGCCGGTCGCCAGATGTTCACAAAAGCCGTGATCACGGCCAGGATGGCGCTCTGCGCCAGGGCCAGCAGGAAGGCCCACCCACCAGCGACGCCCGAAAAACCCAATCGTTGCCAGACGGAGATATGCGCCGGGTCCCGATTGTTGATGTACATCAGTTGATAGGCATAGGGCCCGATGTTCTCCTGCCACATGGCGTGCTGCCCTCCCTGGCTGTCCAGCAACATCACCGGCCACAACGCGCTGCTGGTGGCAAAGGTCAGGCGTGTCTCTTCTTCTGCGCGGCCTGCTTCGCCCAGGGGAGCCGCATAAACCTGGAAGCGCTCGCCGCTGCTCTGGCGCAAGTCGGCCCAGATGAGCCACTGCTCTTCTTCCCTACGCGCAAGACTCACCTGGGAGTAATACTGACTGCCCATCAACAGCGGCTCGGCAGGCTGCACCACCTGACTATCCCTGTCTATCTTTCTCTGGCGTATCATCGGGCCTATCGATTCGTAGAGACTTAACTTTTGCAGGAAATGAAAAACGCTCAAACGTTCTACAAAATGGCTGGTTTATGTCGTGATCCAACGCGCAAAAGCTTGTTTTGAACCCTCCAGGTCAATGCCATGTCTACATAAAACTCAAAACAAGCCGGAACCGTGCTGATGTTTAGCACACATGAGCTTTTTCTCGTTCGTGCAAAGGTTAAGTAGAGACGCAACTGGCCATCCGTTTCTGCCACCGCCAACAGAGGATAGCTTCGTGGCGTACCGCCCCCCAGGCTTACGGCTGCCTGCGACACCCGCTCCAACACCCGCGGCTCCGTGAGCGCTTCCCCCGCTACGTTGCAAGTCTGATGAACCAGGTCTTGGTGGATTACTTCATCGGAAAAGTAGAGCAGATGTACGATGCCCCCGCCCGCGGCCAGGGCCGGCTCGAAGACAAAAGCACTTCCAGTGTCGGTGACTTGCTGCTCGTTGAAGGTCAGGTTGCCCTCATTGTCCAGGGCTGCCATGTAGATGTCGTACAGCCCCTGGCGGTTGTCGGACCAGACCAAGAAGATGCGTCCCTGTTCATCTCTAGTCACTGCCAGGTCACGCATGATCTTGGGCGAGGTCGAGATGATCTGGGGAGGCTCTCCGGCGTCTGGTCGCGCCATCATCACACGCTGAGACCCATCCTCGTGGCCTTTTTCGATCCAAAAGCAGAGCGGAGTGTCCTCCTTCGTCAGGGCCACAGCCACATTCTCTGCGTTGACATTGGGATCCGAAAGGCGGATCGGATCGTCAATGAACCGGCCATGTTGATCCAGGCGGGCATAAAAGGCCACCAGCTTTCGACTTACCTGTTTCTGCCACACCAGGTGGATGTAGTCCCGTCCGTCCACAATTGCGCGATGGGGATGACCCAACTTGACCGCGTCTATCCCTTGCGGCGCTGACCAACCCTCGGTGAAGGTGAGGGGGGAGGGCTGCACCAGCAGGACGACGAGCACACCTAGCCCCAGGATTAACAGCGTCAG
>CAYWWC010000437.1:0-3162 GCA_964461615.1 uncultured Anaerolineae bacterium
GTAAGCGAAGCGGCATCTGCGTCCGATTTTGAATTTGGCGGGGTGGCTGAGTAGTCACGGATGAAGTTAGAATCAGCGTGAATTTGTGTTAATCAGCGGCCCTTTGATTTACACTCATGAGAGGTGATAGCACTATGGAACAAATGATACTAGACGACATTGCATTTCAACCAAAGCTGGATTCCCTCAAGAAGGCGTTCCGCATAAAAGAGGGGAGTTCTTCCGCCGCAAGGCTTGAGCGCATTGCCGCTGATGCTCAGGCCATTGCCAAACCTAAAGCCGTCTACAAGGTCGCCTTCATTGAATCCAAAGGTGATGATCATGTGGTTGTTGACGGGATAACGCTAACCAGTCGCGTGCTTCGAGTCAACCTGGACGAGGTGCACCGCGTTTTCCTGTACGTGGCTACCTGCGGAAGTGAAATGGATGAGTGGTCGAGCTCGATAGACGATATGCTGGAAAGCTACTGGGCCGACAAGATAAAGGAGCTGGCTCTGCGCTCTGCGAGGCAAACGCTGACTGAACACTTGCAGGACCGCTTTCGCCTTGGGCATATGTCAAGAATGAACCCCGGCTCGCTCACGGACTGGCCGCTCAAAGAGCAACGAAAGCTGTTCGCGCTACTGGGCGATCCAAAGGACGCCATCGGGGTTGAGCTTACGCAAAACCTGATCATGGTTCCGCTCAAGTCAGTCTCAGGGATCAGTTTCCCTGCCGAAGCGGATTTCGCCAGTTGTCAACTGTGTCCACGGGAGAACTGTCCTGGCAGAGGGGCTCCGTATGACGCAACGCTGTATGACAGGAAGTATCGCTTTGCGTAGAGAACCGAGGATTTGCGGAAAGGTGCGGGTTTGTTGAAGACTGAATGGATTGGGTCCATTGGCTACGTCAGAACATTCCCTGCACTTCTACCACTGCGCTTTCCAGAATCCTCACGGCTTCATCTACGTCCGCTTTGGCGACGTTGAGGGGCGGGGCAATGCGGAGGACGTTGCCGTACAGCCCGCCCTTGCCGATGAGCAGCCCCTCTCGCTTGGTGGCCTCGAACAAGTGGCGAATCTCCTGTTTAGCCGGCTCCTTCTCCGCGCGGACTAGCTCCACGCCCTGTATCAAGCCCATTCCTCGTACGTCGCCGACCAGCGGATACTTCTCCTTCAGCTCCTCCAACTTCTCTCGCAGGTAGCTGCCTACCACCTGGGCGTTGTTAACCAGGTTCTCCTCTTCCATTACCTCAATCGTAGCCTGAGCAGCGACGCAGCAAACGGGGTTCCCGCCGAAAGTGGAGATAGTCAGTCCCTTGAAGCTATCGGCCACCTCGGCCGTGGCGACGGTGGCTCCCATCGGCGTGCCATTGGCTATGCCCTTGGCGCAGGTGATGATGTCCGGCTCCACGCCCCAGTGCTCAATCCCGAACCACTTCCCACCCGTCCGACCGAAGCCCGTCTGCACCTCGTCGCAGATGAATATGCCCCCATACTTACGAACGATGTCAACCACGATGGGGAAGTACTCAGGCGGCGGCGTGATAAAGCCGCCCACGCCCTGGATAGGCTCGGCGATCAGGGCCGCCACGCGACCGGATGTTGAGGTTTGGATCAATTCCTCCATGTCGTAGGCGCACTCCATGTTGCAATCGGGATACTCTCGGTTGAAGGGGCAGCGGTAGCAGTAGGCGTTGTGGGCGTGCTTGATGCCCAGTATTTGGGTGCCGCCGATGCGCCAACTGGCGTGTCCGGTCAGGCTCATGCTCAGAGCGGAACGCCCACTGTAGCCGTGGCGCAAGGCGATGACCTCCTGAGCGTCGGTGTAGGCCTTAGCCAACATTATGGCTGTCTCGTTGGCTTCTGAGCCGCTGTTGGTGAAGAAGCTCTTCTGCAACTTCCCCGGCGCGATCTGAGCCATCTTTTCGGCCAGGTTCACCATGTTGGCATGAGGGTAGAGGGTGGAGGTATGTTGCAGGGTGCGCAACTGCTGGCATATCCGGTCTGTGACTTTGGGATGGCAGTGACCCACACTGACGGTAAGGATGCCGCCGAAGAAGTCCAGATACTTGTCGCCGTCCACACTGTACAAGTACTGCCCCTCCCCTCGTTCAAAGGGCAGCGGCTCCTCGTAGTAAGTGATGACGCTGGGGAAAACGAACTGTTCTTGTTTCTTCAGGATGTCTTGGGAATTCATTGGTAGCTCCTTTCATTTCTTAATTGCCTCTCTACTTGAACTTCACGCCGTAGCTTGTCAACTCGTCCTTGATCTTGCCGTACAGGTCAACGTACTCCTGCTTGGGCTCTATCGTTCCCCAATCGTAGCTGTCCTGGAACTTCACCCCTTTGGGCGGATCGGTCAATTGGTCTTCATACTTGGCCAGCAGCTTCTTGGCGATCTCGTTGGCCTCTATCCGGCTCATGCCCGCAGCAGCGTGGGCTACTTCGGAGGCAAACTTGGGTTCCATTGGCGTAAGGTGATCCAGCTTTATGGCCTTGGCCACTCCACCGAACTCGATATTGCCACCAGAAGCCACACGACCTATTTGGGTGGCGGCGATTTCGTACAGGCACATCTCCGTCATCGGCCCAGCAGCCACGTAGGTCAGATTCAAAAGAGGCAAGGGGCTATTGCGGCTGATGGCCTGCGCGCTGATGCTGATGGGCCACATTATCTCCCGGCTGGTGTTGCAGCCGTATCTGAAATCTATGGGGAAGGTCAGATGGGCAGAGGATCTCAACACCAGTATGGCCAGCAGGTGATAGGCGACGTTGATCACGGCCGTGCCCGCCGGGCCTCCGGCATAGCCGCCCATGATGGGCCCGCTTTCACCCACTACTTGCCCCCCTCGCGCGAGCACGTAGGTGACCTCGTTCATGCGCGCAAATGGGACTTGAAGCGGGGCTGTGAAGCCAATGATCCATGCGTCGGAATTCCGCAGCCCAAACGCGCTGCCGCCGATCTTGCCCATAGCGGTCACCGACGTGGCGATGGAGTTCATGATGGGCAGCCCCGGCCGCTGCGCCCGTCGCAACGCGGCCCGCCCAAGCTCCACCGACCGGATGCAGGCCAGTAGCTCCAGAGGCGAACCGGCCTGGACCGTCATGCCGTTGATCAGGGTGATGGTAGGACAAGTGACAGAATTGATCAGCGGGTTGCGTCCATATCCTTCCACCAGCC
>CAYWWC010000438.1:0-3139 GCA_964461615.1 uncultured Anaerolineae bacterium
CATGATAGGCCAATACGCAGATGTCCCCGCTGGCTGGCGTTGGGGTTGCGGTGGGAGTTGACGTCTGGGTTGGCGTGGGGGTGTTCGTTGAGGTCGGGGTTATGGTCGGCGTGGGGGTGTTCGTTGAGGTCGGGGTTATGGTCGGCGTGGAGGTATACACTGGCGTTGGGGTAGGGGTACGGGTCGCCGTTGGACGGGGTGTGTTGGTTGGCACTCGTGTGTTGGTCGGCACTGGTGTGTTGGTTGGCTTTGGGGTGCTCGTTGGCGGCCGTGGTGTGGGAGTGGGGGCGATGGCGGTCAGGACGGCATCATCCCAGTAGGAATCGTTGAACCGCACCCGGAAGTCTGGCGCGCCTCTGGTGAAGACCGTAATCCTGTCGGCCTGGGCCATGGTGGAAACGCTGAGGTTAACCCACTCATTACACGACATCACTGAATCTGACCAGACAACGTTGCCGGAACTGCCATCATTGCCGCCGTGAGGGTCAATGCCTACCGAAACCGCGTAGTTGCCAAAACCTTCGCACTGATCTGGGTGCGATTCGGTGCTGCTCCAGACCTGTGCCCAAATGGAGAAAGTTACCTGGCTGTTCCTGGTAACGGCTACATGTTGATAGATGCCAGCGATGTGAGAGGCGTAGGTGTTGAAGAACTTCTGGGAGAAGCGGTCTGAGCGCACACGCCGCATGGTAAAGATCCAAGCGTCTTCCCCCTTGTATTCGGGGCGCACGAGGTAGCCCTGGCTGGTTTGATCTTCGGCGCCCTGAACCCACCATGCTTCCCACCCGTTGGCTATAGTTACCTCCCCAGCGCCTCGCTCGCTGAAGCCTTCCTCGAAGCCAGCATTCTTTAACAGATTACCCCCCTGGGCGGGTGGAGCAGCCGAGGCCGTTTCCACTTCCGAGGCTCCCAGAGACGTCAGGGTCAATAACGTTACTAACAGAGTTGTTACAAGGCGACAGAATCGCATTCGCTTTCCTCCTGTAGGTTTTTAGCCTCTGCCGCAGAGTTTGCGGCGACAGAGGCAGGATCATTCAATGATCACGTGGTCATTTACTGGTTTGCCGGCTTCATCAAGAACCTGTAGTCGGTACAGGGTCTCCAATTGATAGAAGCCAACTATTAGTTTGTGCCTGCCCGGATCATATGGCTCAGGCAAGGCCAAGGTGTGCTCGTCGCTGACGATGTCCCCCACGCGCCACAAGCTGGTGGGATAATAGCCTCCAGCGGGAGGCGAATCGTCCTGGGCGAGAATGGCACCATCTCGCACGAGATGGACGAAGACCGTGTAGTCTGCCTCGATCTCCGCCTCGGCTCGCCAAAGCAGGCTCAACCGCAGTTCTTGCGGCGAGACAGCGACCAGTTGATGGCCAGCCAGAATCACACCCTTCTCGAAGCGCGCCTCTGGCTCTCCAGAAGGGGTAGGCGCGGGGGTGGCCGCGTAGGTAATGTACAGTAAACGAGCCTCTTCATCGAGATCCCCTCGCTCCAGAGGCCCCTCTTCGGCAGTGATGGTCAAGCCTACGGGCAAAAGGGATAGATACTGACCATAATTCTCGTAAGGCCAGAGAACGAGCATGACCTTGGTTTCGGTACGCCTTCGGCTACTCAACCCAAGGTCCGAGAAAACCTGGGGAAGTTTACCACCTTCTCCCAGTATAGTCAAGTTTGGCGAAAGGGGCGTCAGAAAGCGCACCGACGCCCAATCCTGCCAGAGGCGGTCGGCAATGTAGAGATGGCGTCCAGATGACGGTGGATTCCCCCGGACCCCAAGTCCCGTGCCATCCCACCCTGTGCCCAGGAAACGGTTGGCCTGAGCTGCCAGGTCTACCGCAGCCGCCTCGAAATTGTAGCTCAAATCCTGGCTGCCCGCATGATGTCCAAAGTAGTCAATAGTCGTGTCGCCCAGGCCAAAGACCAGAGCCAGCGCCACCGCACCAGCGGCAACCGGGGAGGTGATCTTGTTTTCCAGGAAGCGCCACAGGTAATCCAGCCCGATGGCAGGCGCCACAAAGGCTACGGGCAAAACACCCACGCTCCGCAGGAAGTGCGGCGCATCTTCAGCCAGTATGGTGGGCAAAATCATGACCGCCAGCCAGATGAGGACAAAGGCATGCTCAGCTCTCTGGCGAAAGCGACTGAGGCAAAGGGCTAATCCGATTAGGAAGAACACGCTCAGAACCGGATCGAAGACAGGGCGCAAGGGCACGTTGTGGCGGGGGATGAAATCGCCCCGGTTGGTGAACATCAGCAGCGTCTTGCCCACGTGCCGAAGGAGCGTCCCCCAGAAATCGCCCCCGTTGATCGCGGGATTGAATATAGAAACCTGCCCCACGCGGACAAGGAAGGCATCCCAATGCGTAGCCACGTAGACCATCAGCGGGACCAAGGCCGCCGACGCGGCCAGCACAAAGATCAAAGCGCTACGTCTCCAGCCTCCAGCCCTTCGCCCAGGCCCTTCGTCAAGCTCAGGGGGGACCTCAGGACAGGCCTCCAATCCTTCGGCTGGGCCCTTCGACAAGCTCAGGACATTGCTCAGGGCGAGCCTCCAACCTCCAACCTCCAGCTTCCAACTTCCAACGAGATACAGGCCGAAGGCGACCAGGGCTACGATGGTAAATCGCGCCGCCAGGTAAGTATAGAAGGTTAACCCGTAGAGCAAACCCCCCGCCAGGAAATGGCGTTTGTCGCCATCCTTTAGACCGAGCCACAGTTGCCAGAGGGCCAGCGCCACCAAGAGGGGCATAGCCACGGCGCGGAAGCCAATGCGGCTCAGGTTGACGTGCCACAGGGTCAGGCCCGTGACGGCGGCGGCCAACAGCCCAATGCGCCGGTTGAACATGGCCTTGGCCATTAGATAGGTGGCGGGAATTGTCAAAGCGCCCAGCAGGGCGGCCACTATCCGTATCGCTCCTGGGCTCCGGCCCAGGACGGCCACGGACAGGGCTACCAGGTAGATAAACAGCGGCTCGCGGCCGTTGTTGGCCTCAAAGAAAACCGGCCTTTCGCCTTCTAAAACGCCCAGGGCATCCAGTCCGTTGGAAGCTTCGTCGTGATAGAGGCCGGGCGGTGTGGTTCCGAGAGCCCAGAAACGCAGCGCCGCTGCTATGGCTACCACCAATAGCAAAGGCACCCATTT
>CAYWWC010000439.1:0-3119 GCA_964461615.1 uncultured Anaerolineae bacterium
TCGCTCACCGGGCCAGCGACCGCCAGACTAAAGGGTGAGGTGATCAAGAGCAGACTACCCATCATGGTGAACACGCGCCCCTGAATCTCTGGCGCGACCGTCCCCTGAAGAATGGCCATGATCGGGCCATCTATCAGTGGTATCATCAATCCCGCCACAAAGATGCTCGCCAGCGCCATCCAGAACAACCCTCCCGGCGTCAGGCCCAACACCAAGAAGCTCAAACCCAATATGGCTATGCCCAACATCGTGGTGTGAATCTTGCGGCGAAAGCCGCCCCATGCGCTCAGGATAAGGCCACCCAACACAATGCCCACCCCGGCCACTGCTTCCAGCAGGCCCAACTGCGCCACGCCGCCGTTGAAGTGATCGCTCACCAGGAGCGGCAGCAACGAGAAAGCCGGCGTCAGCGCAATCTTAACGATCATCGCCACCCCTATCAGGGCCACCAGCCCCGGCCAACTCCGAATGTAGCTCAACCCCTCGCGCATGTCGGCCCAAATTGACGGTTTCTCCGCGCCCATATCATCGCGCCTGGGCTGCGGCACACGTACAAAGAGCAGCGAGGTAATCGCCAGCATGGCCGTCCCCACGTCTATCAGCATCACGCCGTGAAGTGGCATCACGCCCATCAGCAGCGCTCCCAACGGCGGAGCAATGATGTTGAGCACCCCGTTCAATGTCTGGTTGAGACCCGCCACCCGCGTGAGGTGCTTGTCGGGCACCATGAGCGAGGTCGAGGCCTGCATGGCCGGCCAGTGGAAGCTCCCGCCCACCGCGCGCACTGCCATGACGATGTACACGTGCCAGATCTGTACGGCATCAACCCAGAACAGATACACCAGCCACAGCAAAGCCAGCGCTATCATGCTGTCAGCCACGATCATCACTATGCGCCGGTTCCAGCGGTCCACATACGCGCCAGCGATGGGGGCCAGGATGATCTCTGGGAGCAGAGCCACCATTGATGCCGTTGCCAGCACCGTGGCCGAGCCGGTCAACTGAGTGAGCCACCACACCAGCGCGAACTGAACCACCCTGCTGCCGACTAGCGAAAATGCCTGCCCTGTCCAGATGGTGAAGAAAGGGGCTTTCCAGGCTGTTGCCTTCAATTGCTGCTTGCTATTGGTCTTCATTGCAAAAATCTCCGTCTGTCGGGTATTCAAAACGGGTTGTAGGGGCGAGGTTATCTCACCCATTGGTCAGGGAAACCCTGCCCCTACTTACCGATTGCCCGTAAAAGGCTTTCCGCCTCGGTAACGCTGATTTTGCCCTCTGCCACCATGCGCAATATGGAGAGGCGTTCCTCGCTCACGCTGTCGGCGTCGGCGGAGCGAGAGGGCGCCTGTCCCTCGAACCACTGTCGAATCCGCTCGCCCATCAGCTCCATTTTCTGGGCCAGTTCTTCAGACCAGACCTCCATGCGAGGTCCGCACTCCTGGCTCCAATCCTCCATGCGCTGCCCGAACTCTGTGCCCCAGGCTTCCATGTGATGGCCGAACTCCTCGCCCCAGGCAGCCATCTGCTCACCAAACTGCTCACAGGTATCGCTAAAGCTTTTGGCCTCTTGAGTTTGCGTGTTCGCTGTTTGCTGTTCCATTGTTATTTTGCCTCCTGCTTTTCTTGTTTTTAACTCCTGACTCCCCTGAAAGAAGCTTGCTCTGAGGCCCGTCCTCGGGCCGATTTCCGCACCCGGGGACGGGTGCGGGAGCTTTTTTCAGTAGACTCAACTCTCAGCCTTCGAGGGCTTGTAAGAGGGTTTCGGCCTCCTGAGTGGAGATCACGCCTTCGGCCAGCATCTTGAGCACCGCCAGGCGTTCCTCTTCGCTGGACGCCTGGCCCCGTCCCGTCGCGCGCCGTCTGCCGCGGCTTGCATCCCGCTCGAAGTGCCGCCGCACTTTCCGCTGTGCCTTCTCCTGAGCGCGCTCCGCCTTGCGTCGCGTCTTCTCTGCCATGCGCTGGGCCTTGGCGACCTCCCGTTCTGCCTGACGGCGGGCCTTTTCTGCCTCGCGGAGGGCGATGGCTTCGAGGTCAATCGTGGCCAGCTTGTCGGACACCCGCTGCTGGATGCGCCAGGCCAACTCCTGGGCAGCCACGCCAGCCTCGGCGCCGATCTTGCCCAGATCGGCCGCCAGAATGGCAAAAGCATCACGCTCTTGATCCTCATCCCTCCCCCCCGCTGTCTTGAGCAACATGTTGCCGTGGGTGGAAGTCAGTGTGACCTGCGCCTCTCCATCCCCTATCGCGCCCTTCCACTGGCCCTCCTCCGCCATCTCGCCCGTAACGCCTTTGGCCTTGACCTGTCCCTTGGCCGACTGGAGAGTGAACGTCGCGCTGCTGCCTGGCAGTGCCGTGGCGATGACGTTGCCCTTTGCCTGGATTTCATAGGTAAATGACCCGGCAAAGACCGTCTTGAGCGAGACATCACCACCTACCTGTGCCACATCTGCGCCCGCTGTCCAAGCTCGGCCGGACAGGTCCGCGCCAACGTCACTCAGGTAGAGCATGCCGTTCAACTGGCGAAGGTAAGCATCGCCGGCCACTGACCGCGCCGACAGCGGCCCATTGATCTCTTCTGCCAACAGATCGCCGCCTACTGTGCCAAGCTCGACAGGGCCGTCCACCTGCCGCACCCTGGCATCGCCCTGGACGGTCCCGGCGCTGACAGCTCCGGTGCAGCCCTCTACCACCAGGTCGCCCTGGACTGTGCTCAACGACGCGCTGGCGGCGCCATCCCGGAACTGTGCGTCTCCCTGCACAGTAGCTACCTCCACGGTTCCGCGCGCGCCCTGCACGGAGAGATCGCCCTGAGCCTGGATGACGACGAGAGAAGCGCCGGCGGGCATGGTCAGGCTACAATCGCGGTTGGCAACCAGCGCCACTGTATCCTCTCGCTCTTCCACGGTCAGCGCCTCTTCGCTTTCCACTTCGATCAAAACTCCTGCATTGTCCCACGTCGCTACCGCCAGGTCTCCCTGGCAGGCAGTCACCTCCACGCGGGGGGATTCCGACGTCGTGATTCTCTTTTGATACATTGTTACCTCCTGGTATGATGGGTTTGAATAATGGCTCTCTGGTAGTTTGCATGGTTGCTTTGCCAAGTGGTCAATTCTTTGCCA
>CAYWWC010000440.1:0-3095 GCA_964461615.1 uncultured Anaerolineae bacterium
TGTTAGGGTATTTGAAAAAGATGGGCTACCGGCAGCGGACTGCCGTGTGGTGGGGCGTGGTCTCGGCGGTGACAGTGAGTGTCGTCGCGGGAGTGGCCTTGCAAATCATGGGCGTTGCTTTCGAGGGGCGCGGTGAGGAGATCTTTGAGGGGATCACCATGCTTCTGGCCGCTGGTGTGCTCACCTGGACGATCTTTTGGATGCAGCGCCAGGGGCGGAACATTCGAACCGAACTGGAGGCAGACGTGCGCCAGGCAGTGACGGGCGGCAACCGATGGGCGCTATTCGCTCTGGCGTTTATGGCTGTGGTGCGCGAGGGGATCGAGACGGCCCTCTTCCTCACCGCAGCGGCCTTCAGCGCCACCCCGACGGAGACCCTGATCGGCGGCGGCCTGGGGCTGGCCGCGGCAGTGATTGTGGGCTGGATTCTGTTCACCATCAGCAGGCGACTGGATGTGCGAGCCTTCTTCCGCGTGACCAGCGTGCTGCTGATCCTGTTCGCGGCGGGGCTGGCGGCCCACGGCGTGCACGAACTTCAGGAGGCCGGCGTCCTGCCGGTGATTGTCGATCACGTGTGGGACATCAATCATATCCTGGACGAGAACTCGACGGGGGGCAGTATTCTCAAGGCATTGTTTGGCTACAACGGCAATCCGTCACTGCTGGAAACGGTGAGCTACGTGGTCTACTATCTGGTGATTGGTGTGGTCATTGGACTTGGGGAGCGCGTCGCTAAAAGTAAGCCGGATTTCTCAGGAAGCGCCACAACCTGAGCCGAACTCCTACTCTTGTGAATTGGTACTGGTAGAGGGAGGTGAGGAAATGGATCCAGAAGTGATCGTCTACACGCAAAGCGGTTGACTGTTTTGTGGGCGGGTGAAAGAGTTTCTTTCACGGCGAGGTATCGAGTTCACTGAACGAGACGTGGCCGAAGACGAGTCAGCTCTGGCCGAACTGGGGAAGTTGGGCGTATTCACCACACCGGTAACGGTAATTGACGGTGAAGTGGTGATCGGCTTCGATCAGGTCCGGCTGGACGCGCTGTTGAGCGCATAGATGGAGCACCGCGAAAGGAGGTGAGCAAGATGGCAATGGATCCGGTCTGCAAAATGGAGGTGGATCCCAAGACTGCCCCGGCCAAGAGCGAGTACAAGGGCAAGACTTATTACTTCTGCGCCCCAGGCTGCAAGGTGGCCTTTCAGAAGGATCCGGAGAAGTATCTCAAGGGCGAGGGCGGACATGGACACGCACATTGAGGACATTGTGGCGGAGGGTGGCGGGCCATCTCAGCGTCAGACTCGCTACCCCTGCCGAATGAGGAGGTATCCCTATGACCGAGAAGGGTTATGGCATGACCACCCGACTTGATCTGTCGTACGAGGAAGCGGTGGAGAGGACGAGGGCGGCATTGCAAGAGGAGGGCTTCGGCGTCTTGACCGAGATTGACGTCAAGGCCACTTTCAAGAAGAAGCTGGATGCCGACTTCCGCAAATACGTCATCCTGGGGGCTTGCAATCCCCCGCTGGCGCACCGCGCGCTCCAGGCGGAGTTGGAGATCGGATTGCTGCTGCCGTGCAACGTCATTGTCTACGAAGAGGATGACGGGGCGGTGGTGTCGGCTATTGACCCTCTGGCAGCCATGAGCATCGCGGATGTCCCAGGGCTGGAGGAAGTGGCCGCGACGGTCCAAGCCAAGCTGGGTCGCGTGATCGAAAAATTTGCGGGTATGTGAAGGGAGAACATGTCAGAACATCAGACCAGAAGTCGCCAGATTGTCCGCATTGATGAAGAACTGTGCAATGGTTGCGGTGACTGTGTGTTACCATGCGCCGAAGGCGCTATCCAGATCATCAACGGCAAGGCCCAGGTGATGGACGAAGCGCTCTGCGACGGCGCTGGCTTTTGCCTGGGTATCTGTCCCACCGGCGCGTTGAGCATTGAGGAACGAGAGGCGGTTGCTTTTGACGAGCACGCGGCCGAAATCGAAATGGAAAAGCGGGGCGTGACCTATATTGAGCAAACCTGCCACGTGTGTGGACAGGGCGAGCTTGGAAGTGGAAACGACGATAGCCGGGTGTTGCTCCCTTGTCGCAAGGCGGGGGCCAGCCTGTGGGTCTGCACCCGTTGCCTGCCGGCGTTGATTCATGGATGAGGGAAGAATCATGAGGAAAGATGTACCGCTGTACGATCCTTTTAGCGCGGATTACGACCGCTTCGTCAACTGGGAGGGTCGGTTGGCGTATGAGCTGCCCTTTATTGAGCAGCAGTTGACCGCCAGCGGCGCGCGGCGTATACTGGACACGGCCTGCGGCACTGGGATGCACGCCATCGCTTTGGCGCAGCGAGGCTATGACGTTACCGGTGCAGATCTAAGCGCAGGCATGATTGAGCGGGCGCGGGAGAACGCCGCCGTCGTAGGCTCTTCGGCGCGCTTTGTCGTGGCTGGCTTTGGCGAGCTGGCGGCCAAGCTTGCCCTGAGCAGGGTCGAAGGGGTAGGAAATGGCTTCGATGCCTTGCTCTGCCTGGGCAACAGCCTGCCGCACGTGCTGACCACGGGGGAGCTGCACCAGGCACTGACCGACTTCGCGGCCGTCTTGCGGCCCGGTGGACTGCTGTTCATCCAGAACCGCAACTTCGATGCGGTGATGGCCTCGCAGGCCCGCTGGATGCCGCCCCAGGCCCACCGCGAGGACAGCCGCGAGTGGCTCTTCATGCGCTTCTACGATTTCAACCCGGACGGGACCCTGACTTTCAACATCGCAACGTTGCGGCGGGACGAGGCGGGTGAATGGACACAGCAGATCGAAGCGACCACGTTGCACCCGCTGCTGCACGCTGAATTGCTGGATGCTCTCGCAGCGGCCGGGTTCGGCGACGCAGCCTGCTACGGCGACATGACCGGCGCTCCCTTCGATCCAGAAACCAGCGGGAACCTGATCGTGTCAGCGACGAGATTGGTTGGTGCTGCTTCACGCCAACAGATGGGTAGTCCGCCCAGCGGTGGAGACCCTCCCCGAATGGATGGGCTAAAAGGCTCTGACTAGTTCGACAATGTCACATTTCGTTCGTAGTCAGCGACGAAGCGTTAGCGGAGT
>CAYWWC010000441.1:0-3089 GCA_964461615.1 uncultured Anaerolineae bacterium
GCTTCGCTGCGCTCGCAATGACACATATGTCACTTTCACCTTGAAAAGGTACTAGTACTACAACGAGACTTTGGGGCAGTTCCTGCACCCGCAGGCTCGAAGGCCCGTCCCCGGGCCGTGTCTGGACGAGTGTCGCACTATTATAGACGTCCCGGGGAAAATAAAACGCCCCACTCGCTCGGAGTGGGGCTGATCGTTTCTTTACGACTACTTCAGCGGCGGCGGGTGCGGCCCCCTATCCACCCCCGCAGTTCCTCAGGATTGTCCGATTTGAGGAATGCCTCTTCTGGGGTGATCAGATTCTTCTGAATGAGATCCCGCAAAGCCTGATTGAGGGTCTGCATGCCGTATTGTGCGCCAGTTTGAATGACATTGGCCATTTGATAGGTCTTCCCCTCCCTGATGAGGTTGCGAATGGCGGTGGTGGCGATCATCACCTCCCCGGCAGCGATCCGGCCGCTGCCGCCTACCTTGGGGATCAACGCCTGGTAGAATACCCCCTGCAGGGTGGTTGAGAGCTGGGAGCGGATCTGGGTTTGCTGGTACGGAGGGAAGACGTCAATGATGCGGTCAATGGCCCCAGGCGCGCTGGGGGTGTGCAGGGTGGCAAAGACCAGGTGCCCTGTCTCCGCAGCTGTGAGTGCGGTGGAGATGGTCTCCAGATCGCGCAACTCCCCCACCAGGATGACGTCGGGGTCCTGGCGAAGAACACGCTTCAGAGCAGCCGCGAAGGATAGGGTATCCGCCCCCACTTCTCGCTGGGTGATGAAGCACTTCTTATCCTGGAAGAGATACTCTATCGGATCCTCGACGGTGACCACCCGGCGGGCTTCCCTATCGTTGAGGTAATCTAGCATGGCTGCCAGGGTGGTGGATTTGCCGCTGCCGGTAGGCCCCGTGACCAGGATCAGCCCATCCGGCTTCATGACCATAATCTTGCACACCTCCGGCAGCCCCAGTTCTTCCAGCGGGGGGATCCTCCAATTCACCTGGCGAAAGACCAGGGTTATGGTGCCTCTCTGGCGGGCAGCGTTGGCGCGAAAGCGAGCCACCCCAGCGACGCTGTAGGCGAAGTCCAACTCTATCTCCCCAGCGAAGCTTCCCTTTTGTTTCTCAGTGGTTATGTGCTCGAAGGCCTCTTGCATCTCCTCAGACGTGATCCGTGAGTCACCATAAGGAGTAAGCGCGCCGTGGATGCGCAGCACAGGCGGGCTGCCCGTCTTCAGGTGCAGGTCAGAGGCATCGCGCTCAACCACGACGCGAAGCAGGTCATCAATGTTCATAATAAGCACCTCATATACCAATCTATGATCTGCTGTCCGTACAGCATGGCCGCCATCCCCCCTGTGACAAGGAAGGGGGCAAAGGGGATGAGGTCTTTGCGCCCTCTTAGGCCGGTCAACAGCAAGCCTCCTCCTACCAGGCCACCCGCGACAAAGGAAATGAGAAGGGCAGCGAAGACCGAGGGGAAGCCCACCACCAATCCAATGAAAGCGGCCAGTTTGACATCGCCCATCCCCATCCCGGCCGGATAGATAAACGCGATGAGGAAGAGCACCCCAAAGCCGATAGCTCCCCCGCCGAGCAACTCGGCTGCATCGTGGTTGGGGGTAAGGGGGATGGCCAGCAAGGCCACGACGATGGCCGGGTAGATCACCCGGTTGAGCACAAGATGGCGCTCTAAATCAATGAAGAAAATGACGATGAAGAAACAGGTATACAGAGTGACTAGCAGCAACCGCGAGAAGTCCTCCGGGAGGGAAAGACCGTACGGAGGACTTCCCACACGATACCAAAGCAGGACAAATAGCAGCCCCGTCATAGCCTCGACCAACAGGACGCGCCGGGGTATCGGCGCGCCACAACTGCGGCACCGTCCCCTCAAGAGGAGATAGCTGACCACGGGGATCAAGTCCAACGGGGTCAATCTTCGTCCACAGGCCGGGCAATGAGAGGGCGGTGAGACGATGGATGCCCTCTCTGGCAGACGGTCTATGCAGACATTGAGGAAACTGCTAACGGCCAGTCCTAGTACAGCATAGAGCAGGATCATTGCAGTTGCTCAAGCCCCCCTCTTGAGAGCAAGCCCGATGTTGACCATGAACTGGGGAAGAGGTAGCTCCTCCGGATACACCAATGGCGGCGTGGGCATCTCAATGGTATAGCCCATCTCAGTCTGGATGATCTCATCTACGCCGGGTATGCCTGTCAACTCTCCCGTCAGGAAAACAGGAACCGAGGGATCCAGCCGCTTATTGGGGTGGCTGTGGTTGTAGAAGTCAATGGTTCGGGTTAACTCCTCGACCAGACGATAAGCTTTCTGTTGTGGGTCAAGGCCAGCCCCGTGCAGGACTGCGCTCCTAGTGATGTCAGGGATAGCCTCCGATACCACTATCACATGGAAGTTTTCATTCTCCAGGTCAGCGATAACCGCATTCCTGTGATTGATGGCCCTGACGAGGGCAAAGGGCTTGAGGTCCATTGCCTTGAGTTGGACTCCGGCCATTTGGAAAGCAGTGATGTGGGCATCCACGAGGTCCCGTGGCGCGCCCAACACGTAGACTTGCTGCAGATCACCTTTCTCGCCAATTACCTGGTGGGAGAGGTAAAGCTCATCCACAGGCACGGGCATCGCTCGCCTGGCCTCGCGCCCGATGGCATCCGCCAACAGGTTCGGCTTCATCTTTGGTAAGTCAAAGATTTGAGAAGTCGAGCCCAACCCTATCACCGTCAGGCTGGTGATGACCCCCTTCCTGGGGGCCTCTTGCTCCTCGAAAAGCGTCTCAATGGCCAAGCCAACCTGCGCCGGGTCACGAACCAGGCCGTTCTCGATCAGGCCGGGGTCCAGAGGCGCTTGCCCCCACTTCTGGACCTCGCCCTCCTTGACCGTGAGCAGCCGCAGGCTCCTCTCTTCGACGTTCACCGTCACCGCTTCTTGGCTACTATGCAAACCTAGCTTCATGTTAAACCTACCTTCTTTCCGTTCGCCGAAGGGCTCTCGGGCTTTGTTGAACCTCCTCAACCAACTACCAGGAGTATCTTCTCAAAAAGTCGGGGGAGGACAAATCCAGCGCCGGCCGAGTAGGAGC
>CAYWWC010000442.1:0-871 GCA_964461615.1 uncultured Anaerolineae bacterium
TGTTAAAGTGCAAGTCGGAACTTTGCTCTACATCTAATTTGTCCAAAGTCCAATTGATACTGCCCGCGGTTATATCGGCATCGAGGGCTGCAACCTGGGCATCGGTAGCAGTTACCGTATCATCGTCATCATAGTAGCCTGTTGGCGCAGTAAAGTAGTTCGTTGATCCCAACCTGGACTGGCCTGTCGATTCATTATCCCCCTCCTTGTCCGGCATTGTGCCCGCGATCCCAGTCCCGACCGCATTGGAAAAGGTCTTGTCGGTCAACACATCACCCGCTGCCGCATCTCCGGTGCACGCGGCAGCAGCAGCAGCAGTACCCGTCCGCAATCCCCATTCTCCCCCAGCCACGTTCAACCCCCAAAAGGCCTTGCCATCGGCCACCTCACCTGTGGTGGCCCCATTGGCGTCGTCCCTGGCCGGGGCCTTGACCATGGTCTCATTCAGGGTATGCATCGTCCCCGTCCCCGGCGCAGCGCCGGGCTCCGTGAACGTGCTTTGCGCACCGTCCGCGCCGCTGTCCAGCCGGTTGTAGATGTCCTCCACAGTGAACGAGTTCGTGGCCCCAGGCGCGCCGGGGGAATCCGGCGTCACGGCTAACACGAATACCGCCGATGTGAGCAATACTCCCGCCACAATTCCGACTACTACTCCGATTAGCATGTGCTTGTTGCGCATTTTGAACCTCCTTTTGATTTTTTGATTTGTGTGATCGTGAATGCTGTGAGTTCCGTTCGATTCTTCTATTCTGCGATTCTCCTCCTTTCTGAATAGGCCGGCGAGAGTTCAGCAAGGTCAGCAAAAGCTCGGCAAGGTCAGCAATAGCTCGGCAAGGTCAGCAATAGCTCGGCAAGGTCTCCGACCGCAGCC
>CAYWWC010000442.1:971-3075 GCA_964461615.1 uncultured Anaerolineae bacterium
GCAGGGGGCATTGGTCGGAGACCTCGCCCATCAGGGAGCAGCCACCGCAGCCGCAAGGGGCATTGGTCGGAGACCTCGCCCATCAGGGAGCGGCCACCGCAGCCGCAGGGGGCATTGGTCGGAGACCTCGCCCATCAGGGAGCAGCCACCGCAGCCGCAGGGGGCATTGGTCGGAGACCTCGCCCATCAGGGAGCGGGCTGAGGATAAGTTTCAAGGATTGACCGAATTCATCGTTGCCCATTCGGTAAATTCCCCTGATTCGCTTTTATATTTCGAGATGATCGAGCAACTTCAGAGCCCGCAACGCTCAAGAGGTAGATTACCCTGGGTCTGCGGTGGCGAAAGCAAAAACGCCAATCTCAGGCGCTCATGGAGCACCCAGGGCTGGCGTTGCGTGTAGTCATTGGTCAGGCGGGCGTAACCGCCGCCGCTTTTCAGGGCATAGGGCTGGTAGATTGGTAGATTGGTAGATTGGTAGATTGGTAGAGCACCGCTGGCTCCTTTTCAGGATCAGTCATAAGTGGAAGCAGCCTAACCAGATCTCGATTGCCCTCTTTCCGGGGCAGTTATTGTCACATAATGGTGGATAACGCAAATCAGAATCGCTTCATACGGCTTATTGAGACGGATTCTGATGGATACTGAGCGTTTTCGGGTTGTCTACGTCCAACGCCCGCCGGGATGGGCGGGCCCATCAGGTTTCCAAGAATCTGACGGGTCTGCGCATAGCCACCGTTTATCTGACCTTTTCCACCAGGTACGCACTCAGGCGGAGCAACACTTGGCTATGTAACGCTAACCCTCGGCCAAGGCCGCAATCTCGGTGGGGGCGAGGCCGGTGTATTTGATGACGGCAGCGTGGTCCAGACCGTCGGCTAACATCTTGCGGGCGGTTTCAGTGGCTTTCTTGTGTTCACCCTTCTGGATACCCTTCTGTGTCGCCAGTTGAATCGCGCCGCGCGCATCCTGAATCTTCATCCCTCGATACTCGTAGACCTCCAGGTCCTCCTTGTCCCAGTTGAAGCACTTCGCCTCCTCGTATGCCGTCTGGATTTCCTCGAAATCTGCGCTCTCCGGTACTACTTCCAGGTCGCCGGCATACTTGATGAAGTAGACCCACTTCTCCAGGTTGGTCTCCAGCTCACTCTCTTCTGTGATGAACTTGGGCAACTCGATGAAGTTGAATTCCAAATCCTTCAACTCTTGCTCGTGGGTCTTGGTATTGAGAATCAAATGCCGGGTGAGATAGTCTTTACCCTCAAAGAGCGCAAAGTCCAGCACTCCGATAAAGATCACCTGGTCCAACTTAGGATAGTCTTCACCCCGCTCGATCTGTGAGACGTAAGACTTGGCGATATAGTAGGTGAAGCGTTTCTTGAGGGCTTCTGTATTCTCCACCTGCATTTCCACGATAAAAGTCACCCCTCGCTTGTTGGTCGCTTTGACGTCGAGGATGGTGTACTTGAGGTCCGCTATCCTGGGGGTTTGGTAAGGGTTGAGGATCTGTACGGTCTCTATCTCGCGGTCGCCCGTCAAATCCAGGACAGCGTTCAAGAACGAGATGAGGATCTCGGTCTTGTGCTCGCTGCCAAATATCTTTCTGAAGGCGACGTCGTTTCTGGGGTCTACGAATTTCATACCCATGCTCCTTTTCTGAGGGAAAGGGTTCACGCACGATTCTCCGGCCTTTCCAAACGTTCAGTACCCGACGCTGGAAGCATTGTTATCATACAACATAGTAACGGCTTTGTCAAGTCCTTATTTCATTTTCAGATGAGCCAGAGGGAGGCAACAAGATGAGCCAGGGAAAAGCCACCTGCGTCAACCGTACAGGTGGCTTTCTTGTACCGCTTCTTTTCACTAAGGTAGCCAAGATGCCCCCCAGCTTGCTGGTGGGAGGAATGGCGAGCGGGGGTTTGGGGGCGGCAAGCCCCCAATACAATCATTCCTATGGGAATGCCCCCCAGCTTGCTGGGGGGTGGTTTACTTGCCCGAAACCCTAAGGGTCTCTGAGACCCTTAGGAATCGTGATTAAACAACTTGCCCATTTGCTCCGATGATTGAAATCATCGGCTAGTATAAAAAGTGCGTTGAAACGCACTA
>CAYWWC010000443.1:0-3071 GCA_964461615.1 uncultured Anaerolineae bacterium
TACCGTGCAGGTAGTACGACCCTTGTGCAGTTAAGAAATAGTTAAACGACAGCCGAATACCGCGGTAAACCCTCCAGGTGTCGCAATACGTTCTCAGCCGGTGGTACAATGAACAACTGAATTCTCTGAGCACTGGCCCGCTCGTAGAGGTCGAGCGCGAGCAACTCTTCCTCGCTAAGCTCTCGCCCCTCGGCCAGCCCCAGCAAGCCTTCCACTATACGTCGAGTGGTGACCTTATCCAGCAAGCACCGCGTCAGGTCGGACATCCAGCTCCTCAAGCTCTTCCAGGTCTATCTCAGCCCATTCATCCCACAGCCGGGCTCGATCCTCATCCGGTAGATCCATATACTGCCCCAGTGTCAGATCCCCCAGAAAGAGTTCAGTGGGCGATAGGAG
This sequence comes from uncultured Anaerolineae bacterium, assembly GCA_964461615.1. Taxonomy (GTDB): domain Bacteria; phylum Chloroflexota; class Anaerolineae; order VGOG01; family VGOG01; genus CAZVCJ01. The sequence goes on from CAYWWC010000443.1 coordinate 397, forward strand.
TTGGCCGCTCAGCGCTTGCATCACTTCCACTCGCACTCGCTCTACAGCAGCATGAATCTCACCGGGCGTTCGAGATGGCGCCTGTGTGGTCGCCTGGCGCAATTCTGGCGCCAATTCTACCAACCGTCGCCGCTCCTCCGGGCTCATCCGTTGTACAACCACAGCGATCTGCTCCACGCTGACCGGCATAGGCCATACTGCTCGATTCATAGCTCACCTCCTGAACAATACTTGCTCTCGCCCACCTGTCTCCTCCTGCACTGGCTCAAAGGCCAGCATGATGCGGGCCGTCTGCTGCGCATGGCTGCCGGAGCCCACGCCCAGGTAGATGTCCGGCTGGGGCAGTTCCAGGTCCTCGAAGAACACCTTCGACAGGTTGTAGCAGCAACGTCCCGTTGCCGTAGTGCTGGCCCGTGTGCACCAGGATCTGCTCGAACTCCTGCGGCCACTTCGCCATCTCCCGCATGATGGGGGCGGCTTTCATGAAGTTGGGGCGGGCACCGACGACGTGGAGGATCTTCATAAATTCTTTTCTTTGCCACGAATTGCACGAATTTTCACTAATTTTCTCTCTTTGCCACGAATTACACGAATCTTCACTAATTTTTTTAGTTTTTCTTTAATTCGTGTTAATTCGTGAGATTCGTGGCGGAAGTTTTACTTCACTAGCCGCTGGTGTTCGAGGGAGCTGGCACCGAAATTGAGCAGGATGGCCAAGCGGAAGCCGGTGGCCGTCAGGTAGTTGATGGCCTGGGCTTCGTGCTTGGGGTGCAGTTTTGATGTGTGTCTTCAGCAGCGGATTAAACACATCCTGGGCTAACAACTCCAACACTTCCAATATGCGTTGCCGCAAGTGAGGATTCCTACGAGTCCGCCGCTTAAAGGCGCGCCGAAAACTGGTACCCCAGGTCAGCGTTCTTCTCATCGCTCAGCCAACAGGTCGCGCCGAAGATCTTCAATGGCACCATACTGCGCTCGACCTTCCCGCACAGCCTGCAAGGTCTCCGCCGCATGGCGGGCTATCTCGGCGCGCCGACGCTCAATCAGGCGACGGTGAACCAAATCAATCAGTGTCTCCTGATCCTCTAGCGGCAGCGCTTCAATGACATCAATTGCCCTTTGAAAGGGCGTAGAGGTTCTCTGACTCATGCTTGATCACCCTCCCATATCTTACTGACAAAAACCTTTCCCCACCGCGAGCATCACAAATACCGCTTCCACAAAGCACACCGGCTCAAAGATGTTCCGCTCATCCACCTCTCTGCTCCCCTGCTCAGCCAGCCCGTACTTTCCCAAGACATTCAGCGCCCGCTCCTTGTGCCGCAGCAGGCGGATAAACGACATCCGGCATCAATCATCACGTTGCCCACGAAGTGGATCTTTTCCTCTGGAATGCCCTCCCGCCGCAGGTTCTCGTTGGCGCTGGGCTCGGTGGTGAACAGCAAGTCGGCGATGTGATCGGTTAGAAGCCTATTATACTCCTCTGGCATCGTTCGGTCAAATGAGCGCAGGCCCGCCTCCACGTGAGCCACCCTGATGCCAAGTTTGGCCGCCGTCAGCGCGCAGGCCACAGTGGAGTTCACGTCGCCCACCAAATGTGCGGAGGAGCAGAGGTGCTGGGGGGCAGAGGAGCAAAGATGATGAGTGACATCATTAGCGCCTCCTGGGCATAAGCCACGGTTGGGGATTGATGATCATCTTGACCAGTTTGCCGATGATGTAGTCGTAGGTCTGATGCAACTCTCGCCCCATCTCTGCCGTCCAATATCCACACTCAACGGCAAAGCAAATCCAGGTTTGTGTTTCAGCTGCTTCAGATTCGGCATCGTTCAGTTTGCTCACAAATGCTGCCTCATATCGCCGCTTTCTCCACGCTTCGGCGATATTGCTACACACTGATCTCGATGACCGCCGAATCTGATCCGTCAGCGAATACGTCTCCTCACGAGGAAACCGCTTCGACATCTCGAAAATCTTCATTGCTGCATCGAAAGCTAACTGGTAAACGCCAAGCTCCTCGTGACTCTGTATCACCCTTGCTCCTCCGCTCCTCTGCTCCCCTGCTCCTTGTGGCTGCCGGAGCCCACGCCCAGGTAGATGTCTGGCTGGGGGAGCTCCAGGTGCTCGAAGAACACCTTCGACATGTTGTCTTAGCAACGGCCCGTTGCCGTAGTGCTGGCCGGTGTGCCGCAGGAGTTGCTCGAACTCCTGCGGGTGCTTGGCCATGTCTTCGGCCGCCATCTCCCGCATGATGGGGGCGGCTTTCACTTCGGCAAGGTTTCGACAAGCTCAACCCGACGGCTCAGTACAAGCATGAAGTTGGGGCGGGCACCGACGACGTGGAGGACTTTCATCGCCACGAATTACACCTATACCTTTTTGTCACGAACCCTTCGACCAGGCTCAGGACAAGTTACACGGATTTTCTCTTGGGGACACAGATTTCTTTTTTAGCTTCTTGGGGACACGGATTTTCACAGAGAAACACAGATTCTTCTCTTCAATTCGTCGGACGGTTGCTCTATTCCACCAGGCAGGCTCCGCCCTTCGACGCTTGCCCCGTTCAAAAAAAAGCGCTACCTTCCCGCCCTATGCAGTTCTCTAGCTGAACCAACACATCCTCTTAAATACTAATGAAACTTTTCCAGATAGCTCACGTCCACTTCACAACGCGT
>CAYWWC010000444.1:0-3061 GCA_964461615.1 uncultured Anaerolineae bacterium
GCTAGGACAAGCAAGGGGCATCGTGGATTACTTAAAGGAGAAGGATCAGTTGATAGGAGAGATAGAAGCTCTGCAGGAGAAGGTAGCGGTGTTAGAGGACGCTCAAGCCGAGCGCGAGCGGGCGGAGGAGGAGATCCGTCGACGCACGGCCCAGTTGGAGGCGCTGCGCCAGGTAGGGCTGGAGATCACTACCGAGTTGGACCTGGACACCCTCCTGCACTCCATCGTCTCGCGGGCCATGGGACTGGTGGGGGGAACTGCGGGTGGTCTCTACATGTACCGGCCAGACCTGGACGTGCTGGTGTGGGTAGTGGCCGCAGGCCCCCACCTGGCGCCTGCAGGGACCATCCTCCACCGGGGTGAGGAGCTCTCCGGCAAGGTCTGGGAGACTGGCGAGCCGATCATCGTGGACGACTATCAGCAACGGGAGGGACAGGAAACCATCTACGTGGGCTATCCCTTCAGGGCCATCGTGGCGGCGCCAGTACACTGGGGCGGAAAGTTCCTGGGGGTGTTGAACGTGTTTGCGAACACCCCGCACACCTTCTCCCCTGCCGACGCCGAACTGTTGAGCCTGTTCGCCACCCAGGCGGCCATTGCCATCGGCAACGCCAGCTTCTTCGAGGCTGAGCAAGAGGAGCGGGAACTGGCCGAGGCGCTGGGGGAGGCGGCTGCCGTCATAAGCAGCACCCTGGACCCAGACCAGGTGCTGGACCGAATCCTGGAACAGGTCAGCCGCGTCGTTTCCAACGATGCCACCAACATCATGCTCATCGAAGGCGACCAAGCGCGCATTGTCCGTTGGCGTGGCTACGAGCGCTTCGGCGCCGAGGAGTACATCTCGACAGTCGTCTTCTGTATCCCAGAGGCGTCCATCTTTCAGCAAATACTGGACAGTGGAGAGCCGATGGTCATTCCTGATACCACCGCCTATCCCGGCTGGGTCCGCATGCCGGTGACGGAGTGGTTGCGCTCGTATGCGGCTGTGCCCATTATTGTGCGCGGTGAGGTGATCGGTTTTCTCAACGTGGACAGCGCCACGCCCGGCTTCTTCACCCAGGCCGACGTCGAGACCCTGCGCGCCTTCGCCCATCACGCCGCTACCGCTATCGAGAACGCGCGGCTGTACGAGGCGGCACAGCAAGAAATCGCCGAGCGCAAGCAGATGGAGGATAAGCTGTTGGGTGCTGCCCGGCAATGGCGGACCACCTTCGATGGCATCAGGGACGCTGTTTGGTTGTCGAATCTGGAAGGAAGCGTCCTGCGATGCAACATGGCCATGAAGAACCTCCTGGGAAAGCCGTTCAATGAGATCATTGGCCGCCCTTGTTGGGAACTTATGCACGGCGCGTCAGAACCCATCGAAGGTTGTCCCCTCGTGCGCATGAGGGGGACTCGCCGCAGAGAAACCTTGGTCTTGCCAATTGGTGACCGATGGTGGGACATTTCAGTAGATCCGGTGTTGGACGAGGATGGCGATCTCGTTGGGGTTGCTCACATAATTGCCGACATCACCGAGCGCAAGCGGGCGGAGGAAACCATCAGGCAAATGGCTTATCACGATGACCTAACCGGCCTGCCCAACCGGCGGCTGTTCAATGACCGTCTCAATATGGCGCTGGCCCACGCACATCGCAGCCAGCAAAAGCTGGCTGTGATCTTGCTCGACTTAGATCACTTCAAAGACGTTAACGATACGCTGGGGCACAGCGTGGGAGACGAGTTGCTGCAAGCTGTTGGCGAACGCCAGGCTAGCCTTCTGCGCAAGGGCGACACCGTCGCCCGCATGGGAGGCGACGAATTCATGCTGTTGCTGCCAGAAATCGCCGGGGGGGAAGACGCGGCCAGGATTGCCCAGAAGATCCTGGAAGCCTTTCGAAAGCCATTTGTGCTTGAGGGCCACGAGCTCCACATCACCACCAGCATTGGGATTGCTTTGTATCCCGAGGACGGTGAGGATGGCGACACCCTGATGAAGAACGCTGACATCGCCATGTACCGCGCCAAGTACCTGGGGCGAGACAACTATCAACGGTATACTCCTGCCATGACCGCCAAAGCCCCGGAGTGATGGGTGGTGGTGACCTGAAGTTGCTGCTTATTCTGGGAGGCACACAAGAAAACCGGCCTTTTTGACGGAAGAGGATAGCGAGTAGTCAACTGGTTGGCACTTGTCAGCAGCGCAGAGAACCAAGCTTGACACAGCTTGCGTTTGATGTTACAATTGCAATGGCTTTGAAATCCAAAATGTGGGTGCCGACGCCCCGCCCTCCCTGCCAGCCCAAAGCACCCACGTGTGCTTAAGGTTGGCTTTTTTGTTAGGTTGGGGCAAGTAGGGGGTACCATGGACTACTCGAAGATGAAGAAGGCTCAGTTGATCGAAGAGATAGAAGCTCTGCAGGGGAAAGCAGCGGAGCTGGAGCACACCGAGAGCGAGTGCGGCGCGGGGAGCATCTTCACGTGCACACTACCACTAAGAGAAGCAGCCGGGCTGACGCCGGTGGCGGATGATCCGTTGAAGGAGATGGGAAATGCGACAAATGATCAGTAGTCAGTCAAAACAGCGGAGCGAGCAGACTTCGTCAGCCTACTCTCTTCTCTTGGAGATGTTGAAAGAAACAGAAAAGGTTAAGTTCAGAAGTTCGAATTCTGCATTTGTTTCGGATTTTTCAATCAAACAAACTTTGGCTAAAATGAATAGGATGATTCCAATTATTCTAATCGTTTTCCTTTCATTAGTCTCTTGCCGGAAGCCAACGGAAGACGAGGTGTATGCGCCTGACTTTTCCGCTGAACAACCTCATATGGAAACCACTTATATCTTTGGTATTCTTCCATCAGGAAATCCCAGCATGGCACACGAGATATTCAGCCCGATGATGAATTATCTGAATGAGAATATTGATGATGTTCGTTTTGTCGTTGAAACATCGCGAATTTATGCTGAGTTCGATGAAAAAGTGGCTGCCCGAAAATTCCATTTTACATTGTCCAACTCATACCAGACCTATACTTTCGCGGTTTTTGTTGACATATGTCGGGATTTGACAAATACTGCTTC
>CAYWWC010000445.1:0-3023 GCA_964461615.1 uncultured Anaerolineae bacterium
CTTCTTCCCTTTAGGGTCCTCCCCCTAGGCCGGAATCACTTTTGGAATCCCTGTCGGATGTTTCTATTAGTCCCAAGTTGAAAAATTCCATAGCACGTCAAAGCGGGGGGATGAGGGTAACTGTCAACGGATTCCGGGAACAAATTGAACGGATTGGAACTCCGCACGTGACATCTTCCGTTCAATCCGTTCAAAAAATCCGTTGACAGCGATCCGCGCTTTCCATCCCCCTACTTTGGGGTGCTAAGAAAAGTTTCAAAATCTGGCTGTTTTGGATAATTCTGACTCTGGTTGCACAATTGTTATGCTAATTGTAGCATAGATCTTCCAATTGTCAAAACGGAGGTAAGTATGACTAAATGTGATTTTCTATTGGTCGACGTCGGGGAGCAGGGGGTTCTCCTGGCCAGCGACATCCTAGCCGAGGTGAGCTTCAGGCACCCACAGTTTGAATTCGCCGTCCATTTTGTGATTATGGAATTAAGCGCAAGACGCTGGTGTCAAGATGCTGGCATCTTACTGCTTGTCGGCCGTGTGTTGCCTCACCCTTCACCCCTTCGACAGGCCCTTCGGCAATCTCAGGACACCACTCAGCTTAACCCCGCTGTCCTCAGCTTCTCCGCCTGCTCAGCAGCGGACAGCTCCTCGATGAACTGGTCTATCTTACCCTCCAGCACATCCTCCAGGCGATGGCTGGTGAAGCCGATGCGGTGGTCGGTCACGCGGTTCTGGGGGAAGTTGTAGGTGCGGATCTTCTCCGCCCGATCTCCCGTGCCCACCTGAGAGCGGCGCACCGCGCCCATCTCCGCCAGCCGCTTCTGCTCCTCCCGCTCGTACAGCCTGGCCCGAAGGATAGCCATCGCCCGCGTCCGGTTCTGGAACTGGGAGCGCTGGCTCTCACAGGAGGCGATTACCCCCGTGGGCGCGTGGGTGATGCGTACAGCAGTCGCGCTTTTCTGCATGTGCTGCCCCCCCGGCCCGGAGGATCCGTAGACGTCTATCCGCAGATCTGCGGGGTCAATTTCCACTTCTACCTCGTCCACCTCTGGCAAGACGGCCACGGTAGCGGTGGAGGTGTGGATGCGGCCGCTGGATTCGGTGATGGGAACCCGCTGTACCCGATGGACGCCGCTCTCGTACTTCAGCCGGGAGTAGGGAGATGAACTGGCCCTGCTCTTGCCCTTGACAGCGAAGATGACCTCTTTGAAGCCGCCAATGCCGGTCTCGTTCAGGCTGAGAAGCTCGGTGGCCCAACCGTGGCCCTCGGCATAGCGGTTGTACATGCGATAGAGGTTAGCCGCGAACAGGCCCGCCTCGTCGCCCCCCGCCCCGGCCCTGATCTCCACGATCACGTCTCGCTCATCCCTGGCATCCTTCGGCACGAGCATCATCTTCAGCTCATCCAAAAGGGTTTCGTTTTGCCCTTCGAGCCTGGCGATCTCCTCCTGCACCAGGTTCACCATCTCTTCGCTTTCCTCGCCCTCCAGCAAGGGCCTGGTCTCGTTCAGCTCGCTGGCGTTGGCCTTGTACTGGCGATACTTCTGTACCAGGTCTGCGATCTCGGCTTGTTCCTTCGCGTACTCCCTCACCAGATCATGGTTGGTAGCCACCTCAGGATCAGCCATAAGCTCGTTCAGTTCTTCATAGCGATAGACGAGAAGCTCTAGTTTCCCTAACATATTCTTCCTCACTTTGAGTTTGTAACTACCTGGACAATGTTAAGTTTCGCGCCAGGTGTCATTGCGAGGAGCGCAGCGACGAAACAATTCCCACCATTGCAAGCAATGGTGGGGGGAGATTGCTTCACTACGCTCGCAACGACACTGACTTAACATTGTGGCTCTCTGGTAGTTTGCATGGTTGCTTTGCCAAGTGACCAATTCTTTGCCACGAATGACACGAATTTTCACCAATTTTTATTTTTTCGTGTTAATTCGTGCAATTCGTGGCAAATCTCTCAGCTTGACCCTGCGAAATCCTAAAGAGCCAAGATTGTCAAGCTACCCAGTCTCCCGCTGGACGGCCACGTCCAGCGGCTTGGCAAGCCAGATTCCCGTCTGCACAGGCCGTCTTGGCACGAGCAAACAGGTTTCTGGAGCCACGTCGGGTAATGAATCAGCCGTTTCAAAATAAACTCAGTTGCTCTGCTTGCTCCAGAGGCTCGGCCTCGCCCAGTTGCGCCGCTTCCTCCAGAATTTTGGGGATCTTGAGCATATCCTCCTTCATGACCGGGCGCCACTTAGGCTGGTGCAGGGCGGCGGCGGGATGGAACATGGGATAGTAGATACGATTGCCGATGCGCTTGGGCTGGCCATGGATACGGGTGATCTTGGTATTGGGAAAGTAGCGAGCCATAGAGAAGCGCCCCAGAGTGACGATCAGCTTCGGTCGTACCAACTCGATCTGTTTATCGAGGAACGGCTTGCAGGCCGCCATCTCATCGGGCTGGGGATCGCGGTTGCTGGGTGGCCGGCACTTGACGACGTTGCAGATGTAGACGTCATCTCGCGTCAGGCCGATGCTGGCCAGAAGCTCATCCAGAAACTTCCCGGCTGCGCCCACAAAAGGGCGACCCTGCCGATCCTCGTGGAAGCCGGGCGCCTCTCCGATGAACATGATCTCTGCGTTCTCAGGCCCCTCGCCAGGCACCGTCTTGGTGCGCCCCTTGGCCAGCTCGCAGCGTTGGCAGACAGCTACCTCTTTGTGAAGCTCCGTCAGTTCGGACATACAGGTTACCTCCTCTCGGTTAAAATAGCACTCACTTCGACCACTTCCGCGAAGATTTGTTCAAGAGCTGGTTCTACACGAGGAAAGCCAGTGCCGTTTTTCCATCTCCAGTGCTTCCCACTCTATGAAATCGCTTTCTACCTGGTATGCGTGTTTGTCAGGGATATCGGTTTTGTCCCAAGCCGCATCGAAGTCTGCAAAGGATTTGCCGTAACGAAACTCTTAATCCGAAATTCGTTGGTTACATTCTTTCAACTTTGCAGCGATCGTTTCTCGGGCCAGGTAGATGATTTTAG
>CAYWWC010000446.1:0-3021 GCA_964461615.1 uncultured Anaerolineae bacterium
CAAAAAGGAGTTCGGCAAGGAGAAAGCACAAGATCCCGAGATCAGTTGCTCGGTTCCAACTGGTATGTTCTCGCTTGAATACGTTTCAGTTGCATGGGTTGACCCTTACATCATTCAAGGCAACTCGCTGCAAGACTTGGTTGACGAGATAAAGGTTAACCAGGGAGTGACATTTCCGCTTTGGACACGCCGTTCATCAGAAGCGCGAAAGAGACTTTACAGTGAAATTGCTGAAGTCGTTGCTGATCAGACTCCCACACTTCTGAAAATCGTCGAAAGCTCATCAGCCAGTCAATTATTGCGGGATTGGGCAAGGCAAGTAATGAACGGGAACTTGGAATGGCAGTTCAAGCGTTTTGCTGATTATCTACGCGAGGGAACGCTTCTGGCGATATCTGATGACATTTCTTAATAAGTAGCCCGGCTAACCGGGACGTGCCCCCGAGTGCGCTCCGTGCGTGCCTGTCGGCGGCTTCACGCGCTTTGTAGTTGGTTGTACAGCGAAGGCTCTAGCTCGCACCCGCACGGCGGGTGAACCGCAAACCGTTAGTGCGGACACAGCCAACAACACCCAAGGCCCAGCCAACCATGATAACCATTTGCCGCACCAGCAGAAGTCCTGCAAAATGTAGCCGCTACAACGACCAAACCAAAAGCTCGGGAGAAACACCTTGTCACTGACACAAGACCAGGCCCGCAACAAAATACGCGAACTCGTTGAGAAGTACCGCGCCATGACCACGGACGCGAGGAAAGGAATCACCGAAGCTGGGGTGGTTCACCAGTTCCTTGACCCGCTGCTCGAGGCCCTGGGCTGGCCGGTCAACGACCCTGCTCGCTACAAGTATGAACTGACCACCCAAGCAGGTCGCCCTGACATGACGCTCATTCCAGAGCAGGGCGGCACCATCTTTGTCGAAGCCAAGCGCTTTGGCATCATCAAGGAACTTGAGCAGGCCCGCAAGACCATCGCCGGCATCGTCACCCCTGGCCAGATGGCCCTGCCCGGCATGGCGACTGACCGCACCAAAGAGGAGCAACAGGCGATCAACTACGCCTTTGAGAACGGCGGTGCCTGGGCCATTCTGACCAATTTTGAGAAGTTGCGCCTCTTCAATGCCCGGCGCGACTGGCTGGTGCTTTCTTTCGAGAGGCCAAGCGCCTACCTGGACGAGTTCGAACTGCTGTGGCAGCTTTCTTATGAAAGCGTGTGCGGCAGCGGGCTGGACAGGTTGAGCAACCAGCGCCATCGCGAGGATGTGGATACCAATTATCTGGCCTTCATCAACGAATGGCGCGAGAGGCTGGCCCAGGACATCATTGCTCGCCGTGACGATAACGCCTGGGCTTTTGCTTCCGATGGGCGCGTCAACCTGGCCGCCTTGCGCTCTGTGGTGCAGCGAGTGCTGGACAGGTTGGTGGTGGTGCGCTTTGCCGAAGATCACCTGATCGCTCCGGCTGGCACGCTGTTTGGCCTCTACGAGCTGCACAAGAACAACCCCTACACCTTCACCCTCAGCGAGTTTTTCAGACAACTGTATCGGCGCTTTGACGAAGATCACAACTCGGCTCTGTTTGCCCCCGGCCTGGCGGATCAGGCCATCTTCAGCGACGCGGTGCTGGGCGGGCTGGTTCAAAAGCTCTACGAGGCTCGCTATCGCGCCATGTCCGCCGACATCATGGGCAATACCTACGAGCAGTACCTCGGCAAGACGCTGGCCCAGAGCGATGGGAACGTCGTAACGGTGGACAATCTGGAGACCCGCAAGAAGCAGGGCAGCTACTACACTCCCCAGGTGATCGTCCGCTACATCGGGGATAACTCGCTGGGGCGCTACCTCTATGGCACGGCCAACGGTCGGCCCGACGGTGAGCCGCTCCCGAACGAGCGGGCCAAAACCGTCACCGACATCCGCGGGCTGCGCGTGCTGGATCCGGCTTGTGGCAGCGGCTCCTTTCTCATCTACGCCTACCAGGTGCTGGCCGACTTTTACCGGCGCGAGATTCGTCGTCTGGAAGACGAGCGGGAGCAACGCCGCCAGGAGCTTGTCCGCCAGGGCGTCACCACACCGTTTGACCTCCAGATTCAGTTGACGCCCTGGACGGCAGAGATGGAGCGCCTGCAGGATTATCCGCGGCTCATTCTGGAAACGCATCTCTATGGCGTAGACCTCGACCCCCAGGCCGCCGAGATCGCCACCGTCAACTTGATGATGCAGGCCATGGCCGACCAGCGCCGAAATCACAAGCGTCTGCCGCTCATTTTGAACCAGAACATAAAAGTGGGCAATTCGCTGATTGGCGCTGGCCCCGCCGATGCGCGTTACGCCGACCACGCCGCCGACCTGGCCGAACTGCGCCGCCTTCGTCTCAAGCTGGCCGCGGAACCCAACGTCCCCCAGCATGGAGACGCCCTCAAGGGCATTGACGAAATCTCCACCCGCGTGAACACCGCCCTGAACCAGGACTTGACCGAACACTTCCAGGACGTTGACGCCCACCGCCCCTTCAACTGGGCAGTCGAGTTTCCGGAGGCGTTCGTAGATGATGCGGGGCAACACCTGGGCGAGGCCGCGGGTTTCGAGGTGGTCATAGGCAACCCGCCATGGGAGGTTGTACAGCCCGACCTGCGTGAGTTCTACGCTCAGTTCGACCCAGATATTGAGAGTAGACTTACTCGCCGTCAAGTGGAGGCACGCGTCGCCGAATTGAATGCCGAAGACCTCGCTCGCCAAGTTGAGTACGAAACTCAAACAAGGCGGATTAAACAGACCGCCGCCTACTTCAAGAAGTACTCGGATTACGCTTTCCAAGGTAGGGGCAAAAGCGCTACCCACAAGCTCTTCGTCGAACGTGCCTATGGCTTGCTGGAGTGCGAAGGTCGGTTGGGCTACGTTATCCCGGCAGGGATTTATCGTGAATTGGGTAGCAAACAGCTTCGGGAGATGCTGCTTTATCAGGGGCAGATTAGGTACTTATTTGGTTTCAGCAATGAGCGTTTCTTTTTCCCTGGAGTGGATC
>CAYWWC010000447.1:0-3019 GCA_964461615.1 uncultured Anaerolineae bacterium
GTGGAGATCTTGAACGCTTCGCGCTTTCTGCGCGCGGCCGTCGGTTCAGAGCGCATGATCCAGATCGCCCATGCTGTAGCCTGAAGCCAGAGCTGTAGGAGGACAAGGGGCATGGATAGGAAAAGCTTGCATTCGGGGTACAACTTTGTGGAACGCAACTTGTTGGGGGAAAAGATCGAGGATATCGAGACCACCATGAGCATCGTCGCCTTCCTGCGACTGTTGCATCGTGGCGAAAGCCCCCCTCGTCAGGTGAAGGTAGAAGGACTGGCCCGCCTCTTGCTGAGGATGCAAGACCGCGATTCCAGCCGCTTCCTGCGCCGCCTCCTCTCCGATGCCAGTGACGCCCTCATGCAAAGCGGGTCTGTCGTCCTCTTCCCCGTGGCCAAGATAGGCCAGAACGTGCACCCCAAACTCGTGGTGGACGGCAAGGACGTGCGGTTCTATCACATCTTCAGCAAGGGGTTGAGGCAGGAAGACGTGGGGTATTTTCGCTGTCCCTTCACGATTTCTTGATTAAGTGAGGCCACGATGCCAACCATGAAGAACGCGCCCTGTGACCCTCCCTCGCGATGGCCCACGAATTGAGCCAAGCCACCTTGAAGCCCTATGGCCGAGACGGGCTGGTGGTTACAATCAGAGTGCACCGTGGCACAAGGTCTAACCCCGCCAGCCGGTGCACCGCAACCCACTACTCCACCCCAAACCTGACACAGCCCTTCGGCGGAGTTTACACTGAGTGCAGTCGAAGTGCTCAGGATGGGCGGGTCGCCGTTTCCACACAAACCAGTTTTGAAGGAGGTGCTCATGCTGATTGACTTCAACGGCTTTTCTGCGAAAAGGGCTTTTCTATGAAAAGCTAATCAAGCCTGAATTCGCCAACCATCAATCTTGAACAGAGAAGGAGCAAGGAAAATGAATCGCACGATAACAGTTGTCCTCGTAGTCCTGGTCGCCCTGTTAGCTGGTTGCTCGAGACTTCGAGAAAGCGTGATCACCGGATCGGGCAAAATCGTGACCCGCGAGGAGACCTTCACCGGGTTCGACCAGCTTGACGTCAGCTACGGCTTCAAGGTTGATGTCCGCCAGGCCGAAGACTTCAGCGTGGTCATCCGCGTTGACGACAACGTGGAGAAGTACCTCGAGGTGGCCAAGAAAGGGAGCACGCTGCAGATCGGCCTGAAGCCGAACCTCAGCCTCGGGAATCGTACCCTGGAGGCTGAGATCACCATGCCCGAGCTGACGAGTCTGGAAATGAGCGGTGGCTGCCGCGGCACCGTCACTGGATTCGAGTCCACCAGGGCCCTTGCCCTCGACCTGTCCGGCGGCAGTCACGCGACCCTGACTGGCTCTGCGGGTGACGTGACCATAGACGCTTCGGGGGGTAGCGAGGCCGATCTATCTGGTTTCTCCGTGGAGGACGCCAATGTCGAGGCCAGCGGCGGCAGCGAAGTGACCGTGAACGCCAGCGGCAGGCTGGATGCAGACGCCAGCGGTGGCTCAAGAATCTACTACCTCGGCAGCCCCACGCTGGGCACGATCGAAGAGTCCGGCGGTTCAAGCGTGCGCCGCAAGTAGCAGCGCGGGACCGGGCTCTCTGTCCCTGGGCCTGCCGGTGCTAGCGACCAACAACCCCGCTTGACGTGGGACGCTTTGCAGCACCGGCAGGCCGGGGGCATGGAGGCGATCTTAAACAGAAAAGGAGAGAGAAAATGAAAACGGACGTTTCAGAAAAAGCCAAAGTAATGAAGAAAACAACCGAAAAATCTACTCGGCTGCACTATCTCGACTGGCTGCAAGTACTGGCAATCCTGGGTGTATTTCTATTCCACGCCGTCCATCCCTTTGATGATCTGGTTGACTGGCACATCAAAAACGCGGAACCAAGCGTCCTGGCGACCTTTTATACCGGTTTTTTCAATCTCTGAGGAATGCCGTTTTTCTTCTTGATGGCCGGGGCGACCAGTTGGTTCTCTCTGCGGCATCGCACACCGGGCCGCTATGTCCGAGAGCGTGTTACGCGATTGCTCATTCCGTTAATCATTGGCTCTATCGTGCTGACACCGATCCAGGCCTACTATGAGTTTACCCACAAAGGATGGTGGAAAGGTGGCTCTATCGTCGAGTTCATCCTCAGTACCGAGGCGCGTACCTACTTCTTTACCGAGTACAACTCGATTACCTTCAGCCCCGAGATATTTGGCGACGTGGGTTACCACCTGTGGTTCGTGGGCTTCCTATTCGCTTTCTCCTTGATCGCTTTGCCAGTCTTTTTGTGGCTGAAGAAAGATTCCGGAAAACGATTCGTTGCCTCGTTCGCGCGGCTGGCTAAATGGCAGGGGGGGCTCCTGATGTTCGCGATCCCCCTCATACTGATTGGTTTCATTCTCCAACCATTTCTCTCTTCATACACGGGCTGGGCGTCTTTCTTCTTCCTGTTGGTCTTCTTTATCTTCGGGTACATACTCATCACCGACGAGCGGTTCATGCGGGCCATCCGCAGGGACTGGCGGCTACACCTGATTCTGGGCATCGCTTGCACACTGTTCTTCTTCTCGGTGGCGGCTGGAGTGCCGGTATGGGATTGGTTAGTGTCACCCGGCACGCCGGGGTTTTATGTCTCCTGGACCGCGTGGGGCATCAACAGCTGGTGCTGGACGATGTTCCTGATGTATATCGGGATGCGGTACCTGGATTACACCAATAAATGGCTCCAGTATGGCAGGGAAGCGAGTTATCCCTTCTACTTTGTCCACCAGCCGGTGATCATTTTCATCGCCTTTTACGCCGTGCAGTGGGAGGTTAATCTCCTTATCAAGCTGTTAGTCGTCGTGATCGGCTCTTTTGCCGTATCGCTCGGATTATACGAGTTGCTCGTCCGGCGCATTAATCCGGTCCGCGCTTTGTTTGGCATGAAGTCGAAAAAAGTATCTCCGGCCTATAGTCCCAGGCCGGAGATAGAATAGGCTCTTTAGGATTTCGCAGGGTCAAGCTGAGAAATTTGCCACGAATTGCACGA
>CAYWWC010000448.1:0-3010 GCA_964461615.1 uncultured Anaerolineae bacterium
AGCGACAAGGACTTTATTCATCCCTTTCATTCCTAAACAACGCATCCCCCATGCGGTGCTTGATGTCGTAGTTGATGATGAAGTCAAGCTCCTCGTCGGTGAAGCCATAATGTTGTTTTAGAAATCGATCTACTTTGGAATAAACCTGTTGCTGTTTTTCACCATCAATACTCTTCGGAGGAAAAGTCTGTTTTATAGAATTCGGAATACCTTTTTCACCAGCAAAAACATTTATCGAAAGAACCCTTTGTACGTAATTCAGGATTTCTAGAATTTCTGCACGAGAGAACCCTAATCCAGATGCTAATAGCAAATCAGCACGCCGGGTTATTTCAAAGAGGTCACGGTAATTGAAGTTCCCGACGTATCTTCCTGCGTTCTTCTTGTAAACCAAAGCCTCAAATCGCCTTTCATGCAGAAGTAATCCTAATTCACTGAGTAAGCTTGCAAAGTCTTTGGAAACTCCACGCAAACAAGTTAAGAAATCGGCAATTACCCACTTGGTTACATCAAATCCATCACCCCGTACAAGCCAATACCAAAGATAAAACTCCCCTGCTAGGGCAACCAGAGCTATCAGTACAGTTTTTTCATCTTCAAGTTTCACATAGCCGATCTTTGATGGTGCAACCAGTTTCAACGAACTTGCATCAATAGCTGGAGGGTCTTCAATGAACACCGAAACGAAATTCCTCGCTGCCTGCGAAAAACCTATTTTGTGCTCGTTGCTTGCTGAGAAAAGTGGTCTATTGCCTTTGACTGCAATCAAGGTTTTCAAAGCATGATATTGGGTAATACTCCCCAACTTTGGTATCCCGAAAGTATTTTCATCCGTCACTCCAATTTTAGAATACTCGATCCTGGTTGTAAGATAAGGGCGATATTCAGAACGCCATCTGTACATTGGTGCAACGAAGATACCGGTTTGTTTATTCTTGTTACAGAGACAAATTGTACATCTTTGACTAACTCCTGAGAATACTGCAGCAGGGATGTTGTCGAAAGATGAAAGCCATGTCTGCCCACTATTCTTCAGGTTCGTTCGCAAATTCCCCCAATTCCCACTAAAAGTTATAGAAAGAGGAATGATCATCCCAAACCGACCGTATGCTGGCGTTATTGAGATTGATCGATCAACTACATAACCATAAATATCAGGATATTTGATAGTTTCCTGGTTGGGTATTGAGTAATCAATTTTCTTCACTGAGACATAAGGCGGATTTCCAATCACAATGCCAAAGCCCCCCTCCTTCATAATCCCATAAAACTCCGTGAACCAGTGAAAAGGCTGGTGGGAAGCCAGCCACTTCTTGTACGCTGCGGGCTTGTCCGCATCTACCCCATACTCCTGCGCCAGGTAGCGGTTCAACTCGTCTTCCAGTGCTTTGAGCCGCTTGCGGAGTTCCTCTTTTGTCTCGATGGAATCCTGGGTGTACTCGCGCATGTCGTGCGTGGTCTGCATGGCCTGGAACTTTGCAAACAGGCGGTCTACATCTTCGGCTTTCTCCTCGATCCGTTGCAGCGCGGCCACGTCCTCGCCAAACATCAGCTTGGCCTGCCCGTCTTGTGCCACCTTCATGGCCCGCTCTACTTCCGCTATGGTGGTAAAGCCCACCAGCGTATTGCCAGCGCGGATGTTGAAGTCTATGTCGGGCAGCGGCTCGATGTTCTCCACCCGATCCACCTGGGCCACCAGCTTTAGGAAGAGGCGCAGCTTGGCGATCTCGACTGCCTCGGCCATGATGTCCACGCCGTACAGGTTGTTGACCACGATGGACTTGAGAATAAAGTAGCTTCGGTTGGGGTGTCGCTTCATCTGCTCCATAACTTGGCGAAAGTCCTTGTATCTGTGCGGGTGGTGGTCGCCGTGGGCTAGTTCGGCTACGAAGGCTTCCATCCGACTCAGGCATGCCTCGTACAGCGGCTCCAGGATGTTGAGCGCGGCGAACAGGAAAGCACCCGATCCACAGGTGGGATCCAGCACCGTCACCTGGTTAATCGCCCGCCAGAAGGCACGCAGCAATTCTGGCCCTTCGCAGTTCTCTATCACGTCCTGGGCAAACTGCCGTATGTCCAGGTTGTAGGTGATGAGGTCGTTGATAGAAACCAGGTTTTTTGAAAAAACCTGGTTTCTTATTTCCTCGTAGCGTTGACGCCGCGCCACGGTCTCCCGCCAGATCTCGGTGGGCAGGGCGTATTCACCCGGCGCGCGGGTGTTCCACGCCCCGCGCTGGCTCACGTCGTCTGTCCCTGCCGCGATCTCAGGTGGCAAGGGTAGTTCAGTTCCCTTGCGCACTGCTTCGTAGATGTAGCGATCGGGGTCGGCGGCCAGCAGCGCCCAGACCGATTGCTCTCCCTCAAAGGCGACGCGACACTTTTCCCGCGCCCGGTCGAAGAGGAAGGGGATGATGGTATTCTGGCTGATGTAGCCGGTGATGTCCTCTTTGGTGTAGTAGGCGCCCATCTGCTTCTGGTTGATATACTTCTCGAAGATGTAGCCCAGCACGTCGGGGTTGATCTGGCGGTCATCCCGCAATGGCCGGTCATCCAGATGCCATTGGTAATAGTCAAAGAAGTCGAAGAGCCGCTCGAAGGCTGCGTCGGGAATCTGAATCGTCCGACCGTGCAACTGCTCTACCTCGTGCTGCTGGAAAATGCCGCCGTTCAGAAAGGGAATGTCGCCCAACAAGGCCCGAACCTGCGGCGACCGCTCACCGGGCGTCCTGGCGAATCCCTCGAAGAACAGCGGGCACAGAAAGTCACGGTAGAAGCGATCTGGAGAAACCAGGTTTTTCCCCAAAAACCTGGTTTCTTGAGTCTGGGCCAGCTTGTGGCGCAAGTAGTCCGGGTTGCCATCCAAGAAGCCCTTCTTCTGGATGAAGTAGATGAACATGAGGCGGTTCAACATCACCGACACGTACCACCGCTCCAACTCCTCGTCCGGTATCCCTTCGAGGAACTTTTGGAAGGCGTCGCGCTCTTTCTTGAAGCGATCATAGAACTTTTT
>CAYWWC010000449.1:0-3007 GCA_964461615.1 uncultured Anaerolineae bacterium
TGGTGACTGTTGTGCGGTGGGACGCAGATCCCAGGTACGCTGCCATCCATCCTGGGCAGTCCGGCCGTTCCCGACGTCGCCGAGCAGTTGAGGCGGCTGGGGAGCCTGGGCATCCAGGTTCACGCTCAGATCGTGCTCATCCCCGGCCTCAACGATGGTCAGCATCTGGCCCACACCGTGGCCGAACTGGCCGCCCTCCATCCGGTGGTGCAGTCCATCGCCGTTGTTCCTCTGGGCCTCACCAGGTACCATCGCTGTCCCTTTCGCACCTACATGCCTGAGGAGGCGAAGCCGATCCTCGATCAGGTCTCAGCTTGGCAGCGAGGGTACCGATGCCAGCACGGCCTCAATTTGGTCTACGCCTCCGATGAGTGGTACCTGCTGGCAGGCCTGGAAGCGCCCCCGGCCGAAGAGTACGATGGCTTTCCCCAACTGGAGAATGGGGTGGGGCTGACCAGGGTGTTTCTTGATGATGAGTTTCGGGTTGCGAGTTTCGGGTTGAGAAGGTTACTTTGGTCTGCGGGACGCTGATCGCGCCGGAGTTGGAGGATGTGGCGGCGAAGCTGGCGGGGAGGACGGAGCTGGAAATCGAGGTTGTCCCCGTCGTCAACGACTTCTTCGGGCCGACGGTCACTGTTTCGGGGCTCCTCACGGGGCGGGACGTGGTCGAGGCTTTGCGGGGCCGTGATTTAGGCGATCTCGTTTTCCTCCCACGAGTCATGTTCGACGCCGCGGGGGAGCTGACCCTCGACGACGTGAGCCCAGCGGCGATAGGGGAGAGGCTGGGGGTTAGGGTCGAAGTGGCGGGGACGATGCGGGAGGTGGTCGGCTTTTTGTGCGTTTGCCGTAGCCAACTTGCACAGTTACGGGAGTTGGTGTATAATAAGCTTGAGACATCGGAATAAGGTTCTATCTCCGAGCTATGGCTGCTACAGGGAAGCCTATGCATCATAGCCGGTAGGGTGCAGCGGGAAACGGCTGTGCCTCCCAGTGTGGAAAGGAGATCCCTCGTCTGATACAAGGTCAGATTTGGGTCTCCTTTTTTGGTTGAGGCCGGGGAGGAGGTGGTGTGGATCTGGGATAATCGTTAGCGTGTCACAAATGCTTCTGGACAAAACACTTAAGAACTATGGAGGTATTCAAAGATGAGTAAGATTCTACGTATCAACATGACCGATCTCACGGTTAAGTTCGAGGACGTGCCGGAGAAGTACAAGCTCATGGGCGGTCGCTGGCTTACCTCGTCCATCGTAGCCGACGAGGTGGACCCCACCTGCCACCCCCTCGGGCCCAACAACAAGGTAGTCGTGGCTCCGGGCATCGTCACCGGCTCGCCTGCCCCCACCAGTGCCCGCGTCTCCGTGGGCGCAAAGTCCCCCCTCACCGGCGGCATCAAGGAGAGTAACTCCGGGGCCGGTTGGTCCCAAAGAGTCGCTCGCCTGGGCATCAAGGCCGTCGTGGTCGAGGGCCAGCCGAAGGAGAAAGGCAAGTTCTGGCTACTGCACATTACCAAAGATGGGGCCGAGTTGCTCCCCGCCGACGAGTACGTGGGCCAGAATCTCTACAAGGTCTATCCCCAGCTCTTCGACCGCTTCGGCGAGAAAAGAGTGGACATCATGGGCATCGGCGTAGCCGGGGAGTATCAGATGGCTATGGCTGGGGTTTGCTTCAACGACCTCGAAGGAAAGCGTCCCAGTCGGTACTCAGGCCGTGGGGGGCTGGGGGCAGTGTTGGGCTCCAAGGGCCTAAAGTTTATCGTTGTGGACAGCACTGGCGCTTCGGCGACCATCCCCGTTGCCGACCAGGAACTCTTTAAGCAGGGCAGCAAGAAGCTGACCGAGGCCCTGCTCAGCCACGCCGTGACTAAGCCCAAGGGAGCCCTCAACACCTACGGCACGGCGGTGCTGATCAACATCATCAACGAGGCTGGGGCATTGCCCACCCGCAACTTCTCCAGCGGCACCTTCGAGGGCGCGGCTAAGATCGCTGGCGAAGCGATTTTCGAAGGCAACAAGGAGCGCACGGGAAAGGAACTCTACAACCACGCCTGCAGTCCCGGCTGCATCATCAAATGCTCCAACACTTGGCACAAGCCCGACGGCACGGAGCACACCTCGTGCCTTGAGTACGAGTCGGACTGGGCCTTTGGCCCTAACTGCGGCATTGACGACCTGGATGTCATTGCCGAGCTGAACCAGCTCTGCAACGACTACGGCCTGGATACCATCGAGGCTGGCGGCGCTATCGCCGTGGCCATGGAAGCTGGCCTGGCCGAGTTCGGCGATGGGGGGCGGGCCATCGAGCTGCTGCACGAGATCGGCCAGGGCACGACCTTGGGTCGCATCCTGGGCCAGGGGGCAGCGACTACAGGAAAGGTTTTCGGGGTGGTGCGAGTGCCTGGGGTTAAGGGGCAGAACATGCCGGCCTACGAACCTCGAGCCATCAAGGGCATTGGCGTGACCTATGCTACCACCACCATGGGCGCCGATCACACTGCTGGCTACACCATCGCCCCTGAGATCATGGCCGTGGGTGGCGATCTGGATGCCCTGGCCATCAAGGGTAAGGCCAAGGTTTCGCGGGACATGCAAGCTGCCACCGCTTTCATTGATGCCAGTGGCCACTGCCTGTTCATCGCTTTTGCCATCCTGGACATCGCCGAGGGCTTCGAAGGGATGGTGGAGGAGTGCAATGGTGTGCTGGGCACGGACTGGAGCGGGGAAGACATCGTCAACATTGGGCTGGACATCATGAAGATAGAGCGGGAGTTCAACGAGGCTGCCGGCTTCACCAAGGCCGATGACCGGCTGCCGGAGTTCATGAAGTACGAGAAGCTCCCACCGCACGACGTCGTCTGGGATGTGCCGGACGAGATGTTGGACAGCGTCGGCGAGTTCTAGCTCACGCTCTGGCTGGCCAGCGGGGATTGGGGTTCGCTCCAATCCCCGCTCACTTGTACGCCCGGCATGGGCGATAGCTAGGGGGTGAAAGTCCCCTGCGGGCGTTG
>CAYWWC010000450.1:0-2997 GCA_964461615.1 uncultured Anaerolineae bacterium
GTTGGATTCAACGAGTTCATCGGGTCCTGGAAGACCATGGCTATCTCTTTTCCCCGAATCTCTTGCATCTCTTGGGGCGTCTTATCGAGCAGTTCATCGCCACGGAACAGGATGGAGCCCCTCTCAATGCGGCCAGGATTCTCGATCAAGCCCATTATTGAGAGAGCTGTTACCGTTTTGCCGCACCCGGATTCGCCAACGATCCCCAGTGTCTCCCCTGCGTCAAGGTGCAGGGAATTGCCGTCAACGGCTCGAACGACTCCCTCTTCCGTGTAGAAACGGGTAACCAAATCGCTGATTTCGAGAAGCCTGGAATTCTTCACCTTGTTCTCCCATCGAAAAGCTCTACTCACAGTTGGGTCCTCCTGGCCTGCCGGGGATCGAGGGAATCGCGGAGTCCGTCTCCCAGCAGATTGAACCCGAGAATGATCAAGAGGATGAATACGCCGGGTACGAGGGCATACCACCACGCTCCCCCAAACAGATAATCCCGCGCTTCGTTCAACATGATCCCCAAGCTGGGGCGGGGTGGCTGTAGTCCCAACCCCAGGAAGCTCAGCGACGAGCTGGTAAGCACCGTGGTCGCCATGCTCAACGAGAGCTGTACAATCATCGGAGGAATGGTATTGACAAATATCTCGCGTGTAAGTATCTGCCATCCAGAACCGCCGCTCATCTTGGCTGCGTCCACGTAGTCCTCTGCCATCTCTTGTAGCACGACTCCGCGCATCACTCGCGCAAAAGCGGGTGAACCAGTGATGGCAATGACGATCGCAATCTTGAATATGTTGCTCAGGGTGATGGGGCCGATGTGGATTTTCCCGATGCCAAAAGCCCCTACTAGAGCGATGGCTAACACCAAGCTGGGGAAAGAAATCATGATGTCGACGATTCGCATGATCAATTCGTCAACCCAGCTCCCCTTCCGATAGCCTGCCACTCCCCCCATCAAGATTCCCAATCCGAAGGCGACCACGATGGAGCTGGTAGCCAGTTGGAGTAGCGTCCTGCATCCGTAGAGGGCGCGAGACAGGATATCCCGGCCAAACTTATCTGAGCCCAGGAGGAACAGCGCTCCCTCCTTGCTGCGTGACAGCGGCGGCAGGGGATTGTGTTCTCCCTGTGGTGCACGGTACTGTTCCACCGGGTTATGAGGGGACAAGACTGGCGCAAATATGGCTACTAATATGGTGAGTAGCACAACGACCCCGCCGGCCACAGAGAGCCGGTTTTTCTTAAAGTTGTGCCAGACCTCCTCTATCAGCCCACGATGCTTTCTCTCCCTGGTCGGTGTCATCACATCAGTGAGATGCGTCGCTACATCGGTAGTACTCATTGCTCACTCTCCCTCCGCGCCGTAACGGATACGGGGATCTATGACAGAATAAAGCATATCCACTGATAAGTTAACAATGATCCGAATGAGAACAATGCTGAGCACAACCCCTTGAATGACGGGATAGTCGCGGCGCTCTACGCCGATAATGATCAGACGGCCAATGCCGGGCAGCCGAAAGATCGTCTCTGTTATAACAGATCCCCCTAGCAAGTAACCGATCCCGTTTCCCATCACTGTTGTCACCGGGATTAGGGCGTTCCTTACGATATCCTGTCTGACGATACTTCGCCAGCCGATCCCCATGGCCCGCGCCGTGCGTATATAGTCCTGGCTCATTACATCCAGCATGGACGAGCGCAACATTCTCATGAGAAGAGCGGAGTAGGCCGTCCCCAGCGCAATGGATGGCAGAAGCATTCTGATGAGGTTATCACTGATGCTCTTACTTAGGGGAACGAATCCACCCGTCGCCCAGGGCTGGTGCAGGAACACGCCAATTATGAGGATCATCAGGATGCCCAGAAAAAAGTTGGGGATGGAAACCCCCAGCATAGCTGCAAGCCGGGCGATGTGATCGGACAGTCTGTTCTGTCGCAGGGCGGACGTGATGCCGGCAGGGATGGCAATCAGTAAGGCAAGGATCGCCGAGAAAACGGCCAGTTGCAAGGTGACACCATACCGCTGGATGAGGAGTGGCGCAACGGGAGAGCCGCGTTGGAGGTTGACAGAGAAACCCAAGTCGCCCCGCAGCGCTTTTCCAAGCCAGCGCAGATACTGTTCGTGCAGCGGTAGGTCAAGACCGAGTTGATGCATTATTCTTGCCCGCAGCACGGGGTCATCGAACTGTCCCAGCATGACGCGAACCGGGTCGCCCGGAGCGATGTGAACCAGCAGGAAGATGATGATACTGGCGCCAAGCAGGGTGGGCACGGCCAGCATCAAGCGCTTGAGAAAGTATACTCCCATATCAATCCTCTTGTGAACAAGATAGCTAGATCCGGAGTCCCCAACTTGTTGGGGGGGGGGTAGCCCCGGACAAGTCCAGGACTCCAAGAAATGGATTCCTATTGATATCAAGATACAAGATAAGGGAAGGGAGAAAGACTCTCCCTTCCCTTATCACAGTCGGACTATTCTGTGAACTCGGTGACGTACCTCAAGTCGATGTCACCTGATGGAGTTACGCCATCGCCGTAGCCTTTCACGCTGTCGCGCCAGGCGTAGAGGTTATCCAGCCACATCAGGTCAACCTGGATCACGTCCAAGGTGACCATCTCTTCCATTTCCCAGACGAGCTCTTTGCGCGTCTGCTCGTCTGGCTCGATGATGGCCAGGTCGTAAAGAGCATTGTACTCATCGTGGCCGGGCACGGTCACGTGGTAGTTCGGATCCAGGTCTTCGGCGGCATGGTGCCAGCGATTGTGGTTGTGATTGTTGCGGTAGGAGTGGTAGTACAACCAGTTCAGCGCGATGGGCGTACCTTGTCCCCAGTCCTCCATGCCGACTTCCCAGTCGAACGTCTCGTACATGGTGTCAAAGAAGGCCGACTTGTCGATGGGGATCACCTCCACGTTCACGCCGTACGGTCGCAACTGTTCCTGGATGATGGTAGACACGTCACAGAACCACTGGACGTTGGTGCACATCATGCGGAAATC
>CAYWWC010000451.1:0-2985 GCA_964461615.1 uncultured Anaerolineae bacterium
TCTAGCCGCTTGAAGGCGCCTGGTACTTGCAGAATTCGACAGATTCGCAGGCTGGTCTTCCGCTTAAGCGTAGAGAAACCTCACTGAGAGTCCCATCTCCTTCACGCTAAATTAATGCCAAATTAACGCCCCTTTCACCCAAAACCTGGACGAAATTTGCTATAATGCAAGCAGTTCAGAAAATTTGCAACCGTTTCATCCACTTTTGGATATCTCTTCGACAGGCAAGGAATGGAGGTGTTAAAATGGCAGAGAGTAGGGTAAGCCTCATGACCGCTAAGGAGGCTGCAAGGTACCTGCGAGTGAGCATGTTCACCCTGGGTAAGATAGAGAGTAACGGTGCGCTGGTGCCTTACCGCACTCCTGGGGGGCACCGCCGGTACAGCCTCAGGATGTTGAACCGGTACCTCAACAATAGCCGCAGAGTTTCCCGCTTCCCGTCGATAGCGGAAGACCAAGCCAAACGCGAAACATGAAGTATGCATCATGGATTTACGTTTCAGCTTCTTACCCTGCCAGGAGGTCAGATACTGGTTTGATGGGTTTGTTTAGTGGCACGGGGGAAGCGCCAAGTGGGCAAGCAATGTGGGCCGGAGAACGATGTTCACTGCCAGCTTGCCGGCCCGCCAGCAGTAGTTAGGAGGGCAATATGGCGGAAGAGGAAATGACCATTCTTACAGCGAAGGAGGCTTCTGACTATCTGCGGATAAGCCTATACACCCTGAGGAGGATGGAAAGCGTTGGGAGCTTGATTCCTTACCGCACTCCAGGCGGCCACCGCAGGTATAGCCTGAGGATATTGAATGAATATCTCGAAAAGAGCCGCATATCTTCTCTTCGCCGAGAATACGAGGGCAAGTCTGAAGTTCAATAGTCAGAACTGCCCAGGGTCTTGTCCGAGAGATAGACGCGCGCCCTTGCGGTCGCCCCTGGAAGCAGCCACCTGTTTTGGGAGGTGGACAAGATGGCCTATCACCAGCCTTACCGAGCGGCTCGCGGGCTAGATAAGGCCCTGGAGGAGACCTCGCGGAATAGGAGTGTTCTTTATGATTACGGGGCGGTAGGTGCTTGCTTGAAGCTTTTCAAACAGAAAGGGTTTAGATTCGAGCAGGAGACGAAGGATCGTGATCAACCTGGCTGGTTAACAAGCGATGTGCATCGTTCCAGCCAAATGGTTTGGCGAGCTGAGGAGGGGAGATGAAGGAAGAGGCACTGCTTTACAATCTGGAGGAGAAGATTGCCGAGCTGAAAGAAGTCAATAATGCACTGCTGTTCAGGGAGGAGGAACTAGTCGCTCTCAACAATATCGGCGTCGAGGTCGGCCCGGCACTTGATCTACAGGAGATCCTGGAGAAGGCTCTGGATATCGTGTTATCCTCAATGGGATTAGAGATGGGGTTTATCTTCCTGTTGAATGAGGCCAGAGACGAGTTCGTGTTGAAAACTCAGCAAGGAATGGGCGAACAATTTGCCCAAGAGTTGGTCACTATGAAAGCCGGATATGACTTCCCGTCCGTGAACCCTGAACTGGAAAGCCTCATCGTGGTACAAGAGGTTTCTGAATATCCTCGGCTCGGCAGGTTCCTGCGAGACAGGGAAGGGCTTCATTCCTACATCAGCGTGCCGTTGAGCGCCAACGGGAAACTGTTGGGGATCATGAATGTCTTCAGCCGAGGTCGCACGCCAAACTCTCGAGAGACCAACTTTCTGGCGAGCATCGGCCAACAGATTGGGACGGCTATCGAGAACGCGCAGACGTTTCAGAAGGTGGTTCGCGCCAAGAGGGAGTGGGAGGAGATCTTCGACGCTATCACCGAAGGCATCTTTATGCTGGATGAAGAATTCAACATCCTCCGGGCAAACGTTGCCTTCGCCAAGATGCTGGGCACTTCACCAGCCAAGCTCATTGGCCAGAAATGCTACCGAGTCTTACACGATCGGGATGAACCTCCCGACTACTGCCCCAAGATTGAGACGATGCGTACGGGTAAGCCTCAAACCATTGAGGTGAGGGAGCCCACGCTGGAAAAGGATCTGTGTCTGTCCACCCATCCCTTGCAGGATTCGAGGGGTAATGTGGTACAAATCGTCCAGGACATCACCCTGCGGAAACAACTGGAGGCCCAGCTCGTACAAGCTGAAAAGCTCTCGGCCATTGGGCGATTGGCCCAGGGGATCGCCCACAACCTCCTCACTCCGCTAACAGTCATCAGGGGCAGAACTCAGCTTGCCTTCGAGGAGGCACGAGATTACTTCGAGGAGGATCTGCCACCCTTCCTGCGCCAGATGGCTGGCCGTAAGGCGGAGTTACCCTCCAACATTGCCGAGGTATATGAGAATATGCGTCAGGAGTTGCAAGCCATTGAGCGGGGGAGCAGAACCATGCAGGAGATCATTGATAACCTGATGTACAAGAGCCGACGTGAGCAAGAGGCGCACAAGCAGCTAGTTGACATCAATGATCTGTTATGGCAGGAGTTGAAGTTCTTGAACGGGGATCCGCGCTTCAAACACTATATTGAGAAGGTTTACAATTTCACGGAGGAGCCCCTGTATATCGAAGGCATCTACAGTGACTTCAGCCAGTCCTTTTCCAACTTCATCAGAAATGCCGTGGATGCCATGGAAGGCACCGAGAAGCCCACGCTCACTATCACGACGCGCGGTGACGATGGGTACGTCTACATTGAGTTCCACGACACTGGAGTAGGTATCCCGACGGAGAACATCTCCCACCTTTTCGAGCCATTCTTCACTACCAAGCCCTGCAACAGCAGCGGCGGGGTAGCCCTCACGGGGACAGGATTGGGGCTGCACAGTTGCTACCAGCTTCTGAGCCCCTACGATGCCCAGTTCGAGGTCAAGAGCCAGCCAGGTGACACCACCTTCACCGTGAAAATGCCCCGGCAGTGAGTGCCAGCCTGTCGTCTAACTTGCATTCCGCACATTGTTGTAGGGGTTAGAGTGGCCATGTTTGCGGGGTGC
>CAYWWC010000452.1:0-2978 GCA_964461615.1 uncultured Anaerolineae bacterium
ATTATATCAGCAATCTTATAAAAGGGCAAAGAACAAAGCCACCTGCATCAATCACACAGGTGGCTTTGTTTCGCTGTCCGAGACCTATCGCTTCAGCTTTCAGGGGTAACTCTTCAGGATGAGGGGTAAATCTATCCACCCCCGCGAGTAGGCACCACCCTGCAAGTCACTGCTGCTGCCCCCTTGCTCCGAGTAGTTCTTCAGGACGAGGGGAAGCATCACAATCTGAGACACCGAGTCCGGAGCGGCGAAGCGAATCTCAATGCCGCCCAGCAGCTCGCCGTCGACATAGCCCTCCACGTCGATGGTTGGCTCGCCGCCGGCCCCCTCCTGCAGGGCATATATCTCGCGCATCATGCGCGCTGCCGCCGATGTGTTCGGGCAGGGGATCGTGACGATGACGTTGATCGTCACCTCGCTGTGCGGCCCGATCGCCACGCTGCCGCTGGGGTCGGTCGTCACCTGCCAGTCGGCCGGCACATTGAAAGTGATCATGCCGATATCGACCGTGACGGTGATGTTCGAGTCGTTGTATATCGTGAACGAGTATGTCTTGGTCTCGCCGCAGGGCGGCCGCTCCTCCACATCCACGTTGTGCTGGCTCACCTGAGGCGCAAACTGACCGTTGGGGTCGATCACTCGGACGAGGATGCATTGGTGCCCGGAATAGGTCGGTGTCCAACCCACTTCGGGCGTGGCCGTCGAGGCGGGCGGCACCGAAACCAACATCGTGGGGGGCAGCATGCCCGTGGTGGTGAAGGGAATCCCCATGCCGAACCTGGCCCAGCCGAACTCTACCTCTACCGTAACCGGAACATCGCCGGTGTTGTGTATCAAGGCGCTCACACGCGACTCTTGGCCCAGTTGCGGCGGATAGGGATCGATGCTGATCTCCGATTCGGCATAGCGCTTCTCGTGCGGCTTGTGTACCGAGATGGGAGGCACGTCCAGCTTGCGAAAGCCGCCGAGGAGCTCGCCGTTCACATAGGCCTCGACGTCGACGATGGGCTCGCCGGTGCCCAATTGGGCCTCTAGTCCCGGGGTGACCGTCAGGGTCGCGGATATCTGCTGACCCGGTTGCACGTTGACCAGCCTATAGTCTGACAGGCTCGCACCCCATCCTGCACGGTAGTTGATCAGACCCAGGGTGACGGTCGCCGGCTCGGCATGTGACCCGATGCCCACAGGGAAGGTCAACGAGTGGGGCTCGCCCCGTCGCAGCGGCTCGCCCACGTCGACATTGCGTCGGCTGAAGACGGGCTCGTATCCCTCCATCTCGAGCGTCACCTGTACACAGAACTTGCCAACCCAATCCGGTACCTGCCAGACAACGTGGCCGCGCGCGGCGCCGTTCGCCGGCACAAAGATGTCGATCGGGTTGGGCGCGATGTGATTCTGGCTGAAAGGCAGGCCGATGCCAAAGGGCGCGATGCTAAAGATCGCCCTGACGACCTGATCCTGGGGGGTGGGATTGCGCACCTCCACGCTGAGATTCACCGGCTGGCCAGGGACGACAGGATAGGGATCCACACCAATCTCTGACTCGGCGTAGATCGGATCTTTGAGCTGGTGGATGGGTACCCGCGGGCGGAAGATCTTTCGGAATCCGCCGATCAGCTCGCCGCCGACATAGGCTTCCACATCGACGATGGGCGTGCCATCGGGCGGCAACGGCTGGCCGGCGGGCGGGACAACGGTCAGGGTGACGACTCGAACCTCCCCGGGGGCCATGTCGAGCAGCGTATCTTCCGACAGACTCAGTTGCCAATCCGGCAAATGGGGAATCAGCCCCAGAGTGACGGTCACGGGATGCGGGAAGGGGTGGCTTACGGCAAAGGTGCGGGAATGGGGCACGCCTGGCTCCAGCGGCTCATCTACATCAAAGTTGCGCCGGCTGAACTGCGACTCCTGGCCCGCCATGAGCAATTCCACCTGGATGCAAACCTGCCCTCCAACGGGTGGAATCCAGTGGATGCACTCTTTGACGATGCTGTGTGGCGGAAGATGGACCGCCCTCACGCCGTTGATGGGGTGGAACGGCAGGCCGATGCCGAAATCCGCCCACGAGAACTGGACCGCCACGTCCGCCGGCGAACCCGTGGGGTTGCGCAGCTCGACACAGACCTCGACCGGTTCCCCCGCCCTGACCGGGTAGGGATGGACGGTGATCTCGCTCTCGGCATAGATTGGATCTTTGGGTCTGTGGAGACTCACCTGCGGGCGAAAGATCTTGCGAAAGCCGCCGATCAACTCGCCATCGACAAAGGCCTCGACATCTACGATGACTGTCTCCGCCGGGGGCAGGGGTTGACCGGCCGGGGGACGGACGGTCAGGGTGACCTCGCGAATCTCCCCTGGGGCCATATCGAGCAATACGTCCTCGGAGAGCCCTATTTCCCAGTTGCCGGGCACGTGGAGAACAAGTCCCAGGGTGATGGTCGCGGGATGCGGGAAGGGATTCCCCACCGGGAAGGTTCGCGCGTCGGTCACGCCCGGCTGGAGCGGCTCCTCCGCATCGACGTTGCGCTGGCTACGCCGAGGGGCGGCGCCGTCTTGGTGCAACACGACCTCAATGCACCAGTGGCCGGGGACCGGCGGCGTCCACACCACGCAACCTATGGCCTTTCCACTGGGCGGTGCCACGACATTGACCTGATCGATGGGCATAAAGGGTACGCCGATGCCAAAGTTGGCCACTTTGAACTCGAGCGTCACCACACGAGCGTTGGCCGGATCGCTGTTGAAAACCTCGGCGCAAATCTTGGTCAGGTTGCCGACGACGGGGGGCTCGGGATCGACAGTGATCTCGCCCTGGGCATACCAGGGCCAATCGCCCCCGGGAAAGTCCACCGGCGGCACATCGCGGGTGACCGTCGGCGTCGGGGTGGGCGTGGGCCCGTCACATTCAACCTGGGTGAACAGTTCGGTGAAGTTGTTGGCCGGGTTATGGTCGGGCGAGTCGCTCTGCACCTCAGCCA
>CAYWWC010000453.1:0-2968 GCA_964461615.1 uncultured Anaerolineae bacterium
CAGATTGTGTTCCAGTTAACGCCGTCGAAGAGATCCACATCGGCAGCTTCGCTGCTGAAACTATTGTAGTTGTACGAGAAGTCAACCAGGATCGCCTCATAGGGCGAAGCTCCATTGGGCGAAGCATCAAGGGGCGGCGATATCAACTCGGTGTCCATGTCCAGCGTGATGACAACCACCCATTGTCCCTCACCGAGCACTACCGCGCCCACACTGACCATGGGCATAACCACTGACATCAAGTGCGACGGCTGCTTCACGTCGCGTTGGGGTCCCTACAACATCTTCTTCCACCTGCCCCACGACCGCCCCGACGAACTGGGAGCCATCCGAGACTGGGCCTTCGGCGAGACACCTACCCTGGCCGGAGTTGCCACCTTCGGCTACAGCAGCACGATTCAGTTCGACTGGTTCGGCAAGGTCAACGTCTACGAGACCACGGCCTGCTTCGTCACAGAGACCGTAGAAATGGACACCGGAGGAATCGCTGCTGGTAGCCTGGAGGCCCTGGCGATCTACCTTCACTCGCTGGGCGACCACTGGTCGCATCAAGACTGCATCATCGCCGCTGACGAAGCCGGCAAGCCCTTCGCCGCCCACGTAGCCGTCAGCGGACGCCAGGATCCGCTGTGGCCCTGTCGCTGGCTGATGCACGAAGTCGAGTTTGGCTCTACCCCCGATAGCCAGCGGACCCTCAGCGGCGCCCTGGCGCTCTATCAAGGACTGGTAGCCTTTGCTGAACAGAGCGATCTCCCCCTGTACCGCTCGATCCCCCTCACGGCGGAAGACAACTACCTCCTTGACGCCCTCGACACCTTCGTGCACACAGCCAATGCCTTCAATCCGGAACCCCGGCGCGACATCGCTGATGAACTGCGCGAGTGGAGCCTGACAACACGCGCGACCAATCCCAATTACTGGCTATTTCGCGTATACCTCCCGATTGTTCTTAAATGACATCACTTGAGATTGGCTCCTCATATCCCGTCTCCAACCAAGCGATGGCCAGCACCGGCCCATACTCCTGAAGGGTGAAGGTCACATTGGGCCACCAATGCATTCTCTTGGTTGTACACCCACCTCGTGGAACGAGAACCTTTTGCCTTCTGCCCTCGCGCCATTCTATGCCAGAGCACACGCCCTGAAGCCACTTTCCTGCGAAACTCGCTCCTCACCCACTCCAGTCTGCGAGTACGACATACACCATCTCATGGATTTCTCTTTTCCTTCCAAAATGCTGTACATTTGTTAGACTACTTGACATTTGTACACCTTTGTGCTAAAATTGATAATTGAAGACCTCTCCCCATTTCCTCTGTCGAGGGGCCAGGCGACGATAATAGCTTGTTCAGTTATGAATACGCGCAAGATTGGTACTGATGGCTATGTGGACAATACGAAGTCAGCCGTCGGTGAAGCATGAAGGTTGATGGATAAGGAGACTGGAATGCCAGACCAGATGACTCCTGAGGAACGTTTCAAAACCGCGGTGAGCCTGAAAGAGCCGGATCGGGTGCCAGCGTGCCCCTGGCTGACCAGCGCATTCTATAGCAACTACTATGGGATTGACCATAAACAATGGTACTCCGACCGCGAAATCCAGTTGAGAGCCATGGTCGAGTTCTACACGCGCTTCCCCGATATGCAAATGTTCCCCGGCTTCCGCGCCTCTTATGGCTCCACCGTTGAAGCCTCCGCTCTAGGCTGTGAGATTGTCACTCTTCCAGGTCAGTCTCCCCACGCGAACCCGGTGGTGCACGACCTGAAGACCGACGTTTCCAAACTCAAGGTACCCGATCCCGAGCGTGCCGGCCGGATGCCGATGGTGCTGGATCACTACCGCTGGCTGGCCGAAAGACTGCCAGAGTATGGGTACGAAATCACAGCCGGATTCCTGCACGCTCCTTTTGACGTTGCTCTCATGGTCCGCGATGCGACCGACCTGCTCATCGAACTGATTACTGACCCCGAGGGCGTGCACGCACTCATGGAGGTATTGACAGAGGCGTGCATCGTCTTTGTCAACGCCCAGTATGAGGCCAGCGGGCGGACGATGCGCCAGATCATGTTCTCCGATGACGCGGGGGCGCAATTGTCGCCCAAGCACTGGGAGGAGTTCTCCGGGCGCTACATCAAGCGATTGGTTCAGGCTATGCCGGAGGGTGTCACCATCATCGCCCACAATTGCGACCGCGTTAGCCACATCATTGATAAGTACCCAGATACCGGCATTGACGCACTCCATCTGGCTCCAGAGATCGACATCAGCGAGGCCAAGCAACGAGTCGGTGACCGGCTGTGCCTCATCGGCAACATGCACCAACTGAAAACCTTGCTCAACGGGACGCCAGGGGAGGTCGAAGAGGAGTGTCGCGAGATGATTGCCAAGGGTGGTCCCGGCGGCGGCTACATGCTCAGCGCATCGGGGTGCCTGAGCGAGGGCACTCCGATGGAGAACGTTGAGGCGATGGTGCAGGCGGCTGAGAAGTACGGTCGCTATCCGCTTTCTCTGTAAACTCGTAGATAGAGCATCATGAGAACAGACACAATGCGCGCCGTGGTATATCTGGAACCAGGCAGGCTCGAACTTCGCAATGTTCCTCTTCCGAGCGTCGGGCCTGAAGATATTCTAGTACGGGTCCGCGTCGCGCTGACCTGCGGGACTGACACAAAGACATACCGGAGAGGCCATCCCAAGATTCCGCCGCCTACGCTATTCGGCCACGAGTTCGCCGGAGACGTGGTAGAGGTGGGCGCCGAGGTGCAGGGATTTGAACCTGGCATGCGCGTCGTGGCTGGCAACTCCGCCCCCTGCAACACCTGCTTCTACTGCAAGCACCATCAACATAATCTGTGCGATAACCTGACGGTCAATCTCGGGGCCTTTGCTGAGTACATCGGGGTGCCCGGACCCATTGTGCGTCAGAACACGTACCGAATTCCAGATTCGCTTCCCTACCGTCACGCG
>CAYWWC010000454.1:0-2939 GCA_964461615.1 uncultured Anaerolineae bacterium
TGAAAGCTCCCTTTGACGGTGTGGTGACAGAAGTATATGTTGCCGTCGGCGAATGGGCCACCGGACTGGCAGTAGACCTGATGGACTCAAGTAGCCTGGAAGTGGTGCTGGACGTGGACGAGATAGACATCGGCAGCCTGGCGGTTGGACAGCAGGCCATCGTCACCCTGGAAACCTGGCCGGATGAAGAGCTGACTGGCGAGCTGGTCTCTATCGCACCCAAGGCCAGGAGTGGAACTGAAATCGTGACCTACCAGGTGCATCTGAGCGTGGACGCCGGCGAGTTGCCCATTCGCTCCGGCATGACGGCCAACGCCGAATTGGTCACCGCCAATCGCGAAAACGTGCTCCTGGCGCCCAATCGCGCCATCACCGCCGACCGCCAGGCGAACAAGTACTACGTCAACCTGGTTCAAGGCGACACAACTGCCAAGACAGAGGTCACGATAGGCTTGCGCGACAACAAGTATACCGAGATCACCAGCGGCCTGAAAGACGGTGTTGAGCTGTTCATTGGCGAGGTTAGCGAAATGTTGGACTTTACACAGGGGCCGCCAGAAGAAATAAGGAGACTGCGCCCATGATCGAACTGGCCGGTATTACCAAAGAGTACCACATGGGAACGCAGACGGTTCACGCCCTACGCGGAGTGAGCCTGACCATCCAGGAAGGCGAGTTTTTAGCCATCATGGGGCCGTCTGGCTCTGGCAAGAGCACGCTGATGAACATGATCGGCTGCTTGGATCAGCCCACCAGCGGCACGTACAGGCTGGACGACATAGACGTGAGCCAAATGAGCGACGACCAACTGGCCCGCATACGCAACAAACGAGTCGGCTTTGTCTTTCAGACTTACAACTTGTTGCCCCGTACACAGGCTGTCAAGCAAGTGGCCTTGCCGCTGATGTACGCCGGTCATGGTCGGCGGGAACGACGCCAACGGGCGGAGGAGGCCCTGCGCGCGGTGGGGCTAGGTGACCGCATGGATCACCGCCCCGACGAACTCTCCGGCGGGCAGCAACAGCGAGTGGCCATCGCCCGCGCCCTGGCCACCGAGCCCAGCATCATCCTGGCCGACGAGCCGACTGGCAACCTGGACACCGCCTCAGGCGAAGAGATCCTGGACATCTTCGATGATCTGAACGCCCGCGGCATCACCGTCATCTTCGTCACCCACGACCCAGAGGTAGCCCAACGCGCCCGGCGGACGGTGTATCTCAGAGATGGACTGATCGAGAGTGATGGAATTGGGAAACTCGTAAATCTGTAAATTCGTATGCTCGTACACGCGCACATTCGCTAACTGACCCATGAATCCACGGATTCACGACTCTACGAATTTACGACTCTACCAACTTACCGGGAGGATACCATGAACTTGACTGAAAGTTTGTTGACCGCCCTTGACAGCTTGGTGACCAACAAAATGCGTGCCGTGCTGACCATGCTGGGCGTCATCATCGGCGTAGCTGCCGTGATTGCCCTGCTCTCCATCGGCAACGGCGTCAGCGCCTCTATCGAAAGCGAGATTCAAGCCATTGGCTCCAACCTGATCTCGATCATGACCGATACGGACAACAGTGGTGGGTATCCGGCCTTGAGTGTGGGAGATGCGGAGATGCTGGCGGATCCGCTCTACGCTCCGGCGGTGAAAGAAGTGGGCGCAGTGGTACAAGGCAATCAGCAGGTACTCTATGGCCGCCGTGATACCCGTATCACCGTCGCCGGCGTCACGGCCAACTATTTGGATGTCCGCAGCCTGGCCCTGGAATTAGGGGGTGGGCTGACGGAAGATGACATGGACACCAGAGCCAGAGTAGCCGTCCTGGGGGCCAACGTTGCCGACGATCTGTTCTCCGACGAAGAATTCCCCATCGGTAAGACTGTGAAAATCAGGGGTGTTCAGTATGAGGTGATTGGTGTGCTGAAGGCCAGGGGAGGGATGGGGTTTGTGAGTGAGGACGATCAGGTGTTTATCCCCATCACCACGGCACAGAGCCGGCTCTATACCCGTCGCACCCGTAGCGGTGAGCGAGCGGTGGATGTCATGGTCGTCCAGGCGCAAAGCGAGGAATTGATGGATGAAGCAACCGCCCAGATCAAAGAAACACTTCGCGAAAGCCATGACATCGCTTACCAGGCCGACGATGATTTTACCATCCTCAGCCAGACCGACATTCTTGCTGCGTTCGACGTTATCACTGGCATGATCACCCTGTTCCTAGGGGCCATTGCCGGCATCTCGTTGGTGGTGGGCGGCATCGGCATCATGAATATCATGCTGGTCAGCGTCACCGAGCGGACGCGAGAGATCGGCATTCGCAAAGCCGTGGGTGCGCTCAAGCGGGATATTCTGGCCCAGTTCTTGATCGAGTCGCTGGTGATGAGCCTGATAGGCGGCTTGCTGGGGATCGCCATAGGGATGGCAACTTCTACCCTGATCGGCAATCTGTCCGCCGACCTGACCCCCGTGGTGGACACCGGCACGGTCCTGATGGCCTCCAGCTTTGCCGCCGCCATTGGGCTGATCTTCGGCATCTATCCGGCCTGGCGGGCAGCCAGCCTGCGGCCCATCGAGGCGCTGCGGTACGAGTAAGGTCGTAGAGATGACTTCCCTGAAAAAACCTGCTCTTAGGCCCGTCCTCGGGCCGATTTCCGCACCCGGGGACGGCTGCGGGAGCTCTTTCAGTAGGCTCAGAGATGGATTCTAGCAAACGGCCACCAACAGATACCCGCCGTCTGCGCAAGCGAAACGAACGCTGGTTGCTGATCGCCGCGATTTTCCTCTTGGTGGTCGTTGGAGATGCTTTGATCGGGTTGTTCATTGGTCCTGTCGAGATGCTGACGGCTTTGCCCTTCTTGTTGAGCGGAGCGGGTGCCATCCTCGGACTATACCTGCTCCTCGTGGCTGCCGAGCGATGGATCAGCCGTTATTGAAA
>CAYWWC010000455.1:0-2936 GCA_964461615.1 uncultured Anaerolineae bacterium
CTTTCGTCAACCGATCTTTCCACGATCGATCTTTTTCATTTGTCCAAAGTCCAAGATCGAGATAAATAATAATAAGGCTCTTCAGGATTTCGCAGGGTCAAGCCGAGAGATTTGCCACGAATTACACGAATTTTCACTAATTTTATTTTTCGTGTTAATTCGTGCAATTCGTGGCGAAGAATTGACCACTTGGCAAAGCAAGCCTGCAAACTACCAGAGAGCCAACAACAACAACAATAATAATAATAATAATAATAATGATGATGATGATGATGATGATGATGAAACTGCTGATAGCCACCCTTAACCCCGGCAAGGTCAGAGAATACCAGGAACTACTGACCGGCCTGCCCCTGGAGCTGACTCACCCCGCCCAGGAGGGCCTGGACATCGAAGTGGCCGAAACGGGGGCGAGCTTTGCCGAGAACGCCAGGCTGAAGGCCGCCGCCTACGCCAGAGCCAGCGGCCTCTTGACCCTGGCCGATGATTCGGGGCTGGAGGTGGATGCCCTCGGCGGCGAGCCAGGGATACGCTCGGCCCGCTACGCCGGAAGCGGAGCCAGCGACGAAGACCGCTACCGGCTGCTCCTGGAGAAGCTGCAAGAAGTGCCCTGGGAGGAACGGATAGCTCGCTTCCGCTGCGTCATCGCGGTGGCTACGCCGGCGGGTCAGATTCACACCGCTGAGGGAACCTGCGAGGGTATCATCACTTTCGAGCCGAAGGGAGAGCACGGCTTCGGCTACGACCCCGTCTTCTACTTTCAGGAATACGAAATGACCATGGCTGAGCTGCCCTCGGAGACCAAGAACAAGATCAGCCACCGGGCAAGAGCAGCGCAAAGGGTGCGGGACATTCTGGAGGTTGGAGACCAGAGATTGGATATTAGATCAGGAGTTACGCGGTCAGTAGAGAGCCCGTCGGTTGAGTAGCGGCGATGCTTGCATCGCGCGTATCGAAACCAGGGCGAGCGGCGACTGCAAGACCCGTTCTTGGCTTCGATACGTCGCGGAGTTTATCCTGAGCTTGTCGAAGGGCTCCTACTCAGCCGGCGAACTGCGCAACTCCTGTTAGACATTGTTTGGCGGGAGGAGCAGAATGATCATTGTAGCCAGCAGCAACGGCAAGGTGGGTATCTCGGCGGCGATGGCGGTGTTGAGAAACGGCGGCACGGCCATTGACGCGGTGGAGGCTGGCACTCGCCTGGTGGAGAGCAATCCCCAGGATGACACCGTGGGCGTGGGGGGAATCCCCAACCTGCTGGGCCAGGTGGAGCTGGACGCCAGCATCATGGATGGGCGAACCCTGGCCGCCGGCGCAGTGGCCGCTTTGCAGGGCTACGAGCATCCCATATCCATCGCCCGCAAAGTGATGGAGGAGCTATCGCCGCACGTCCTGCTGGCCGGCCCCGGCGCCGAGCGTTTTGCCGCCGAGATGGGCTTCCAGCGCCGGGAGCTGTTGACCGAGATGGCCCGGGAGACCTGGGAAAAGCGGCTGCACCAAGCGATACCAGAGGCGGGGCTGGCGAATCTGGAGGAAGAGCCAGACTTGCGCCGGTGGGTGCAGCGGGTGAGGGAATCACGGCGGAGCGGGGGCACAGTCAACTTCCTGGCCCAGGATGCCGACGCCGCTTCGCTTACCGACGCCGCTTCGCTTACCGGGGGCAACCTCTGCGCCGGGGTAAGCACCAGCGGCCAGGGTTGGAAGTACCCAGGCCGCGTGGGCGATTCGCCCCTTATCGGCGCTGGCAACTACGCCGACAACCGCTACGGCGCTGCCGCCTGTACCGGCCTGGGCGAGATGGCCATCCTGGCTGGCACCGCCCGCAGTGTGATCCTCTACCTGAAGATGGGGCTATCTCTGGAAGAAGCCGGGCGCCAGGCTATGCAAGACCTCCACGACTTGGCTGCCCCCTACCAGGGCGCGATGAGCATCGTCGCCCTGGACAAGGACGGCCGCCACGCCGCTTTCAGCAATCGGGAAGATCGCACCTACATCTACATGACCGGGGAGATGGATGAACCGGAGGAATTGCCTCGCATAGTAGTGACAAAGTAGATTTACTGGCTACCGCAACATGGCACAGAGGATACACCAATGGCTGAGTCAATGCTCAAGATCCAAGCAGACTTTGACCGAATAGCGCTAGTCTCAAGGACTGGCTGGGATCACAACAGTCACTACCACGACTTTCTGTTGAAGCAACTCCCACCGCATTGCACAGATGCACTTGACATTGGTTGCGGCACAGGCGCATTTTCACGTCTTTTGGCGAGACGCTCAGACCGAGTGCTGGCCCTGGACCTGTCACCGCAGATGATCAGGATCGCCAAAGAGCGCTCAGAGCAGTGTTCGAACATTGACTTTCAGGTTGCCGACGCCATGACGTGGCAGTTTCCTACCGAGCAGTTCGATTGTGTAGCTTCCATTGCGACGCTACATCACCTGCCGATTGAGCCAACGTTGCTGAAAATGAAAGAAACCCTGAAAATCAGCGGCATCCTGATCATCCTCGACCTGTTCCAGGAAGAAGGACCATCCGATGTCCTCACAAGCACGTTGGCGGTGCCGGCAAGCATTATTTCGAGATTGATCAAGACGGGTCGCCTGAGAGAACCCCGCGAGGTACGGGAAGCTTGGGCTGAACATGGGCGCAGTGATTCCTATCGTACCTTGTCTCAAATACGCCAAGTCTGTGCCTCCGTGCTGCCGGGAGCCAGGGTGAAAAAGCACCTACTGTGGCGCTATTCCATCGTTTGGAAGAAGAAATGAGTAGGGTGTGTTCAATCTCAGTTGAGAAACGTCTGTAGGGGCAGGGTTTCCCTGCCCAATGGGCGAGACAACCTCGTCCCTACAACCCGTTTTGAACACACCCAAATGAGTAGAGTCTGGCCAAAAACTGTGGTAACACCCGACATCAGGCTGCCTGCTTCAGCACA
>CAYWWC010000456.1:0-2925 GCA_964461615.1 uncultured Anaerolineae bacterium
CGCAACCTACACCAAAAGCGAATGGGGCTGATCCCTGAGGGTCGGGAGGAGCCCCATTGCAATCACTCACACCTTGCCTTGACATGGGAGACCATCGCCAGTGACCTCGGAAAACGTCAAAACCAGACAGTTCTCTAAACGAGATAGACTGGTAGCTACCTTCTCCATCGTCGCCTATGACCCCGAGAGCGGCGATCTGGGAGTGGCCACACAGTCCAAGTTCCTGGCCGTGGGAGCGGTGGTGCCCTGGGCCAGGGCCGGAGTGGGAGCCATCGCCACTCAATCTTACGCCAACACCACCTACGGCCCTGAGGGGCTGAGGCTAATGGCCGAGGAGCTGTCGGCCCAGGAGGCGCTGGACAAGCTGGTGGAGGCCGACGAGGAGCGCGCCCTGCGCCAGGCCGGCATGGTGGATGCCCACGGAAACGCTGCCGCCTACACCGGCCAGGGGTGCTTCGACTGGGCCGGCCACATCGTGGGTGAGGCATTCGCCTGCCAGGGCAACATCCTGGTGAGCGAGGATACGGTGCAGGCCATGGCCCGGACGTTCGAGGAGAGCGAGGGTGAGTTGTCCGACCGGCTGGTGGCTGCCCTGGCGGCCGGACAGGAAGCCGGCGGGGACAGCCGGGGGCGACAGTCAGCGGCCCTTTTGGTGGTGCGGGAGAAGGGCGGCTACGGCAGCTTCAACGACCGCTGGATTGACCTGCGAGTTGACGACCACCCCACGCCCATCCAGGAGTTGAAACGGCTGCTGGAACTCCACAAACTGTACTTCTTCAAGAGCAAACCGGAGCACCTGCTGCCCCTGGAGGGGGAGGTGGCCCGCGAGGTCCAGCAGATTCTCTTCGAACTGGGCTACTACAACGGCCAGATCAACGGTGTCTACGACGAAGCCACCAGGCAGACCCTCTTCGATTTCTCCGGCATTGAGAACCTGGAGGAACGCTGGCAAGAAGGGGCCTACATTGACCAGGTAGTGCTGGAGTTCATGCGCCAGAAGAGGGACGCTGGATGAAGCAAGAAGCCGCCTGAGCAAGAACCCAGGCGGCTAGCTTTATATCATCCCATTCCCTTAGGCTTCCTTGGTACGTGGACAGCAATTCCCATTTAAGGTCGCACCGCCGTAAAACAGACAGCGCTGATCGCTTTTTTTGCCCAAGGTCGCCCCCCTATACTGCACTCACACCTCCAGTTTCAACCCGTTCCTCACTTAATCTGACTTTTTCAACTCATTTCATTAAGCCTTCTTACGTAAATTAGGTTTTTTGCCTGCTCGCGCCTCAAAGGGGATAGACGGCGAAGTCCTCTGCCAGTTCCACGAGGCCGTCAAACTCCGCCTCGGCTGCCCGTCGCAGACCTTCAAGTTCACTATCGAGCGCGCTGAAGTGGATGAGCACCAGCTTGCCCGCCCCGCACCGCCTGGCCATCGCTCCTGCCTGAGCGGGGGTCGAATGTCCCGCGTGGTCGCCGGTGCTCTCGTGAATGAGGATGTCCACTCCCTGAGCCAGCCTGGCCAAGGCTTCACAAGGTTCGGTGTCGCTGGAGTAGACGATGGTCTTACCGGTCTCCTTGAACATCACTCTCACAGCAATGGTGGGAACGAAGTGCTTCACTGGCGCGATGGTGATCTCAAACTCAGGCGACTCAATGACCCTATGCCCCACCCTCATCTCCACCTCGTGGAAGTCAACGGGCATCCCACGGGGCCAGTCGTGCCATCCCAGCGAATCCATGATCGAGGCGATGGCACTAACGGTTCTCTGAGGGCCGAAGATGGGAAATGGCTCCTGGCGGCCATAGAGCCACAGGCCCAACAGGAGGACGGGTACACCGTAGATGTGATCGGGATGGTGGTGAGTGACGATGAGGGAATCGAGGGTATCGAGATCAACCCCGACCACCTGCAGCTTGTGCAACGGGCTGCCCCCGCAATCAATCAAGATCGAGCTCTCCCGTCCCTGGAGAACCATGTAGGTGTTGTCGCGGGAAGCATCCGCCAACGCTGCCCCTGAACCAAGAATGATCAATCTGGCCATAGATCCTCCCCTTTATGCCTCAGTCGCCTTCACAACCAGCACCGCCATGTCGTCGTATTGCGCGGCCCCTGACTGGAAACGGTCCACGTGCTCGAAGATGAGGTCGCACAAGCCCTGTACACTCAGCCTGCCGGCAGCGGAGACCGTCTCACGCAGGCGCTCCACGCCGAAGAACTCGCCCGCCGGTGAATTCGCATCGGTGATCCCGTCGGTGTAGAGCACCAGCAGGTCGCCGGGGCGCAGGTGAGCACTAACTTCCTCCAACCTCACCTCCTCCACCAGGCCAAGCAGAATCCCATCGGCGGCCAGGAAACGACATTCGCCGCTGCTGGGGCTGAATAGCAATGGGCGGTCGTGGCCGGCCCGGGCGTAACGGAGGTCGCCCCGCGCTGGGTCGAGCACACCATAGAAGACGGTGACGAACATGTCTGACTGGCTGATCTCTAGCAGCAGTCTGTGAACGTTCAACAGCACCTGACGAGGCGAGGAACTATGCTTGGCCTCGGCGTGGATCAGGCTGCGCGTGAGAGCCATGTACAGAGCCGAGGCCAGGCCCTTGTCCGACACGTCCGCCATGACCAGGCCCACGCGCCCCTTGCTCAGCGAGATGACGTCGTAGAAGTCGCCTCCCACCTGCCAGGCGGGCTGGCTGCGGGCTGCACAGTTGAACCCCGGCAGGCTGGGGAACCCATGAGGCAGGATGCTCTGCTGTAGCTCCCGGGCCAACTCCAGTTCGCGCTCCAGCCTCTCCTTCTCCACCAGAGCAGCCTGGGCTTCCTGCAGTTCACGATATGCCTGGGCAAGCTCCTGGTTCTTGCGCTGCAAGTCGATGATCATCTTTAGGTCAGACTTGCGCAGCCGGGCGCTGAGCAGCCGGGTGACCTGATAC
>CAYWWC010000457.1:0-2924 GCA_964461615.1 uncultured Anaerolineae bacterium
TCTGACCCAATTGCCCCCTATTTCTACCGCCTTTGCTTCGATATCCCAAAGTGGGTCTTCGAAGCAGAAGGGGGCAGGAAAATCAACCCCAAGATTCTCGCTTCCAGTTTTGACGGACTTGGGGGAAGATAGGGCATCTCATATCGAGGAGGTGCCCTATGCACATTCACAACCGAACGATGAGTGGCCACAGCACCACCTTTGGGGTCACCCTGTTCCAACGGGCGCAGTCGGGATGCCCCGACAGCCTGAGCGTCCTGATGAGGTGTCACGATGGCCTGGTGCAGGCCGTCGTACGCCGGCAGGTGTTGGGCAACCTGCCCTTCACCGAGGCTCTGCAAGCGGGTCGCATCGGCCTCTGGCGCGCCATCCTGGGCTATGACCTCAAGCGGGGCACGGCCTTCTCCACCTACGCCTGGCCTTGCATTATGCGCCAGGTCTGGCGAGCGGTCAAGGTGCATACCTGTTTCCGCTCGCCGCCTGTGACTGGCGATGGGCTTCCACTGCGCCAGGAGCCGGACCCCGCCCTGGTGTGGGAAACGGCGTCCGTGCAGCAGGCACTTCACAACCTGGTACGACACCTGCCAGGCCGTCTCCGCTATGTGGTGGTGGCCCGCTATGGCCTGAACGGCACATCTCCGGCCACTTACCGCCAGATCGGAATCGCCCTGAGTCTCAGCGGCGAACGAGCCCGCCAATTGCACACCGAAGCCCTGGTCTGGCTGCGCCACCCGGCCCACTCTTGTGCGCTGCGCAGCCTGCTGGAACGCCACTCTGTGGCCGACTACCAGGCCGCCGATGTTTTGGCCCAGCGCTGGCTGCAGTGGAGAGGAGGGCGTCATGGCCGCTGAACTCACCCCCGTCCAGACCCGCGCCCAGGACCCTACCTTCGTGGCCCAATGCAGCTTGAACGGGCTACGAGACCGCCTGCCCTTGCGCTGGCCTGCCCCACCAGACACGCCCCCTTCCCCCAAGAAGCACTACCGCTCCCATTACGTCTACCTGGGCTGGGAAGACGCGGATAAACGACATCCGTTAGACGACCCCACCGCCTGGGAGCACCTCTCCGACTTTGATCTGCTCCTGCGCCTGGTGGACTACACTCCCCTGCGCCCTGTGCTGGCCCACCTCCTGGGCTGGACCTCCGCCCGCGGTCAAGTGCCCTTTGACCCCATCTCCATCTTCCTGCTCACAGGCTGGCAGATCACCAATAAATGGAATCGGGCCGAGACCCTGCGTAACCTACGCGTCCCCCGCTACGCCGACTACGCTCAACGCTTCGGCTTCGAGAACGGCGTCTTCCCCACTGAAGGCGGCCTGCGCTACTTCCTCACCACCATCGGCCAAAACTCCACCAGTGAGGAAACTGTTCTCGTAGACGAGGACGGACTCATCGAAGTCGCCATCCAGCGCCTCAATCAGTTGCTGGCCCAGTCCGTGGCCCTCTTCGTCGAGGCCGGCCTACTCACTCCTGAGGCCCTGAAGAAGGCTCTCATCTGTCCCGACGGCATGATCCACGACGCCGCCTCCCGTATGCGCTGCTCTTCGGTGAAGGATACTTGCTACCAGCCCACTTCTCCCGACAACCCCCGCCCCTGCCCAGCCAAAGAGAAGGATCGTCGAGGCTGTGATTGCAACACCACTGCCTGTATCCAGGTCTGCCGCCATGCCACCCCTTGCGACCCCGAAGCCCGCTTCATTTGGTACAGCGGCTCCAATCGTACTACAGACAATCCCAATCGGTCCACCGACCCCGCCCAGGCCAAGAAGAAACGAGGCAAAGGACGCTATGGCTATCGCAGCCTCCCTCTCCAATTAGCCGACCCTACCCGCCGCTTCAGCCTGGTCTTGCTTGACGATTTCCGACCCGCCAATGAGCGCGAGGAGATTCCCGCCGCCGCTCTGCTGCTCCAACTCCCCATCTTCTACCCCGACCTGGAGATAGACGCCGTCGCCGGAGACGCGGGCTTCGGCTACGACATTTTCCTCCACGCTGTCTACGCCAAACTGCACGCCCGACGGGTCATTGACCTGCGCGCCCACCAAACCGACCGCGACAAAACCCAATGGTCCCTGCGCG
Source organism: uncultured Anaerolineae bacterium (assembly GCA_964461615.1). GTDB lineage: Bacteria > Chloroflexota > Anaerolineae > VGOG01 > VGOG01 > CAZVCJ01. Next base: position 2,081 of record CAYWWC010000457.1, read on the forward strand.
GCTATGACGACGAGGGCCGCCCCATCTGCCCCTTCGGCTATGCCCTCAAAGCCAATGGCTTCGACTTCGACCGCAGGCGTCACAAGTGGGCCTGCTTCCACACCTGCCGCAACGAGACCACTCCCGTCGTCCCCGTCAAAGAGGCTACCTACCCGCCTGACGAGTGCCCCTACCTCGCCCGTCCTTACGGCCAGCTCATCAACGTAGGCGAGCGTTTCAAGGATGACTCCATCCGCCTGGTGCGGGACATCCCCGTGGGCACCCCAGCCTGGAAACGCATCTACCACCGCGCCCGCAACGCCGTCGAGGGTCGCAACTCCACCTTCGAACGCTGGGGGCTCAAACGACTGCCCGTCTACGGCACCCTCAGAGGCAAGGCCTTCACCTTCCAGGCCGACGTCTGGCTCAACCTGACTACCCTGGCTCGCCTGGTGCGAGAAGCAACCGCTGCCACCGGTGCCTGACCTGACACTCACTTCGACAATCTCCTGACTCCCACTACGCCTCGCAGACCCTATTCTGCGTGGTGCATTACCCCCTGCCTGCTCATCGAATTCTTGCCGCCCGTGCCCCCCACACTCACACCCTCATCCGTCCCCATGCCCAAGCCGTTCACTTTTGCCACACCTGTGGCCGCTTCTGCTTCGTTTTTCACGCCCTTTCCAGGCCTGCCAGTCTCCATCAACCCCACTTCAGACCCTTTTTACCCCCTCTACATAGGGCTTTCGCTTCGAATCCCCAAAGTACAGGTGCATGTCAGTTTGGGGGCAACCTTTGTTGGCAGGCTCACCGGAGCACCCTGAGCTGGTCGAAGGGTGCGGCTTTGCAAGACCCGCATCCTTCG
>CAYWWC010000458.1:0-2922 GCA_964461615.1 uncultured Anaerolineae bacterium
CCCCGCGCAGCCTTTTCCCACTCCGCTTCGGTAGGCAACCTCTTCCCCGCCCACTCGCAGAAAGCAATGGCGTCGTTCCAGGTTACCTTCACCACGGGGTGCTGAGGCTTGTCCTTAGCATAGTACCGCCAAGACGTCTCACCTGCCTGTTCCGCACTGGTGACATAGCCTGTTTCCGCAACAAACCTCGCAAAGTCCTGGTTGGTTACCTCAAGCTTGTCAATCTCGAAGGCGTCCACGAAGACCGCGTGCGGCGGCCGCTCAACCTCGTTTTCGCTCCCCATGGTGAACTCACCAGCAGGGATAGCGATCATGGCCGCCCCTGCCACGGGGGGGGGAATCGGCGGGATCGGGGTTGCTTTTGCAGGCTCTGGAGTAGCTTCCGCGGGCAGCACGACGGGCGGCAGACCGGACGTTTCGCCAGCCAATGCTCCCAACTCCGCTATGGCCTCTCCTCCGTCTGGCTTGACGTCCAAGGCGTGGGTGAACTCCATCTTCGCTTCCTCAAGCCTACCCTCTTCAACCAGTTGGCGTCCGTAGTTGACGCGGGCCGCGTACAGTTTCTCAATCATGTCAGCGTTACCAGGGTTGACGGCCAGAATCTGCTCGATCAATCCTGCGACTTCACCCCACTCTTCCGGTCGTTTGTCGTCATCGCTGGCTACCGCCCACGACTCGTGCAAGCGCTGTTCCAACTGCTCCACAGTCAGTGTTTGCGGTGTTGCACCGGTAGGAACAACGATGGCCGTTGGCGTCGGCGCCAAGGTAGCTGCTTGTTCCAGTCCCGCCTGGGCTTCCACTCCGTCGGGTTTGATCTCTAGAGCACTGTTGAACTGCGCTACCGCTCCATCAGGATCGCCCTTAGCCAGGAACTGGAGCCCATAGTTGATGTGGGCCGCGTACAGTTTCTCAATCAAGTCAGCGTTACCAGAGTTGAGGGCCAGAATTTGCTCGATCAATCCTATGACTTCACCCCACTCTTCCGCTCGTTTGTCGTCATCGCTGGCTGCCGCCCACGACTCGTGCAAGCGCTGTTCCAACTGCTCCACAGTCAACGCGGGTAACTCCCCTGGTTCTGAAGTGCAACTGGTAAGTACGCATATTGCCGTGAGGATTAAAAGGGTGGCGAGCACAGGCAAGGGTTTCAGGCTTGCCTGCTTCTTGGCCGCCGTTGGGCATTTCAACTGAGTTGTTTTCATTCCTCTGTCCCTCCTTAAAGGACCACAGAACCCACCTGTCAAGCTTGACGACAGACGGGCTTCCGTGCTATACTATCCCTGCCGGGCTGTCATCGCAGCTTGGCCGCGTGCTCGCTGGTTCGCATCAAACCAGTCGAGGCTTTTTTTGTCTGCGTATAGTATACCAGGTTTCGCCTCGTTTGGCAACACAAAAAGCCGCCCGCGGGTTTGCCTACCGCGGGCGCTTGGAATAAGGTGGAATATACGGAACCACCTCACAATTGTTTCAGTTTCCAATGCCCTTGACGATAGCGCCATATCATCAAGGCCGCTTGCACGAACCAGCCGATGACCAGGGCGAGCCAAATGCCGTCCACACCGAGGCCGAACGGACGGGAGAGCAGGTACGCCAGCGGAATCTGGGCCAGCCACAGCGCGACGAGGTTGATGGCCATTGGTGACGCCGTATCCCCGGCCCCGCCCTGTGCAAAGTCAAACACCATGTTGACGCCAAAAGCCAGATATCCCAGACTGAGCATGCGGATGATGTGGATGCCAATGGACACGCTCTCCGCGTCGTCGCTGAACAGCGCCATCACCTGCGGTGCGAAAAGCGCCAGGCATCCCAACACCACGACCATGATCCCCGCCACGGCGCGCGCAATGAGGCTGACCGCTCGCTCGGCGCGCTGCGATTGACCCGCGCCGAGATTCTGCCCAACCATCGCCGACACGACGCCCGATAGGCTCATGCTGGGAATCTGCGCAAAGCTGAAGATCCGCCGGACCACCACCCACGCGGCCAGCGTCGCCGCACCATACGAGGAGATGAGGCGCATCAGCAGTGACATGGCCAGGTTCGGCGTGCCGCGTTGAATGATGGCGGGCAGCGCGACCCGCAGAATCCGCTTCATCATCGGGAAATCCAGCCGCAGGTTGTGCACATCTATACGCACCGACGCGCGCCCCGCGACCAACATGCCCAATCCCCACAACATTCCCACGGTGTTAGAGCCGACCAATGCCAGCACCGCACCCTCCAGCCCAAGCCAGTTCACCAGCAGCGGCTCCGCGATGAGCATTGTGCCCATGCTCCACAGCATCATACCCAGTCGGACGTGCGGCGCGCCGGCGGCGTTCATCATCCCGCCGACGCTGGGCACCATCTCCATGGCGATCAGCCCGGCGAAGAGGATGCGGGCGTAGCGCACGGCCAGAGGCAAAACGTCGGCATCAGCCCCCGCGAGCCGCATCAGCGGCTCGGCAAAGATCACGCCGATCAGGCCCAGGGTGCCGGATGCCACGATCATCAGGATAACAGCCTGCAACACAGCCAGATTTGCGTTCTTCTCGTCCTTGGCCCCAACATAGCGGGCGACCACCGCGCCACTGCTGACGCTCAGCGCCATCAGCACGCTGATCATCGTGATGCGCACCGACGTCGCCAGTCCGGCCGCAGCCTGTGCCCCAGGGCCGAGCCTGCCCAACCAGACTGCGTCGTAGAGACCCGGTAGCATAAACAAGAACTGACTCAGAGTGATGGGCCATGCCAGATGCCAGATGTTGCGCACGAGGCTTCCTCGGGTGATGTCGCGCCGATCAGCGGGCTTTGTTTTTGGTCGCAGCAACGTTTTCAGCATCAATCTTATGCATCCTGTCAGAATCACTGTTTTGAAGTGCGCAGGATAGCAGTATAGAGTGTATCGGATAATGTGATCTTATGGCAAGTTAACAATTGAATAGC
>CAYWWC010000459.1:0-2905 GCA_964461615.1 uncultured Anaerolineae bacterium
AAGGCCACGAAAGTTGCACAACGCTTTCGTGGCCTTCTTCTTTTTTGGGGAGGGGTACAGCGCGATCAAGCGCGACAGATAGCGGGCGGCGGACATGTATTTTTCGCCCCCTTCAAAGGCATAACTACTAAACAAGTGCGGAGCAGTTACTACCGATAGGAGGAGCAACTATGCATAGATTCTATGGTCTCGTGCTGTTCGTCGCTGGAGGAGGGTTTCTATTGGTCGGCGCCCATCTGCTGTACACAGGGTCTGTAGAAGGTCTGATAGATTGGCAGAAGATGTTGTTGCCCGCTGGGGGTTGCGTGTTTGGATATTTGCTGACCATTGCAGGTTACAGGATGTCTGCCGGAGACCGTTTCTGAGAGGCCAGAAGACGAGTACACATGACTTAGCCAAGGAGGACACCCATGATTAGAAATATGACTCTATTGCTGATTCTCGCTCTAGCGCTCACCATGCTCTTCGGCGCGTTCCCGGTTGCCGCGGATGAATTGGTGAGACCAGCCCAAGTGGCAACTTCCACTGCACCCAACGAGACGGAGAGGGTGCGGTTCGAAGGCGCCATCATAAGCATCGCCCCTGGAGTCGAGCCAGACACAGACACGGGCGTTATCACTGTGGAGACTGTATCCCTGACGCCCGTCACGCCGACCACGTGGACCGTTCACATCAACGCAGACACGCGCATCCGCGTTGGAGGTGAAGAAGGCGCCATCGCCGATCTGGCCCTTGATCAGCAGGTCAACGTGGAAGGCACCCTTCAGGACGATGGCAGCGTGCTGGCCTGTAAGATCCACGTGAGGCAGAACGACGACGCTCAAGTCGGTTTCCGTGGCACCATCATCGCCAAGTCCGACGAGGTCGCTGTCACCCCACTCCCCACTCTGACGGTGCAGATGGGGTCGCGCGCCATCACCGTAGTCACCGACGAGAACACCATAATCAAGGACGCCGATGGCCAGATCATTTCGTTTGATGACCTGGAAGTCGGCCAGCGGATAGAGGGGAAGGGCGTCCTTCAGGAGAATGGCAGCATCCTGGCCAGCGAGATCGAAGTGCTGGAGGACAACGGTGGTCCTGGGCATCAAAAGGTACGTTTCGAAGGCCGAATCACCAGCCTGCCTGACGGCGGGTTGATCGGCGAGTGGACGGTGGAAACCACCAACACTAGCTCCATGCCTGTCACTTTTTCTGTTGATGAGAACACTAAGATCAGACCGTCCGGAGTCAGGCCGGAAGTGGGGGATTGGGCCAAAGTCACCGCTGTCCGGGAGGACGGCGCCCTCCTGGCCCTGAAGGTGCACATCAGGAACGGGGACCACCCGCCGCGCCCAGTGGAATTTCGCGGCATCATCGAACGCATGGAGGGAGATCCCCCGGCAATGATCGTGGTGAGCGTCTTGAGCGCCACCGACACCGAGGAATCGCTGGTTGATGTGCTGATCAACAACCAGACCCGCATCGAGGGCGAGCTACAGGTGGGCGCTTACGTGAAGGTGCAAGGCTTCCTGCTGGACAATCGCTCTGTGCTGGCCAAGCTCATCGTGGTTAAGCCCCCCGATGATGAAGTCGAATTCAGGGGCCGCATCAAGAGTATCGAGGATGATGAGTGGATCGTTGGCGACTTCACCGTGCTCATCACCGATACCACTACCATCACAGGTGTCACCCCGCAGGTGGGGCTGCTGGCCGAGGTCAAGGGCACATGGGTGGGGCCGTGGACTGTGCGCGCCACCAGGATTGAGGTCACGGTGGATACGGTGATAGATGACCAGACGGCAAGGTCGAGACCGACGCGCTGGTTCGTGTGACTGTCTTGCCCCAAGACGACGGCGCCCTGGTAGCCCAGCGCATCACGGTCTTCGAGAGTGGCTAGTTGCGATGTGTGGTCAAGGGGAGCGGAACCGTGCACGTGGTGTGGAAAGAGGAGGAAGTGAGCATCTACCACACCAGCGGCAGCAGCGGCTCATGTTCGCTGCCGGCAGGGGCAGTGCTGGGCGACATCGTGGACATCATGCTGGTGGCGGTGGATTCGGGAGAAGAGTGTGACTGTGTGAGTTAGCCAAACAATCCAGTTAGATAGGAAAATGAGAAAGCTGCCAACTCTTGCGCTCAGTCGGCGGCTTCTTTCTTCTCGGGCGTCTTTGCCTCATTGCTTGGCTTCCTGTTGCCTCCACTGCCGTGGCGGTTGTCGGTCACGTAGAAGCCGGAACCTTTGAAGACAATGGCCGGGGGTGAGAACACCCGCCGCACGTTACGATGGCCTCGTGGACACCGCGCAACATGTGGGTCATTGTAATTCTGAAGGCATTCGAAGTGAAGGCCACATTCGAGGCACTCGTATTCGTACATGGGCATTGGGACATCTCCTAAAGTCTCGTTGGCATGAAAAGGGATAGGTGACGTGCAATGACCAAATCCCGACCTCTTTCGAGTTATTGGGATTTGGTCATTGGCGCATTGGCCTACCTGGCCTTAACTTTGATGGTCCTGGGTTTGACTTCCTCAGCCTTAGGGAGAGTCAAGGTCAGCACGCCGCTCTCGAACTCGGCCTTGGCCTTCTCCGCCACGATGGTGGTGGGCAAGGTCAAGGAACGACGGAAAGCTCCGTAGCGGCGCTCTTGGCGAATGTAGTTGGCCTTCTCGACTTTCTCCTCGGCCTTGGTCTCGCCCTTGATGGTCAGCGTATCGCCGATGATGGTGATGTCAATGTCCTCGGGCTTGACCCCAGGCACAGAGCTCTTGACTACCACGTCCTGATCGGTTTCGCACATATCCACCGCCAGTGCTCTGACGCCCAGAGGGGCCAGCCAGCCAGTGCGAGGCCGGATGAAGCTCTCCTCAAACAAGTGATCCATCGCTTCCCTCAGGGACATCAGATCCCGGAAGGGTTCCCAACGTA
>CAYWWC010000460.1:0-2897 GCA_964461615.1 uncultured Anaerolineae bacterium
CGTGGCAAAGAATTGGTCACTTGGCAAAGCAACCATGCAAACTACCAGAGAGCCGGAATTTGTAGACCCGGAAGCGGCGGCGGCCCTTGCCCACGCGCTCCTGGCGATAGAAGATGGGGCCAGGACAATCCAGGTAGATGGCCAGGGCGATGAAGGGAGTGGCCAGGGCCAGCAGGAGGAGGCCGCTGGAGGCCAGCAGGACGTCCATGACCCGCTTGACCGCAGTCCATCACGTTTCTGTCCAGAACTGCTCCCGAACCTGCGGGAGGGGTGGAGGAGGGCTTCCCGCGTGGTTAACCGCGCAGGTTGGAAACTATCCCGCCGATGCCCGAACGGATATCAACTTGAGTACCACCTGCCGGCCGTCCTCCAACCAGATACGATTGTCCTGCACCGTCAGTGGACTACCCGGTGGCGCCGTCAGCACCAGGCGGTCATCTTCGACGCATGCCTGGACCTCCACCGTCTCCTTACGACGCTCGAGCGCCGCCCAGGCTTCGAAGAACGTCTCGACCGGCAGCGAGCCGTCCCACTGGGCTACTTCTTCTTCGATGAAGCGCTCGACAACTGCCTCATACTCAGCAACTGGCATCTCTTCCAGGGTCTTCATGAGAGATGGAGGATGGAGAATGGGGATTGGCGTATGGAGAATGATGCCGGCCATCCCTTCGACAAGCTCAGGACAAGCCAGAGGAGGACGGGAGCCCAGCGGTGACCAGGATTGGACAGTCGAAGAAGGTCAATCAGGCAGGCGTGAAGGCGATAACTGGCACTGGCGCCACGCGTACTTGTGGCCCGGGCGCTTGTATCAGGCGGTCCATTTCGCGCACGACGGTGGCCGAGAAATATCGCTCACCACAGCGCGGGCAGACGCGAGCCGGAACTGCCTCGAAGATGTAGTGCCTGTCTCGACGATGGCGGTACACCGTCACCAGCTTTTCTGTGTCCGCTAACAGCCCATTGCAGTATTCGCAGAAATCTTGTTCCATATCATTCACTCAACTATTCTGGCTCTTTAGGATTTCGCAGGGTCAAGCTGAGAAATTTGCCAAGAATTGCACGAATTGACACGAAAAATAAAAATTAGTGAAAGCCGTTTCCACTTCCGAGTTCGTGTCATTCGTGGCAAAGAATTGACCACTTGGCAAAGCAACCATGCAAACTACCAGAGAGCCACTATTCTTCATTATCGTCATCTGGCACGTATACCGTGATGATGCGCAGCAGGCCAGAGGGCAGAAAGCGGCAAACCGTTTCAATCTCAACGCCGTTCGACGTACCGCGCACGACGAAACGGAGGCCCCGTGGATCGTCAGTAAGTCTCGCCTGCAATTCACCGTTCAGCAACGCCCGACGTACCTCAGCTTCAGTAAAGTCATCTTCGTCCATTTCTTCCAGGGCATGCATTGTGAACTCATATCGCTCCTGACGAACGGCTCGTCGGATTCGTTTGATGCTCATTGTTCAGTCGCCTGCGAGGATATTCGCGAATTCGACTTCGCAGACGAATCCGTTCTGGGATGCACATAACCTACACCAGGGAAAGTATACATCATGTCCTGGATCTTGTCCAACTTTCCTCTTCCCCTTTCCCCCTTCCATTTTCCCCTTTCCAATCGGCATAGTCTGCCACGACAAGCTTACCCCCGTGATAGGGAATGCGAGCCGGCCGAGGCAACACTTCCCCCAGGTCAGATAGCATGGTCAGCAGCGTCTCGCCATCAATCGCCTCCCAGGCCACATCCTGGAGGAAGACGGCCAACGTCCTGGCGCGCCGGGTAGGTAGCCAGACACGGGTGATGAAAAAGTCGCTCGACACCCTTTCACCACTCGCCTTCAGCAGAAAATATACGCTGGTCTTTACATCGCCTCGAAAGTCGGATATGAGCAAGTCGTGAGGTGATCGGCGAGCAGCCGGGTCAAGTAAGTCGTGAGCCTGGAAACGTAGCCCAGACCGCTCCAAATCGCGGAAGATTTCAACTTCGGGCTCTTTAGGATTTCGCAGGGTCAAGCTGAGAAATTTGCCACGAATTGCACGAATTAACACGAAAAATAAAAATTGGTGAAAATTCGTGTCATTCGTGGCAAAGAATTGGTCACTTGGCAAAGCAACCATGCAAACTACCAGAGAGCCCAACTTCGAAGGCATAGGCCGTTCCAGAAAAATAAATGTCCCAAACGACACTTCGCTTACGAGCTCGCTAGGGAGTTCTGGGATGACCATTTTTCTGGAACTTCCATGGCCTTTGCAAAATGACTGCCACCAGTACAGACAGTACGCCATAAGGAGACGAGATTCAGGATAACGTTCGGGGTCATGCAAACCCATCTCGGTCAGGTTTCGGTAGATACGCCGGGCGGCAGCCGCCCAAAGGGGGATACTCCCTCGCCCGACGTCTTCCAGGTCGTGCAGCTCCTTGATGAAAGGTGTAGCATAGCGAGCGTCCACCAGTTCCTCATAGAGCTGGGCGAACGTGTAGGCCCGATCATCCACCCGAACGACGACAGCGTGGCGCAGCAGGTTGAACGCCTTGATGACCAGCGGCCACTCAGAGCCGGATAGCTCACCAATTCGCTCCACATAGCGCCGTACGACGGTGCGATGATCAGCCGTCACATCTGGCGGAATGAAAATACGACGGATAACGCTCATAAGTCTGCTCGCAGTCCCTTTTCCAATTTCCTCCTTCCCCCTTCCGTTCTGACTCTCACCGTATTATACCCCATCTCGCTCCCAAAATCAAAACGCGGTTGCCCCTCCGCGCCCGCCACCCTCTCTCCCCCTTCCGTTGTCCACCTCCCCCTTCCTATCTCCCCTGCAGCGTCACTGTATCTAAAATAGTCGTAACCGTTCAGGGGGTTTTCTCCAAGATTTAACCAAAAGCTTACAAACTCTT
>CAYWWC010000461.1:0-2896 GCA_964461615.1 uncultured Anaerolineae bacterium
TTATGGCAGGGATTCTGTCAAAGAGAATGAGGGGTGAGAATTTGCTGGTCAAGGGGACAACTCTGGCAATTACCGTCGAGGTGTTTCACATGGCTTTGATTCTCGCACTGGCACGACCGTTCTCTGAAGCGATGGTAACCGTGGGGCAGATAGCATTGCCAATGATCGTAGCGAATGCCACAGGCATGCTGTTATTTCTTTACTTGTTCAAGGAAGATAATGAAACATCACGCTTGTTAATTGGGGGTACAAATGCCTAAACAAGACCTACGCATCGGCGTTTTCGTCTGCGATTGCGGGCTGAACATCGCTGGCAGTGTAGACACCGAGGCGGTGCGGGAGTACGCGGAGACGCTGCCCGACGTGGTGGTGGCGGTCGGCAACAAGTACACCTGCGCCGATCCTGGCCAGCAGGAGATAAAGCGCCACGTAGTGGAACACAAGCTCAACCGGGTGGTGGTGGCTTCCTGTTCGCCCCGCTTGCACGAGCCCACTTTCCGCCATTGTATTCAAGATGTGGGCCTCAACCCTTACCTTCTGGAGATGGCCAACATCCGAGAGCACTGCTCCTGGGTGCACCTCCACGACAAGGAGGCGGCCACTAGCAAGGCCAAGGACATCGTGCGCGCGGCGGTGGCGCGGACCCGCTGGCTCCTCCCTCAGATCGAGGAGCAGTTGCCCGTGACCGACGCGGTGCTGGTCATCGGCGGGGGTGTGGCTGGCATCCAGTCATCCCTCGATCTGGCCGACGCTGGCCATCAGGTCTATCTTGTGGAAAAGGAGCCCTCCATCGGTGGGATCATGGCCAAATTGGACAAGACCTATCCCACCATGGACTGTAGTATATGAATTCTGGGCCCCAAGATGATGGATGTCGGTCGACATCCTAAGATTGAGCTTATGGCTTATAGCGAGGTGGAGGACATCTCCGGATACGTGGGCAACTTCAAGGTCAGGGTGCGCAAGAAGGCCCGCTTCGTGGACGAGAGTGAGTGCACCGCCTGCAGCGATTGCGTCCCGGTCTGCCCCGTCGTCAAGCCCGATGAGTTCCAGACGGGCCTCTCCGCCCGCCGGGCCATCTATATCCCTTTCCCCCAGGCCGTGCCTTCTTCGTACATCATCAACATCCATGAGTGTCTGGGCGACAACCCCATCGCCTGCGGCAAATGTTTAGAGGCCTGCGATAAGAAGTGCATTGATTTTGACATGAAGGACAAGATGGTCGAGTTCGAGGTCGGGACCGTCATCGTGGCCACGGGGATGGAGGCCTACGACCCCACGGAGATGGATGAGTACGGCTACACCAGCTACGAGAATGTCATCACCAGCCTGGAGTTCGAGAGGCTGATCTCTGCTGGCGGTCCCACCGAAGGCCACTTAGTCCGCCCCACCGATCATCGGACGCCCCAGCGCATCGGCTTCGTGCAGTGCGTCGGCTCGCGTTCCAAGAGTGGGCGGGGCAATCCTTATTGTTCCAACATCTGCTGCATGAACACCATCAAAGACAGCCTCCTGCTCAAAGACCACTATCCAGATACTGACATCACCGTTTTCTACATGGACATACGGGCCTTCGGCAAGGGTTTTGAGGACCTCTACATGCGCTCCAAGGCTGCAGGGGTCAGGTACATCAGGGGCCTGCCAGGTGAGGTGATGGAGGATCCCCAAACACACAACCTGCGGGTCTGGGTGGAGAACACCAGCGCGCGGCGGCTGGAGGAGCACGAGTTGGACATGCTGGTGCTCTCCATCGGCGCCGTGCCTCGCCAGGACAGCGAAATGGTCAAGCAACTCCTCACCCTCTCGCGCACCTCCGACGGCTTCTTCATGGAGTCGCATCCCAAGCTGAAGCCGGTGGACGCGCCGACCAAGGGCGTCTTCCTGGCTGGCTGTGCCGAGTCGCCCAAGGACATCAGGGACTCGGTGACCCAGGCTTCTGCCGCCGCCGCCCGCGCCGAGATCCTGCTGAACGCTCCCACCATTAAAGTGGAGGCCATTACCGCGGTGGTTGACGAGGTCCTGTGCAAACGCTGCGGGCTGTGCGCCCCGGTTTGTCCCTACGGCGCTGTCGTCTGGGAGAAGAAGCAGACGGCCCACGTGATCTCGGCCGCCTGTTCTGGGTGCGGCACCTGCGCCGCCGAGTGCCAGTATGGGGCCATTGAGATGCGCCACTTCTCCGACCAGGCCATCTATGCCCAGATAGATTCTATGCTCGATACGAACGGAGCCAAGCCGCCCATTGTGGCCTTCACCTGCAACTGGTGTTCGTATGCGGGGGCGGACACGGCGGGGGTGGGGCGCATGGAATACCCGCCCAATGCGCGCGTAATCCGCACTATGTGCTCCGGGCGGGTCAGTCCTGATTTTATGTGGTACGCTTTCCGAAAAGGTGCGCCGGTAGTGCTGGTTTCAGGCTGCCACTACGCCGATTGCCACTACATCAACGCCAACCGCCAGACCGTGCGTCGCGTGGATGCACTGTGGGAGGGCTTGGAGAAGCGGGGTGTGCGTCCTGAGCGCCTGCAGCTAGACTGGGTCAGCGCAGCCGAGGGGCAGAAGTGGGCCAAGGTGATGCGGGAACTGGACGAGCTGTGGGCGGGGGTCACAGCGGAGGAAGTGGAGCAGGCTCGCGAGGCGTTGAAAGAAGCCAAGACCCCTATCCGCGGCGCGCTTGACAGGCTGAAGAAACCGACAGCGGCCACGATGCGTTGCCTGCGCTGTGGTAACAAGTGGGCCGTGACCTACGATCCCGCTGTGGACGAAGAGCGCATGTGCTCGAAGTGTCGGAGCAACAGCGTGCGGGTGTCGCTGGGGTAAGTTAGCAGACATAGCTGATAATAGTGAGGCTCTTTAGGATTTCGCAGGGTCAAGCTGAGAAATTTGCCACGAATTGCAC
>CAYWWC010000462.1:0-2867 GCA_964461615.1 uncultured Anaerolineae bacterium
CGGTTCTGTGAGGGGCATTAAAATCGAAAGGAGATTAAGATGTCTACTCGACACACTGAACGCATCGAGGAACTTCTTCGGATGTTCAACGAGAATGCTCCCATTGCTCGCTACTTTGGCATGAAGCTCTCGTATACCGACGAAGCCAATGCAGTCATTGATCTTCCCTACAACCCGAATCTCGATCATGCCTTCGGTGGGATCCATGGCGGCGTGTATGCCACCATGCTCGATAATGCGGACGTAAGCGGAGCGACGTTCACCGCAGCAGCGGCGCATGACGTATCTTGTTGGGTGGCGACTTCAGAATTGTCAATTCATTTCCTGGAACCAGCCAAGCGCGCGTCTCTTCGTGCCGTAGGAAAGTTGCTCAAGCAGGGCAAGCGCCAGGACATCGCGGAGATGTATCTGTATGACGGACAAGGTCGTTGGATCGGGCACGGAGTTGGGACGTTCGTTGTTCTTCCGGACGTAACCCTCTATGAGGTCTAGTTTTGCAAACTTATCTGGGTGAAATCGCTGCCCTGACCACAGCGGTGTTCTGGGCATTCACGTCTCTTCTCTTCACGATTGCCGGCAATCAGGTTGGCTCCTATCTTGTCAACCTGGTGCGGCTACCGCTGGCGGCTTTTTTCTTGGCCATCATACATCTGTTGTGGCAAGGCCAGGTTTTGCCCATCCACGCAGAGCCATTCCGCTGGGGCTGGTTGGGATTGTCCGCCATCCTCGGCCTGGTGCTGGGCGACGGGCTGTTGTTCCAGGCCTTCGTCTTGATCGGGGTGCGCTTGGCGATGCTGCTAATGACTCTGGCGCCGGTGATCAGCGCGCTGCTGGCCTGGATCTTTCTGGGCGAAACGCTGAGCCTATTGGAGATCGGCGCCATCATCGTGACGGTGGGCAGCGTCGCCTGGGTGGTTTCAGAACAGAAGAACTCGAACTCTGTGGACGGCACCCAGGAACTACGCCGCCGGTGTGCTATGCGGAATTGGCGGCGCGTTCGGGCAGGCGTTGGGGCTGATCCTATCCAAGCGAGGGATGGTTGGCGATTTCCCGGCCCTTTCGGCGAGCCTGATACGATTGGCTACAGCGTCGGTGGTGATTTGGTTGTGGGCGTTGAGCCGGGGCCAGCTACGTCCCACCATCGAGGGCTTGCGCATCCGGAGTGCCCGATGGGCCATCCTGGCCGGGACGATACTGGGGCCGCTCATCGGCATGACGGCCTCGCTGGTAGCAGTGCAGTTAACCCAGGTGGCAATTGCCTCCACGTTGATGGCGTTGGCTCCGGTGATCCTGTTGCCGCTGGCGCATTGGATCTTCAAAGAACGCATCACCCAACGGGCCGTCATCGGGACGGTGGCAGCGATGGTGGGTGTGGCGATGGTTTTTTGGGCGTAGCTGTGATTTCAATCGGCGGTTTGATCCGACGAGTACGGCAATGGCCAGGCCAGAAGACCCTACACACTGAAGTGTGCGGCAAGAGAGCCTACGGCTGGGCGTCGGCCTGCGCCGACGCAGAATCTCGACCGCGTAGGCGGTCGGCCTGCGCGGAGCGCCCCCAAGCCGCGATTTCAATCGGCGGCTTTCAGATCAGAGGAAACATCATGCGACGCAACAAGCTAGCGCTGTACTCGCACCTAGTCTGGGCAACCTGGGACCGACTCCCTCTGATCACACCCAGCATCGAGCGCCGTTTGCACCGCAACATCGAAAGCGAAGCGCGCGGGAAGGGATGCACTGTGCTGGCACTGAACGGCACGTCGGACCATGTCCATCTCGTCATCTCATTCCCGACCACTGTCACTATCGCCAACTTGGTCAAGCAGGTCAAAGGTGTTTCATCGCACTTCGTCAACGAGACGCTGCGCCCCGAAGCGCAATTCAAGTGGCAGGGAGGATACGGCGCTTTCACCGTCAGTCGATGGGATCTGCCCAAGATCATCAAATACGTGAAGCGCCAGAAAGAGCATCACGCTGCCGACGATCTGTGGTCGGAGCTTGAGGAATCGTTTGAGGAAGTCAAAACGGCAGTATGAGGTGTCACCCAGCTGCGACACAGCCGACACACTCAAGTGTGCGGCAGGAGGGCCTGCGGCCAGCCGTCGGCCTACGCCGACGCAGAACCCCGACCGCGTAGGCGGTCGACCGGCGCGAAGCACCCCCAGGCCGCGATTTCAATCGGCGGCTAATGCTGATCCGAAGAGCGCGGCTATGGCCAAGCGAGAAGCCGACACACTGAAGTGTGCAGCAGGAGGGCCTATGGCCGGCCGTCGGCCTACGCCGACGCAGAACCCCGACCGCGTAGGCGGTCGACCGGCGCGAAGCGCCCCCAAGACGCGATTTCAATCGGTGGCTTATGGCCAGCCAGGAGACCTACACACTGAAGTGTGCAGCAGGAGGGCCTGCGGCCGGACGTCGGCCTACGCCGACGAAAAACCCCGACCGCGTAGGCGGTCGACCGGCGCGAAGCGCCCCCAAGACGCGATTTCAATCGGCGGCCATTGTCGCGGCAGGAGGAGAAATTATGACCAAACCCACCGTCTTCATCAGCTACAGCCACAAGGACGAGGAGTGGAAAGATCAGCTTCAGCCGCATTTGCGTTTGTTGGAGCAACAGGACCAAATCAGGCTGTGGGACGATCGAATGATCGATGGTGGTTCCAGTTGGTATCCTGAGATTGCGGAAGCTATGAAGAACGCAGCCGTAGCCGTATGCCTGATCTCAGCACACTATCTGTCTTCTGACTTCGTCAACAAAGAAGAGATTCCCTATCTCCTGAAGCGTCGCGAGCTCGACGGTATGCTGTTGTTACCTGTACTTATCACTCAATGCCTCTGGGAAGTCATTGCGTGGCTCAAGCCCATCCAGA
>CAYWWC010000463.1:0-2860 GCA_964461615.1 uncultured Anaerolineae bacterium
CCGTTGATTCATGATGGGCAGAATAATACCATCTCAAAGTCTCGTTGTAGTACTATTCAGACTAATTTTCCTGCTTTTAGTGCTAACCAACGCAGTGGAAGCCCAGAGAGATGCCTCAACCGCCGCTGCTTCCATCGAGCTCTACGGCACCTTCCACGCTATGGGCGTCATCGTGACCATCGCTGCCGCTGAGGACCCCGACGGGGACGCCACCGCCACTGTCGAATACCGCACCGGCGGCCAGGCGTACCAGGTCGGCTTCCCCCTCTCCCGCGTTGATGACACCCGCTTCGTCGGCAGCCTGTTCTGGCTGGAACCCGGCACGACTTACGACGTGCGCGTCACCTTCAGTGACCCCAATGGGGACCCGTTGGACGGCGTCATTGTGACGGCCAGCGGCGCCACCCGCTTCGAGATCGCCGTCCCCTCGCCGACCCACTCCTACTACATCACCCCGGACGGCAATGGCACGGCGTGCAGTCTGGCCGCGCCCTGCTCGCTGACCGAGGGGATCAGCCAGGCCCAAGCGGGCGACGAGGTCGTCCTGCGCGGCGGAGTCTACTACCAGGGTGAGATGTACCTCCCCCGCTCCGGCACGACGAGCGCACCTATCGTCATCCGGAGCTACGAGGGCGAGACGGCGATCCTGGACGGGGCTGACCCAGCTACCTTCACCTGGACGGCTCAAGGGGGCGGTGTCTACCTCACCACCGTCAACGTGGCCGATACCCACCTGGTCACTGCCGATGGCCAACGCCTCTACCCCTACGAGCTCTACCAGAGGCCGGGCTATAGCGAGAGCGACGGAACCGTGCAACTGGACTTCTCCGCCTCCGATCCCCAGTACGAGTACTTTCTGGACACCCGTGGCGTGGTCAGCTTCAACTTGCCCGGCATCTTCGATGAGAATGACGACCGCTATCTGATACGAGACGCCACTGGCACGCGCTACAGGAATGCCGCCTTCGACGATCCCGTCTTCACCGACAAGGCGACCCAGTACTACCAGCTCCTCCGCGATCACTACACGGCCCAGGGATGGTTCGACAGACACTTCACCTACTTCACCGACGAGACCGAGTGGGTGAGTGACGAGCCCCTGCACAACGGCCCAGATGGATTGCAGCGGCTCCTGGACTGGGCCAGCCTGGTCAAGGGGGTGGATCCAGCTTTCAAGGTCGTCGCTGCCAGCGTCTACCCCATTCCCCCTGGCCCTCCCGACCGGGGCTGGGTTGACCTGGTGGGCTACGTAGATTGGTGGAGCATCGCCTCAGACGAGGTGGAGCAAGACCCTGAGATCTATCGCCAGCGGGTGGCTTTGGGCGAGACGTTGAGCCTGTACTTCAACGACTACGGGGACTTCATTGATTACAAGGCCACCTTGCACCGGGCCCTGGGATCGTTGGCCTACAAATATGACGCCGCCGCCCTCGAGGGTTGGGCCGTGGCGGCCTGGGTTGGGGATGCCAACAGCATGGACATCATCAACCCCTGGCTCAGCACCCCCGACCCCGTGTACGGCAACGGCGCGGGGGCCCTCTTCTGGCCGGGGCACAAAATCGAGGGCGACGGCTTAGCTTCGCACGCTATCGCCGAGGTGGACGGCCCCCTGCCCTCCATCCGGCTGGAGCTGGCGCGGGAGGCAGCCGAGGATTACGAGTACCTGACCATGTTGGCCGCGCAGACCAGTGAGGGTTTTGCCCGCGGCCTAACCGTCAACCTGCTCCCCCAGCCCCTGCGCGCCATAGATCCCGATCCTGAGGACTTCTATGCCTTCCGCGACCTCATGGGCGAGATTCTGTCCGGGCAGCACCCCGTGACCCTGGCCGCCATCCAAGGCACAGTGACCGAGAGCGGAAGCGGCGCGCCCGTGGCCGGCGTGCTGATCTCCAACGGCCAAGGGGCAGCGCTGACCAATGATGACGGCGCCTACACTTTAGCAGTCGAGGTGGGCGATCAGACCATCACCGCCAGCCGCGATCGCTACACATCGGCCCAGCAGGCAGTGACCGTGGGAGCGGGCGCGACAGTAACGGTTGATTTCGCCCTCGACCGCGTGGCCGAGGAATCCACTCTGTTCTTCTCCTTCGAGACCGCAGGGGAGGTGGCCGATTGGGAGTTCGAGAACACCATCTCCCAGGAGCGGACAAGCCAGCATGTCACCGACGGGGTGTGGTCGCTGAAAGTCGTCTTCGGCGACTCCAGCCTGCCCAACATGGGCGCCTGGCAGTTCCCCACGGACTGGAGCAATTACACCGCCCTGGAGTTCGACGTTTACAACGAGAGCGACTACTACACTTACTTCTACGTCGGCGTGGGCGACAATGCTGGCGGCTGGTACCCGGCGACCGGCGGCGACACACTTCTCTTGCCCAACGCATCAAATCACGTCGTCGTTCCCATCGCCGAGATGGCCCGCGACGTTGACGTATCCAACGTGGACTGGCTGGAATTCGAACCGGAGACCCTCATGGAAGAAGAGAACTACCAGGGGCAGACCAAGAGCTACCCTCTGGGCCCCCGCACCCTCTACTTCGATAACATTCGCCTGGTGCGGGTCAACTGAACCATTCTCGGCACATAACAGTAATCGCGAAGCAGAGCGGACTCCCATGCCGCCGAAACGCGGGCACCGCCCTGATCTGCACCCTCAGGGCTGAAAGAGCGAAGCTCCTTCGGCAAGCTCAGGACACCGCCTACGGGCTAAGATCAACCCCGGAGTGGCTTTGTTCTCTCAGCGCAGGGACTTCAGCCCATGCGCGTCAAGTTAAGGCCAGCGACCGCCGGTTGAGTAGATCGTAGCGCAGCGGAGAGCGTATCGAAGACTTTGTTGAAAAATGCAAAGGATAAAAGCAACCCA
>CAYWWC010000464.1:0-2829 GCA_964461615.1 uncultured Anaerolineae bacterium
CGTCCGCAGGGGACTTTCACCCCCTAGCTATCGCCCATGCCGGGCGTACAAGCAACCGCCCGCAGGTTTGCACCTACGGGCGGGTTGCTATGCTTGTCGTTATGCAGCCTCTCGCTCTTTCAGCACCTCAACGATCACTTCTTCCGCTGCCTCTGGCAGAGGGGGCACTTCGTGTTCAGCTAGAATCTGGCAAGCACGCTCGTTGGCGCGCGCGGCCATGTCCTGGCGGCCCTTTTCCACCCAGCGGTCATAGCGCATACGATCAATCAGCGCGGGCTGCCACTGGGCCCACTTCCAGTTGTCCAGGGTGTGATCGTCGGCCAGGAACCCGCCGCCGGGCCTGGCCCGATGGATCGCCTCGCGGGCCAGGGTGCGCTCGCTGACCTCAACCCCGCCCATGACGTAGCGCGCGTCGCGGATGATCTCGTCAACCACCACCAGCATCTCCATCGAGGAGGTCGTGCCGTACTCGATATAGCCCACGTCGTGCACCAGATTGCAGCGGGTCAGGAAGGCGGTCATGACCGAGACCGTGGCCTCGATGCCGGCCTGGGCGTCCACCACCTTGCTGTCGGTGGCGCCGGCCGTGCCCCACACTGGCAGGTCGTAGTAGCGGGCCAGGTCCGCGCAGGCGGCCATGCCCAGCGGCCACTCGGGGCTGCCGTAGCTGACGATGGCCGACTTCATGTCCAGCGCAGCGGTGTTCATGCCATACAGAAACGGCGTGCCCGGTCGCACCAACTGGCTGAGCGCCAGCCCCGCCAGGCACTCGGCGTTGCCCAGGGCCAGCGCCCCCGCCAGGGTGATGGGCCCACCGCCGCCGGTGTTGGGCGAGGGCAGGTAGGTAACGGGGATGCCCTTCTCGGCGCAGAACAGCAGCTTGTCCACCGATTCGTCGTTGAAGAGCAGCGGGGAGATCGGCTCGGCGTAGTGCAGCAGGAAGGGTTTCTCGCGCAATTCAGTCTCGCCGCCAGCCACCGCGCAGGCGATGCGGTAGATGGCCTCCATGTCCTCTCGATTGTTGGCCGTGTAGACGTTGGGCTTGACCGACCCGCGGATCATGTTGATGAAGCTGTGGAGATAGTGATCCAGGGGCGGCACGTCCGACGGAGTTCCCATGGACATGACAAAGTCAATCTGGCCCAGGCCGTCGCACAGCTTGGCGATGCGCCGCACGTCCTCGGCAGTAGCCTGTCGCCGCTGGCCCGTCTCCAAATCAATGGTGAAGGGACAGTCGGAGCCAGGCCCGAAGAAGACCTTATTGGCCTCCAGAGGCATGGTCAGCTCGCCCAGCCGATTGAACATGGGAATGCGCGATGGAGCGGAGGCGATGGCGTCCATCACCAAGAGCGGTGGTACTTTGAGCCGCTGTTCCGATTCCCATGCTCCGGCGTCGAGCAACAACTCGCGGGCGGCCTCGTTCTTCATCACGATGCCCGTTTGGGACAGAATGTCCAGGCTGGTGTGGTGGATGGCCTCAACCTGCTCATCGGAGAGCATGCGGATGGTGGGGTGTAGGGTTTCGATGGGGATTTGTTCAGTCACAAGGATTTCCTCACGCATGTTGCGTATTCCGTATTGCGTGACGCAATACGGATCACGCCACCAGATTCCGAGCTACATCCACCGCCGTGGCCGCATCGGGCGCGTAGGCATCGGCCCCGATCTGCTCGGCGAAGGCCGCTGTCACTGGCGCGCCGCCGACCATTATCTTGACTGTATCGCGCAGTCCTGCTTCCTCCAGCCCCTCGATGGTGGCTTTCATCCCCGGCATGGTCGTGGTCAGCAGAGCCGACATGCCTACGATCTGCGGTTGATGCTCCCGCACGGCGGTCACGAACTCGTCGGCTTTGACGTCGGTGCCCAGGTCAATGGTCTCGAAGCCAGCGCCCTCCAGCATCATCTTGACCAGGTTCTTGCCGATGTCGTGCAGGTCGCCCCGCACCGTGCCGACGATGTACTTGCCCGCGGTGGGCACATCGGCCTCGGCCAGCAGTGGGCGCAAGATGTTCATGCCAGCGCGCATGGCCCGAGCAGCGATGAGCACCTCCGGCACATACAGGTCGCCAGCCTTGAAATCCTTGCCTACCTCATCCATGCCGGCGATGAGGCCGCCATTGAGGAGCTCAGCCGGAGACACCTCCTGATCCAGCCCCTGCTGGACCAGATCAGCAACGACTTCGTCCTCCCCATTGTACAGGTTAGAGGCGATCTGTTCCAAAATGCTACTACCCATGATTCGCTCCTTTCAAAAGTGATTTGGAGGCTACAACGATTGCGATAAGCGTCTCGACTACGTCAAGACGCTCACTGCAATCATTGAAACCCATCCAGATTTGAGCCAGCTTATTATATCGCCCGATTCTCACTCTGTCAAATAGCGATCAGCTGCCCACTGACTACCGGCCAGGCGGCTAGCGACTCGATGGGGTGGAGTGAACGGGCCAAAGTTGATGTTACGCCCCTCCAGAGGCGCATCGCTTCCTCCCCTATCCTGTTGTACATGGTGATGCGGGAAGGCGCGCTGCGGATCGCTTCCTCCACCAGCCAGTTGGGGATCTGAACAGTATCTCCCTCTTTCACCCGGCATCCGGCATCTCTCAGAAGTTGAACGCCTTCTTCGTGAAACACCCGAACGCCAATGGTTTCCAGCACCTCCAGACTGGCGCGGTGAATCTCTTTGATCTGCTCCTCTGTCAGAAGCCTGTAGCCAGGTACGCATTGAGTTTTCAAGCCACTGTCCATGATGTCTGCCTCATCATCTAAAATAAAGAGGCTCTCTGGTAGTTTGCAGGCTTGCTTTGCCAAGTGGTCAATTCTTCGCCACGA
>CAYWWC010000465.1:0-2822 GCA_964461615.1 uncultured Anaerolineae bacterium
ATGGCTGCGCCGACGCCTGTCCTGAGCCTGTCGAAGGGATGGCGTAGGAGAGTTCCTTGTAGATGATCTCGGCCACGAATGCTCCTTATGTATATTTGTTGCCACGAACTGCACGAACTCGGAAGTGGAGACGGCTTTCACTAATCTTCTTCTCCCGCATGATGGGGCGACCTTCACTTCGACAAGGTTTCACTTCACTTCGACAGGCTCAGTACAAGCGACTGGGCTCAGTACAGGCGACAGGCTCAACCCGACGGCTCAGTACAAGCATGAAGTTGGGGCGGGCGCCTACGACATGAAGCACTTTCAACACTACCTACCCATCCTTACCTGATGGCAAGATCTCCTCAGGTCGCAGCACCTGGGGTAAGGTAACTCCATTGTATGGCAGTCGAAGGCCGCGCCGCATCGCATCCAATCGCTCCTCGATCTTGTTCTGTTGAAGCGACCACTGATTGATCAGCGGCTGGTCATACGTCGCCACGAAGTGCATCCCCAACACACCCACGTCCTTGCTTGTGCCAAAGGTGGCGAGGGCCAACACGGCCGCATCTTCTCGAGTAAAATAGTCACGCAGCCGCCGTGCCCATCGCTTGAAGTACCGTGTAGGTAGTACAACCCTTGTACAGCTAAGAAATAATCGAACGACAGCCGAATACCGCGGTAAACCCTCCACGCGTCGCAATACATTCTCAGCCGGTGGTACAATGAACAACTGGATTCCCTGAGCACTGGCCTGCTCGTAGAGATCGAGCGCGAGCAACTCCTCCTCGCTGAGCTTGCGCCCCTCGGCCAGCCCCAGCAGGCCTTCCACCATACGTCGAGTGGAGACCTTATCCAGCAGGCACCGCGTCAGGTCGGACATCCATCTCCTCAAGCTCTTCCAGGTCTATCTCAGCCCATTCATCCCACAGCCGGACTCGATCCTCATCTGGTAGATCCATATACTGCCCCAAAGTCAGATCATCCAAGAAGAGTTCAGCGGGCGATAGGGGTTGGCCGCTCAACGCCTGCATCACTTCCACCCGCACTCGCTCTACAGCAGCATGAACCTCACCGGACGCTCGAGACGGTGCCTGTGTGGTCGCCTGGCGCAATTCAGGTACCAGCTTGAGCAATCGTCGCCGCTCGCTTGGCCCCATCTGCTTGATCACAACCGCCACCTGTTCGACACTCACCGGTAAGGCAAATGTGGATCCAGACATGGACTTCTCTCCTATTCTGTAATCAAACTGGGTCTTTGGGAGTTTGCAGGGTTGGTTCAGCAAATGTCTAGTTCTTTGCCACGAATTACACGAATTTTCACCAATTTTTGCTTTTTCGTGTTAATTCGTGCAATTCGTGGCAAATCTCCTGCCTTGATCCTGCGAAACCCCAAAGAGCCATCAAACTATCTATCGTCAAGCATAGGCGCCGTTCGCCTCCACGCCCCCTGCCCGCCCTGAACCTTGTCCTGAGCTGTGCCCACCCTGAGCCCCGTCGAAGGGTCGCAGGGTAGTGCTTGGATAGATTTTCGACTCTAATCGCGATGTCAGCCATATTTCGTTTTTGCCACGAATTACACGAATTTTCACTAATTCTCTTTGCTACGAATTGCACAAACTCGGAAGTGGAGACGGCTTTCACCAGTTTGTATTCTTCCTCTCCCACACGCCTGCACTGGGCTTGTCGAAGTGATGGAAGCGACCTTCATGCATGAAGCTGGGTTGGGCACCAACGATGTGGAGGGTTTTCACTGGCACTCACGCAATCTCTTCTGGACGCAATACATCAGGCAAGCGGGTCTGCCCAAAAGGGTCATCCATTGCCTCAGTCATCCTCGCCAGTCGCTCCTGCAACTCCGACCTTTCCAGTGCCCACTTTCTTATCATCGGACGGTCATACGTCACGACTGCCTGGACACCCAACACGGCACCTTCAGCATCTGTGCCAAACGTCCCCAGGGCCAACACTTTGGCATCCTCACGGGTAAAGCCTGTCTCTCGCAACCGTCTTGCCCAGCGCTTAAAGTAACGCCCAGGATATAGTACCTCGACACGCTTGAAGAACATCAGGGTCTCGGCTGGCGACACCCGGCGACCGTGTACCTGGAGCAGATTGAAAACCTCTACCGGAATAAGCAATCGCTGATTCTTTCTTCGCGCCAAATGGACAAGCAAGATCGCTCGCTGTTCCTCTCCCTCGAGTGTCAATCCCTGCGCCAGAGCGGATACTCCCTCGAAGTACCGGCGGACGATATTCTTATCCAGCAGTAAGCGCATCTGGCCGGACATTGTGCTCCTCAGTGGCCTCGATCTCTACGTCGAACTCAGCATAGAGTTTGTCCCAAAGCGCCTGCCGCTCCTCATCCGATAGAGCCTGGTGTTCTCGCCACGTCACCCCCCCGAAGTATGGCTGGTCTGCCGGAGGAGCCTGACCGCCATACAGTATGATGGCCTCCTCACGCGCTTTCCTCAACACCGTTTGGGCCTCATCAACCGACACACCGTAGGGCAAGCGGGAAGGTACGGTTCTTGCAGGTAGGATACGAATCTCCCCTTGCTCCACCATCACCTGGAGACGCTCACCTAACTGCGCCTGCCGCAACAGCCGCTCTTCAATCCACAGCCCCTTCTGTTCCTCCAATACGATTGCATCATTCATTCTACATCCCTCCCTGCACGAATGCGCAAATCACAGATATCCCCTTGTCTCCTTACCCTGCCATCTGCTGCACATGGCTACCAGCCCCATGCCCAGGTGTTGGTACTATACTACGTCCGCGAAAATGCGTTCCATGCGGCGGAAATAGAGGGCGCCGCCGATAAAGACTATTATAGCAG
>CAYWWC010000466.1:0-2820 GCA_964461615.1 uncultured Anaerolineae bacterium
TTCGTGTAATTCGTGGCAAATCTCTCGGCTTGACCCTGCGAAATCCTGAAGAGCCGAAAAAGATTGTACGCCAGGCCAATACGAAAATCCCCCAGAGGGCCATTGTGTCTGGGGGGTTTTTGCTGTATAATAAGCCTGGAGAGACTGGACACTCGTTTCGACCATCATCAACGAAGAATTAAGAAGGAGGAAAGAACGATGAAGCAGATAACAAACATCCGACAGAAACTGCTACTCAGCATTTTGGCGCTCGCTCTGCTGCTGGCCAGTTGTGGCCAGCCTGCCGCAACGCCCACTACCGCGCCAACCCAAGAGCCGACCGGCGAGGGCGGGGTCATCACCGGAGAGGCCATGGTTGAGAGCATCGAGATCCTGCTGCTGGAGTCGTTCCCGATACAGGTGCTCGTGGTGGCCCAGGGCAACCTACCCGATAGCTGCACCGAGATCAGCGAGATAACCAAGGAACAAGATGGCAACACCTTCCGGGTGACCATCACCACCACTCGTCCTGCGGATGCGATGTGCGCTGAAATGCTCGTACCGTTCGAGGAGAGGATCTCGCTCGATGTGGTGGGCCTGCCAGCGGGGGTCTACACTGTGAACGTGAACGGGGTGAGCGATACCTTCGAATTCGCAGTGGACAATGCGATGGTTGAACCGCAGGTGAAGCTGCGCCGAGAATATGTCCCCACATTTGAGAAAGCGCCCTGCCCCCTCGACGTGCCCGCCGGCTCGCCGGTCGAGTGCGGCTTCGTCGTCGTGCCGGAGGATCACAACGACCCCACCGGCCCCACCATCCGCTTGGCCGTCGGCATTCTCAAAGACCAGAGCCATGATCACCAACCCGACCCGGTGATCTTTCTGGCTGGCGGCCCCGGTGAGAAGACCGTGCATAACGCGCTTGCCATAGCGCAACTCCTGGCCCCCGTCCACCCCAACCGCGACCTCATCCTCTTCGATCAGCGCGGCGTGGGTCTCTCGGAACCCGCGCTGGAATGCCCGGAACTGGTACAGGCAACGTTCGATCTTCTGGACGAACCAGATCCCGACGTCGCTCAGCAGGCGGCTTTCGATGCCGTGCTGGCCTGCCGTGACCGGCTGGTGAGCGAAGGCCACAATCTGTCGGCGTATAACACCATCCAGAACGCCAGCGACGTGAACGCCATCCGCATCGCGTTGGGCTACGACCAGATCAACCTGTGGGGCGGGTCTTACGGTACGCTGCTGGCGCAGGCCACCATGCGCGACCATCCGCAAGGCATCCGCAGCGCGGCCATCATCTCGGTACTGCCGCTGGAGAAGAGCCTTTTTGTGGAGGGATCCGCGA
This sequence comes from uncultured Anaerolineae bacterium, assembly GCA_964461615.1. Taxonomy (GTDB): domain Bacteria; phylum Chloroflexota; class Anaerolineae; order VGOG01; family VGOG01; genus CAZVCJ01. Next base: position 1,328 of record CAYWWC010000466.1, read on the forward strand.
CCACGGCGAACGCCGTCATGCATCTGCTCGACGCCTGCGCCGCAGACGAGGCCTGCAACAGCGCCTATCCTAACCTGCAAGAGGTGCTTTTCGAGGTCATAGACCAGTTGAATGAGGAGCCGGTTCCCATCATCCTCATGAACCCGCTGGACGGTCAGTCCTACGACGCCATACTAACCGGGGATGAGGTGCTCGGCAACCTGGTGACATTTCTCTACTTCACCCAGATCATCCCCGTTCTGCCACAGGCGATTCACGATGTGCATAACGGGGACTATGGGCTGATGACCCAGTTGAGCAACACCGCCCTGACGCTCGGGGGCCTTCTTAGCCAGGGGATGATGCTTTCCGTGATGTGCACCGACGACCTGGTTGACCGGACGCCGGAGGACCTGCTGAACGTCATAGCGGCATTGCCCAAGCAACTGACTGGTAGCACAGACCCAGAGTTTGAGATCGAGCACGGCATCTTCGGCATCTGCGAGAACTGGCCGGTCGAGGAGGCCGACTCGTGGGTCAAGGAGCCGCTGATCAGCGACATCCCCACTCTGGCGATGTCGGGCGAATTCGACCCGGTCACGCCGCCGGAGTACGGTCGACTGGTGGCCAGCTATCTGAGCAACAGCTACTTCTTCGAGCTGCCGGGCATCGGCCACGACATCCTGGTCGCCAGCGAGTGTGCCCGCAACATCATTGGTGACTTCATCGCCGACCCCACCCAGTCGCCCGATGCAGCCACTTCCTCATATGCACGAAGTGGCTGCATCGCCGAGATGCCGGGCATGGCGTTTGATTTGCCACGCGAAGCCGGGGAGGTAGTGCTGGAGCCGGTGACCTACGAGGACAGTGGCTTTAGTGGCCTCTTGCCCGCAGGTTGGACTGATGAACTACTGCCCCGCAACTACCGCCGTGGTCTCACGGGGCTCGATCCCACCACGCTGGTGCAGGACGCTGTTCCAATGACGGCTGATGAGTTGTTTGGTTTGCTGGCCAATCAACTGGGACTTGACCCCCAACTGGAGAGCGTGGCAAGCGTCGAGGGGCGCAGCCTTCACAGCTTGGTGTGGGATCTCTATTCATTCTCGTATCAGAGCTATCGGGCTGAGCTTGCGGTGGCGGAGGATGGGGGCAAAGCATACTTTGTGTTGCTCATCTCCCCGCCAGATGAGCGCGACGCGCTGTACGAGACGGTCTTCCTGCCCGTGGTGGATGCGCTGTCGCCGATAGAGTAGGCGCTGCTCTAGCAGGCTCGAATAGAAACTTGAAGGAGGTGTTTCCCACTCTGGAGTGGGTTTTATCGCAAATGCGATTGCTAGAGGTGCATTTCAGTCCTGGGGCAAGTGTTATTGCGAGGCATTTTTTTGCCGAAGCAATCCCGTGTTTGGATTGCCGCAATCTCCTCCGATGCACGCGGGGGATTGCTTCGTCGCAAAACCCGCTCCTCGCAATGACAAACGGCGCCTCATTACCCGACACGGCCATCAGAAACCAGG
>CAYWWC010000467.1:0-2806 GCA_964461615.1 uncultured Anaerolineae bacterium
CAGCCGCAACAATCGGCGCCACTGGCAGTGATGCTGTTGGTGAATGTGGTATTACAATAGGCTTCGCACTGGGTCGCCAGCGGTGATTGGAAGGTCACCGTGGTATTTAGCGATGCAGGCGGTGTATAGGTCCAGGTAATGGTTCCGCCGGTGCCGCCGCCCCCGGGTACCCAATCGCCGCCTCCGGCATCGGTGACGGTGAAGCCGTTGGGCACAGTATCGACTACGGTAATGAGTCCTGCAGGGCCGGGAGGGCTGCCGCAGTTGGTGGCGCCGGCGTAGGATGAAGTCACTGCATAGGTGACCGGGTCGCCGATCTGGATGACCGCAGGAGCGCCGGTCTTGCTCACTGACAGGCTGGAGGAACTGGCAGGCTCATTGATGGTGCTGAGCTCCGCAGGCGGGTAGAACTCATTGTCGGAGTCATCTTTGTAGACCGATTGCCAGAGCAAGTCACCAGAGGGGAAACTGTCACCGCACCAGGTGGAGTAGGTCAGGTCGAATTCCAGTTGAAATTGCCCCCCAGGGGGGACGGGGTTGTTCGCTTCAAACCGTGTGGCACCGGCATTGTAAATAGCATCGAAACCCGGGTCCGCAAAGTTTAGCGGGGTGGCGGTGACATTGGACACGGAGATAGAACCGAAATCAACGACAATCCATACATCATGGGCGGTGCCGTCCCCGGTGTTACTGATCGTAAAGCTGATGTCTTCCTGCTGGTCGTCACAGTAGGTGAAGCTGATGTCCGGCGGGGTGTAGCCTAGGAGGGGTGTTGTGACGCTCTGCTGCACCGACGCCCTGGCCGTGCCGCCGTCAACAGCGGTGTCGAAACAGGTATTGGTGGGACTGGGATCGCAGCCGAAACGCACATCCGCGGTGTTGTCCAGGTTTGCGGAGGCAATCACGTTGGCGGTGATGTCCATGGTCAGAATATCACCGGGGTCCATGGAAGCCAAAGCTGCGTACTCTGCGCTCGTCCAGGTGGTAGTCTGGCCGCTGTTATTCCCGCTCTGCGTGGAGGAGACATAAGCCAGCCCAGCTCCCAGCACATCGGTGACTTCGACGTTCTCGATAACGCCGAAACCGGTGTTCTCGATGGTCAGCGTCCAGGTGACATCCTGGCCCAGCACCCGGGGGATGACGTTGGGAGTCTTTCTGATAGTGACGGCCCCGGGGTTCACCTGGATGCTCAGCACGCCGGTGTCGTCGCACATGGGGGTGGGGCCGGGGAGATCGTAATCGATGTAGGTGTTCAATGAACCGGATACTGCGGTGCAACCGGTTTCCAACTCGAAGGTGATGTTCAGGGTATCGCCGTTATTGAGCGTCTGGGCACCGCAAAGGGAATCAATGTCCCAGGTGAGATAGGTGCCGGAAGGGGGCGGAGCACAGCTGCCGGTATAACCACCGGATACAACAGGATTGGCCGTGCAAAAAGCATCACCACCGTTGATGTCCAGGCTGGAGGTGCCGCTGACGTAGGAAAAACCGGTGAGGTTCTGCAGTTTGGCAACAATCACCAGGTTGGTCATCGGGTTCCCGGAGTCATTCTGGACGCTGATGGTGTAACTCTTGGTCTCGCAGCGGTTGATGGTGCTGTCTCCGCTGACGTTGACCGTGAGATCTCCTGCCAGGGCCAGGTTCGCCGACCAGATGTTCTCAGTGTTGAAGAGGTGGGCTGCGGTTTCGGCGTGGATATCGGCGTTTCCGAAGCCGGTATCGTCAGGGGGGAGTGGGATGGGGTCGCCGCCGGCAACGGGGGCTACCTCGACCGGCACGCTTGTGGCCAACGAGGCTGGACTCACAAGCAACAAGGCAGCGATGGCAAACAGTAGGAGTCGTCTAATTAAGTTATGCGGGAGCTCATTTTGGTTCATGGTTTACCAATCTTTTTCCGAGGCAACGGCCGGCCTGGGTCAGAGCCGCAGTAAAAACTTGCTCTTGTTGGGGAGGACATGCCCGCGCTCAGATTCTGGGGATTATACCCCACCCGGTCGCTTTTGTCCAGCCCAATACACTGGCTCTCAAACCAAAAGGTTCTGACGAACCACCAGCCAGAACCCTCTGCCTTGTGCTCTATCCGAGAATATGGATTTCTAACCCCTGCGCCTCCTGACCAGCGCAACCGTGAGAGCGGCGAGCGAAGCCAGCGCCGCCAGCCCCAGCCACGGAGCCAACAGCCCCAGCTTGTTCACCGGCACGGCGATCCCGCCGACCGGCAATCCGAAGGTGGCGGTGCAGGTCCTGTCCACACTCATGGTTATGAGGCAGGGCCCTGTGCCGGGGTCAATGCCGACCCTGCTACGGCGGTCTGTGTTGCAATCGCAATCCTGCCCCCAAGCAGTGAAGGCGAAACCTTCATCCGGGGTGGCCGTCAGCGTCACCCCTGGGGGGTCCAACGACAGCTTCCCCGACCTGAGTCTCGCCCAGGTCAACTCACAGTCCCCAGGACAATTGATCCCGCCATCGCCGCTGGTCACCGTGCCGGTCCCAGCCCCGGCCAGTACCACAGTGAGGGTAATTCCATTCGCCAAGGCTGGCGCCACGACCAGCGCCAAGACGGAGAGTAGCGCCGCGAACCACAATAAGCGTTTGACTTTCTGCCTGTGCAGCATACTTACTCCTTTCAAGGTTTTCGCTCAAGCGGTGCAATAGCCGTATTGTACTGCTAACCGGGCCCGATGTCAAATCAAGATTGCATTCAGATGTATGTCCCTACTTGGGGCGAATTGACTCTCGGGGGGACACAGACTAGTACTCTGTCAAGCGTGATTTGATGGGTGAGAGTTTTGGTGGTATCCTATCT
>CAYWWC010000468.1:0-2795 GCA_964461615.1 uncultured Anaerolineae bacterium
AAACAAGTTCCAAGTGCATTAGGAGAGGTCTGTCTACTCTTCTCCGATACACTCTGTACTGAGATTGAGAAAGGATAGATTTTCATGCACGCAAAGATGACCTTACCTTTTCCCAGAGAGAACCTCGTTAGAGCCGCGAAAGGGGAGCTTGGCTTTAGTGGCAACTCCATCTCCCAATTCCCCCAGGCTTTACAGGAGCTTACCAGGAAGAAGGAGAATAATTTCCTTCTGGAATACCTGCAGGCTCTCCCCATTGATAAGATAGGCGTTCCCAAGTTTTTCCCGAAACTCGATAAAGAGCTGGAGAAACTTCGCAAGCGCAACCTCATCTACCCCATTGACGATGGCCTCTTCGTCCACATTTACCCCTTGCCAAAAGAAGAAAGGGATGCCTATATTACCATAGAACCTACCCTGGGACTGGATCTGGATGACATCATGCCGAAGGTGGAGGTCCAACTCCTGGATAAGGCCGAGGAGATCGGCCGGGCGAAGGAGGAGAAGAGAAAGCAGGTGCTCCTGGGCTGCCTGGACGATGTTTGTACCACTAACTCCAAGGGTGGGGAAAGAGTTGGAGGCAAGAAGGGTAGGCGTGGGATGAGGGGTGGGAAAAAGGATGGGGATAATAAGATTCAAATGACGCCCCGGGAACTGGAGGGGGTCAAGTACACCGTCGTGCGAGACAAGTTGGGCCTCGGTGTCCTGCAGCCGCTGCTCTATGACCCCTACATTGAGGACATAAGCTGCAGCGGCACGGGTCACGTCTTTTTGGAACACAAGGTCTTCAAAAGCGTCAAGACCTCGCTCAACTTCACTACCCTCGATGGACTGGATGATTTCGTGGTCTGGATGGGCGAGCGGATCAAAAGACCTGTCACCCTGCGCACCCCGATCGTGGATGCCGTGCTTCTCGATGGTTCCCGTGTCAATATCGTTTATGGGAGGGATATCGCCAAGCGGGGGAGTAACTTTACCATCCGCAAGTTCGGCAAAAAGCCCATAAGTGTACTACAGCTTATCGAATGGGGAACCATGGACTATCTCATAGCGGCATACCTCTGGCTGGCTGCTGAGGAAGACCTGAACATGTTTATCGCCGGTACGACGGCGTCGGGCAAAACGACCACTCTCAACGCCATCACCACCTTCATCAAACCAAGCGCCAAGATAGTGAGCATAGAGGACACGCCGGAATTGCAGGCCCCTCATCAGAACTGGATTCGAGGGGTGATCAGGGAGATGAGCAAGCTAGAAAAAGGCGGCGGGGTCAACATGTTCGACCTCCTCAAAGCGGCCTTGAGGCAGCGCCCAGACAGGATAATTATCGGGGAGATCAGAGGAGCGGAGGGTAACATCGCCTTTCAGGCCATGCAGACAGGGCACGGGGTGATGTCCACCTTCCACGCTTCCTCGGTGCAGAAGCTCATCCAGCGCCTCACCGGAGACCCCATTAACGTGCCCAAGCCCTACATAGACAACCTCGACGTGATAATCATCCAACTTGCCGCCAGGGGGCCCGATGGGAGAACGGTGCGGCGGGTCATGAGCGTCAACGAGATCGTGGACTACGATTCAGCTGCCGGCAGCTTCACATTCATCCAGGCCTTTCGCTGGAGACCGGAAACCGACACCTTCGACTTCCCGGGCGACATGAACAGCTTCGTTCTGGAGAAAAAGATAGCCCAGAAGCGCGGCATCCCTGAGAGTAAGAGAAGAACGATTTACTCGGAACTCAGAAGGAGGGCGGCGATTCTGAAAAAGCTCCATAAAGGAGGGCTTAAAGACTTTGATAAACTCTTTAAAGTTCTGGCAGAAGCTCAAAGACAAGGACTCGTTTAAGGAGATCTCGTTAAAAGAGGTCACGGGTTTCGACCTCTACTACCAGCTCACCTATATGTCTGCTGTCGCTGCGGCAGGGATCTCGAGGGACAGGATTTTCCAACTCGGCTCTGCCTTGGGCCGTGCCCCTTCCGCATACTTTGCGAAAGTGGACCTCCTGTCCAAAAAGTTGAGTTACGATTACGCCCAAGCCTGCCACACGGTTGGCGCAGATGTCAAGTCAGAGGCGATGAAGAGCCTCTTGCTTCGCCTGGCCAGCGCCCTCGTCTCAGGGGAGCCAGAGGCGGATTTCCTGGAGCAAGAAGCCGAGATAACAGGAGTGGCTTACGAGAATGGGTACGAGCGCGATTTAGCAGCCCTGACGAAGTGGACCGATGCTTACGCGGCCATCATAATCTCGTCAGCGTTGATCATAATCATCAACCTGATTTCAACGATGATCTACGAGATGGGGCCCGGCATGATAATAGGGCTGATGATCGTGGCAGTTCTTACGTCCATCATGGGAGCCTGGATCTTATCCCGAGCAGCGCCGAGGGAGGTCAGGGGTGTCTTCTCGCCAGACGGTCCCAGGATGCAGCGCCTCGCTGTCAGGCTCGCCAAGATCATTCCTGTGGTGGCAGGAATCGGCGCTCTTCTCCTCTTGGCGTTAGGATTACCTTTGGGGGTGGTCTTGATGGTGGCAGCCGTCATTGTGCTCCCGCTGGGGGTGGTAAGCGTCTCCGGGGACAACCAAATAAACAAAAAAGACAAGGAGATCGGCTCCTTCCTGCGCTCTTTGGGGGGGATGACGACATCAACAGGGACAACTTTAACGGAAGCCCTGACCAGGCTCAATCTCAACTCCTTTCCCGCGTTAGAAGAGGACGTGGAAAGACTTACTAAGAGATTGGTTGCCGCCATTAGGGGATTCCAGAATTTAAAACCTCCCGGAAACGTGGTATAGTATAGTCATC
>CAYWWC010000469.1:0-2787 GCA_964461615.1 uncultured Anaerolineae bacterium
ACACAATGAGTAGAGCGACTGCGCTATGGAGCAGCTACTAAGAACACGTTGTCACTCTGAGCGGAGCTTGCGGAGCGAAGAGTCTCCCTGCCGCGAAGGGGGAGATTCTTCGTCGCAAAAACCGCTCCTCAGAATGACAGATATGCAGAGAGTGTCCCTCCCCAATGAGTGACGCGAAGCGAAGCGCCACGCCGGGCTCGCAATGACACGGGCTGAGTAGATTACGAAAGCGCGCGAATCCGAAGCTGCTCAACGCGAAAGGGCTGAGAATGCTATCCATAACTGAACGGCGAAAATTCAGGAACTATGTCTTTCCGGCGATCATATTTCTTGTGGGCATCAGCATATCTGTCTACTCATACTTTGGGTCATCAAGCTATGAAGATATTCGAGTGCGGGAGGCTTTCGAGGAAGAATCGTTTCACGACATTACCTCGGCGGTAGTCTACAGATTGGATAACGCCCTCTCTGCTGTAGAAGACATCGCAGCGCTTTTCAGAGCATCAGCTTTTGTATCTCGGCGGGAATTCAAGATCTACGTGGAACATGAGTTGGAAAACAATCCAAGGATACAAGCCCTGGAATGGATTCCGTATGTGCCTCATGAGGAGCGGGAAGCTTATGAGGCTGCTGCCAGAGAAGATGGCCTGCTTGACTTCCACTTCACAGAACGTCATGCCCAGGGCAATATGGTCCTCAGAGAGCAACAAGAAGCCTATTTCCCGGTTTATTATGTTGAACCGCTGGTGGGGAACGAAGCTGCTGTGGGGTTTGACCTAGCCTCTAATGCTGAGCGTTTGGCTGCGCTGGAGCAGGCGCGAGACACTGGGGAAATGGTCGTCAGCGACCCTATTACGCTGGTGCAAAAGGATAAAAAGCAGGGAGGCCGTCAATCTGCTTTCCTGGCTTTTTATCCTGTCTATGTTGGGGGAGCACCGGTTGATACGCTTGAAGAGCGTCGTGATAGTCTGGCAGGTTTTGCGCTGGGCGTGTTTCGAGCAGGTGATTTACTAGATGTTGCTTTGGAAGGATTATCGGAAGAAGATATTCATCTTTACGTGTATGATATTGGAGCTGCTGAAGGGAGAGAACTGATTTATGAGCATACCCTTGATACAAAAGGCCACACACAATTCACATCTCTGACGGCGAGCAAGGTGATAGATGTCGCTGGCCGCTCGTGGCGTCTTGAATTCGCTGCCCACCCAAACTTCATCAATCAATACAAAACCAGGCTGCCCTGGACTATACTGGTAGGGGGGATCATATTGACGGGCGTAATATCGTACGCTCTCATCAGTTCAAAACGGCAGACGACCCACTTGGAAATCCAGGAAGCCAAGTTCAGGAGCTTATTGGAAAGCGCCCCCGATGCTATGGTGGTCTTGAATACCCAGAATCAAATCTCCCTGATTAACAACCAAACCGAGAGGTTGTTCCAGTACCATTCTGATGAGATAATAGGGCAGGACTTTGGCATCTTGTGTTCAGGATCGGGCAAGAACCCTGTCGTGGAGTCTCAGGATAGCGGCCAGGAATTTCAGGGCAATACGAAAGGTGTTCGTAAAGATGGGACTGAGTTTCCTGTTTCCATCAGGACTAATTCATTTGAGTCCCCTGAGGGAATATTGATCGTTTGCTCCATGCGCGATATGTCTGAAATCTATAAAGCCCGAAGAGCACTGGAGGAAAGTGAAAAGAGATACCAGGATATATTCGAGCATGCTTCAGATATGATCCAGAGCGTCACTCCTGAAGGCAGCTTCATTTTTGTTAACGCCGCATGGCTAGACACCCTGGGCTACCAGGAACCTGAGTTAAAAGAACTCACCATCTGGGATATTATATGTCCCGATTTCCTTGTTCATTGCAAAGATACTTTCTCGCGAGCGATGAAAGGGGAAACAATTGATAGATTCGAAGCTTCGTTTTTACACAAAGATGGGACACGAGTCTATGTTGAAGGAAGAATTGCTCCGCGGCTAGTGGATGGACAGGTTGTGGCAACTCACGTTTTCAGCCAGGACGTCACCGTGCGCAGAGCAGCGGACATCGAGGTAAAGCGGGTGGTTGACGATTTGACGCGGTTGATCGATACCGCCAATGCGCCCATCTTCGGGATCGATAAGCAGGGCCTGGTGAGTGAGTGGAACCAGATGGTGAGTCGGCTTACCGGCTACAGCAAAGAAGAGATGCTGGGACGAGACCTGGTGGAGGATTACATCACCGAAGACCACAAAGCATCGGTGAAGGCAGTGCTGGATGATGCCTTGATGGGCCAGGAGACGGCAAACTACGAATTACCGCTGTACAACAAAGTGGGTGGGCGGGTATTGGTGCTGCTCAATGCTACCGCCCGCCGGGATGCCCAGGGCAACATTGTGGGCGTAGTCGGTGTTGGGCAGGACATCACCGAGCGGGAGCAGGCAGAGACAGAACTCAATCTTTTGCTAACGCTGGCGGAAGAGATTGGTGAAGCGCCGGACCTTAATTCGGCGCTAACCGTTGCGCTGAGACTGTTGTGTGAGCACACAAAGTGGGTATTTGGAGAAGCGTGGATGCCAAATTCTGACGAAACACTCCTGGAACATGGCGCCACCTATCATCGTGGTGACGAGCATCTGAGGGCTTTCGAACTGGCGAGCACCCAGTCTGCTTTCCCGCCAGGGGTTGGGCTGCCTGGGCGGGTCTGGTCGTCCATGCTGCCAGAGTGGTTGCAGGATGTTTCGAATGTGTCACTTATTTTTTGTCCAAAAACAGGGGGGGTACACTCTCTCAGGGGAAGTG
>CAYWWC010000470.1:0-2779 GCA_964461615.1 uncultured Anaerolineae bacterium
CCGCAGGGGACTTTCACCCCCTAGCTATCGCCCATGCCGGGCGTACAAACAAAAAAGCCTCCTGATTGGGAGGCTTTTCAAATTGCAACTTGCTTGGCGTTACCCCGATCTCCTCCCAACCATCATTGGCTCCTTAATGCTAAGGAGCTCTACTACTAGGAGGCTAATAATGATGGGATTTGTCTTCGGGGTTTCGCTCATTGGAATATGATCCTATTCAGTGGTGCGAATTCTGTGGTAATTGTAGCATAGATTGAATCATCTGTCAAATCGCGATTCATTCCGCGCAGCGGATAGAAAACGGATAACCTGAAATCCGCCTCTGTTGTAACCACGATCAGTTGACAGGACGAGAATAGTCTGAAGTTCCCCATTGAGTGACCCTGGTAGCTATGTGTCTTGAAACCAATTGACCTGGCTGATTTTCTGTGCTATAATCGTCGTTGGACTAACAATGATGCGCCTGGCAATGGCAATCCCAGCCTGGCTCGTCAAATCATACCAGGAGGCTGAACAATGTCTTTAATCGAACAAGTAAACGCCCGCGAGATACTGGATTCGCGGGGTAATCCCACAGTAGAAGTAGAAGTGTTTTTGTTGAGCGGAGCGCGGGGGCGGGCGGCAGTGCCCTCAGGCGCGTCCACTGGCATCCACGAGGCGGTGGAGCTGCGCGATGGCGACGCTGCCCCTTCATCCGTAAGCGAAGCGGCCTCAGGAAGGGGGCGCTACCTGGGCAAAGGGGTGTTGAAGGCGGTGGATAACGTCAACACCACCATCGCCGATGAGTTAATCGGCTGGGATGCGCTGGACCAGGTGGGCATTGACGAGTTTCTGGTCGCCCTGGACGGCACGCCCAACAAGGGGAACCTGGGCGCCAACGCCATCCTGGGGGTCTCGCTGGCTGTGGCCAAGGCCGCTGCGGCGGAGCAAGGGCTGCCCCTCTATCGCTACATCGGCGGGGTATCGGCGCGCACCCTGCCCGTGCCGCTGATGAACATCCTCAATGGGGGCAAGCACGCCGCCGATTCCACCGATTTGCAGGAGTTCATGGTAGCGCCGACCGGCGCGCCCAGCTTCGCCGAGGCCCTGCGCTGGGGGGCTGAGGTTTATCACAGCCTGAAGAAGGTGCTGAAGAGCAAGGGCTACAACACCAGCGTGGGTGACGAGGGCGGATTCGCTCCCAGTCTCGGTTCCAATGCGGAGGCTATTGAGCTCATCCTGGAGGCCATCGAGCGGGCGGGCTACAAGGCGGGGGAGGACATCTACATTGCTCTCGACCCCGCTGCCAGCGAGATCTACCACGACGGGCGATACGTCCTCAAGAAAGAGGGGCGGGAGCTCAGCGGCGAGGAGATGGTGGCCTTCTACCAGGATTGGATGGAGAAGTACCCCATCATCTCCATCGAGGATGGCCTGGCCGAGGACGATTGGGAGAACTGGACGCTTCTGGTGGAGCGCATCGGCGACCGGGTGCAGATCGTGGGCGATGATCTGCTGGTGACCAACGTGGAGCGGGTGGAGAGGGCCATCAAAGAGAAGGCGGCCAACTCGCTGCTGTGCAAGGTCAACCAAATCGGCACCCTGACAGAAGCCATTGCCGCGGTGCACCTGGCCCAGCGAGCCGCTTGGACGGTGGTCGTCTCCCACCGCAGCGGCGAGACCGAGGATACCACCATCGCCGATCTAGTGGTGGCCCTGAACGCTGGCCAGATCAAGACCGGCGCTCCCTGCCGCAGCGATCGCGTAGCCAAGTACAACCAACTCTTGCGCATCGAGGAGGAGCTGGCGGAGATCGGCGTGTACGCGGGGATGGGGGCGTTTTACAACATCGAATAGATCGCAAGGCAGAAGGTTCTGGTGGATGGTTCGCTAGAACCTTCTATTTTGGAGGGCAGCGTGTTGAATTGGACAAAAACGGCTGGCTAGGATATGATAGCAGAGGACCTCCCGCCGGAGCCGCCACCAGGCGAGGCTCTCACCATCATAACAATATGATAATACGCGAGCCTGGCCGGGGTGTGCAACACCGACCGGGAACTGGTGAGGGGCGACACGCTGACTGACAAACCGCGCGGCAACGGGCTAGGACTGGTCAATCTGCAAACAGATCGTGGAGCATCACGGTGGGTACATCGCAAGAGCTTCTGATCAATTCCACAAGTTTCGACAAAGCCCAAGCCCGCCTGAAGGAGGGGGTGCAAAGACGCGAGTAGTTCGCAGAAGGCCAACCGCTGTCGGTCATCAGCTATCAATGGTAGGATGGCCGGGCTGCCGAAGACAGATGTTGAGAAGCGTGCTGTTCGGAAGCAGGTCGGCCGGCGGCACGCTTTTTGTGTTCGGGAAGATGAGGCCTCGAGGAGATGGGGGCCTGAAGAAAGGAGTAGAATCGCAGAAGGAAGACCAAACGAAACTCACACCATTCACGATCACACAAATCAAAGGAGGTTCAAAATGCGCAACAGGTACATACTAATCGGAATTGTGGTGGGGGTGTTGCTCTCATCGGTGGCAGTGGTGGTGGCCGGGAGCATAGATTCCCCCGTTGGTCCCACTGAATCCGCAGCGCAGATGTACACCGTGGAGCAGATCTATGACCGCCTGGATACCGGGGCAGAGGCCACGAAAATGGCCCAATTCTTCGCTGATTCAGGCATCCCGTTTTCGGTTCCGTCTTCACAGACGGGTGACATGTGCTACGGTGTACCGGCTGGTGATCCTGCGGTATGTAACGGTGGAGACTGTGTAGGCCCCGATACGTGCGTATGCCCCGAGGGCTGGA
>CAYWWC010000471.1:0-2770 GCA_964461615.1 uncultured Anaerolineae bacterium
CCACAAACCGGCTGTTTTTTCAACCTAACTCGACCCATTGCGGTCTACTGATTATTCTTGGATATTTAATACTCACCTTATGCTCGCAGCGGACCCTAGTCCGCTGGGTAGTGGTAAAGAAGTAAGTGATGGCCTCGCGAGTTCGCCGGCTGAGTAGGAGCGGCAGCGACGTATCGAAGCCAAGAACGAGCCTGCCTGCGCCGCTCACCCTTGATTTCGATACACTGGCGTTACTCAATCGGCGGGCTCGCTACACGCTGCAAGATGTCATCACTTACCATTTAACCACTACCGTCCGCTGATCCAGCGGCGGGAGAAAGACTTCCCGCGTCAACGCCAAAAACTGTGAAGCATGCACCTGCCCAGGGCCACAGCGACCGCTGAGGCCGCTGGACTAGGGCCTGTCCTGAGCCTGCCGAAGGGCCCAGCAGGAGCAGGTGAAGAGAGAGAGGGAGGAAGGAAACATGACTGCCTATATCATCAGAAGGTTTATGTGGATGGTGCCCGTCCTATTGATGGTTACCATAGTTGTCTTTAGTGCCATGAAGCTGGTGCCTGGAGGCCCCTTCAGCTCCGAGGGCCGGCCGATGTCCCCGGAGATCCGGGCCAACTTCGAGGCCCGCTATCACCTCGACGAGCCAACCTGGAAGCAGTACATCCGCTACATGGTGGGTGATTTCGTTGACACCGGTAGCATACGAGATTTCGGAAAGCACGGCCTGTTGAGATTTGATTTTGGCCCTTCTTACAAGTACCGGGGGCGCACCATCAACAACGTGCTGTTCGATGGCGGGATAGTGAAAGCTGCCGTTTCAGTCTCGGCCCAGTTGGGTATCTTCGCCACCCTGATAGCGGTGGGCATAGGCATTCCCCTGGGCATCATCTCGGCCCTCAAGCAAAACACCATCGTTGACTACATTGGCATGTTCATCGCCATGCTGGGAGTATCTATCCCCAACTTCGTGCTGGGGCTGATATTCATCTTGACCATGCTCTGGCTGAACCAGCATGATCTGCCAGCCCTCCCCCTGGCCCGTTGGGGTACCAAAAGCTTCAGTGACTGGCTCAGCCACATGATCCTGCCGGCCCTCACTCTGGGCTCGGGAGGGTCGGCCATCATCGCCCGCCTGACCCGAGCCAGCATGTTGGAGGTGATCCGTCAGGACTATGTCCGCACCGCCCGAGCCAAGGGTCTGCACGAGCGAGTGGTGATCGTTGGCCACACCCTCAAGAACTCGCTGATCCCTGTGACCACAGTTCTAGGCCCCCTCATGGCCGCCTGGTTGACCGGCTCTTTCATCATTGAGCACGTCTTTTCGATACCCGGCATCGGGCGATTCTTCGTCTCCAGCATAGCCGACCGTGACTACACGCTGATCATGGGCACCATGTTGGTCTATGCCGTGCTACTGGTGTTCATGAATATCTTGGTGGACATCTCTTACGCCTTCCTGGATCCGCGCATACGTTTCAACTAACTACCTCGACAATGTTAGATTTCACGCCAGGTGTCATTGCGAGGCGTGCTGTTTGCGCCGAAGCAATCCCCCGCCTACATCGGTGGAGATTGCTTCGGCAAAAAGCGCCTCGCAATGACAAACAAGTAAGTTGAGTCTAATTCAAGGAGACACTATGAGTGAAGCAGTTGCGATAACTGATCGTCAAAAAAAAGCTTTGGGTTTGGAATTCACACACCCGCCAGAGAGCCTGTGGCGAGATGCCTGGCGGCGGCTGCTGCGCAACAGAGCGGCGGTCGTAAGTGGCATCTTCCTCATCATCGTTATCGTATTTGCCATCTTCGCCGACGATGGCATCATATCCTGGGCCCTGGGCCGTGAGAGCCAACCTCTGTTGGCCCCCTATGACTACCAGAAAGCCGATTTCCACAACACCAGGGCCGCCCCCAGCCTACAGCGCACACCCGAGGGCGGGTTTCCGCACATCATGGGCACCGACAAATATGGACGCGATGTGTTCAGCCGGATCGTATACGGCGGCCGCATATCTATGGCCGTAGGCGTTTTCTGCTCTCTGACAATCATGACCTTCGGCATGATCTATGGATCCATATCGGGCTATCTAGGCGGTCGCGTGGATACTCTGATGATGCGCTTCGTAGACATCCTGTACGGTCTTCCCACTCTGCTTTTCATCATCCTGATCATGGTCATCCTCGGCTCCACGGCTGGCTTCGCGGCCATTCGCAACCTGGTACTGGGCATTGGACTGGTGAGCTGGATGGGCATGTCGCGCTTGGTGCGCGGACAGTTCCTTTCCCTCCGAGAGAAGGAATTCGTAGAGGCAGCGCGCATGATCGGGGCCAGGGATGTGTCCATCATCGCCCGCCACATGCTACCCAATAGTCTGGGACCCATCATCGTGTCCATTACCCTGACCATGCCGGGGCTGATCATGTACGAGGCCATCTTGAGCTTCATCGGCCTGGGTGTGCCGCCTCCCTTCCCTAGTTGGGGCCAGATGATCAACGACGGATGGCGGGCCATAAGGGCCAACCCACACCTGCTCGTCTTCCCAGCGGTGCTTCTCTCCCTGGTAATGCTGACTTTCAACTTCCTGGGCGATGGCCTGCGCGACGCCCTGGATCCGCAGATGCGGGGCACCACATAGGCAACGTGTAGGGCTCGGAGTCTTGATAATACTTTATCTCAGGCGGGGAACTACGTTCTCCGCTTGTGCATGAATGGAGATAACTACTTTGACAATGTCAGATTTGCCCAAAAGAATGAGCTGATGTTCGTAGTCAGGCACG
>CAYWWC010000472.1:0-2768 GCA_964461615.1 uncultured Anaerolineae bacterium
CGCTGGGGCACGTACGAGCGACGGGCCCGCACCGGCAACGTCACCTACCACATCCTGATCCAGCGAGTTCGGTGCAATGTCTGCGGTCACACGCATAGCCTGCTGCCGGACTTTTTGCACCCCTATCGGCATTACGTGATCCGTTTGCTGCAACACGTCGCCTCCCTCTATCTCATCACCGGGCTGGGCGTGGGCCGCCGCCTGATGAGCCATCTCCCCTGCCCGGGACCGGTTCGCTCGACTGTTCGGGAATGGGTTGCATCCTTCGCCTACGGCGCGGGCGAACTCTTGCTCGATCTCCTGTCCCGCCAACTCCTGAAACTCGACCCCCTGGCAAACCTGCCGGATACGCCGCCTCCCTGCCACCTCGACCGCGTCCGCGATCCCGTCAAACGTCGCCGCCTGGAACGCGCGCACCGCTTTTGGCTGTTGGCCGAGCATCTCTACGCTCTGGTCAAGGTCAAACGACCCCGTCTGCACTTTACGGCGGATCAATTGCTTCCCTTTATGCTCCACTGGCTGCAAAACCAGGCCATTCCGCCGCGTATCTTCTGGTCGCCAGCTCTATCCACCACGCCCATCAACCCATTTTGAGCTTCCTCTGCTCCTTCAGGCAGTGAGGCCGACCTGCCGTTCCCTGCCAGCCGCCCCCACTTTGCTCCTGCCAACATAGTTTGACGTTACGTGGGCCCTCGATTTCTGCTATACTGAGGTCAACTTATTCAGGAGGCAGAACTATGTCCAACTCTGAAGACCGACGTACCGAAATCGCCCTCTTCCGTTACACCCTCATCATACCCCTGATACGAGGTGAGTATTCACCCGGAGGAAAGGAGAAGCTGCGCCAAAAGATCGCCGCCGATCACCACGATGTTCCTCACTCCTCTCGCCGCTCCGTCAGCGCCAGCGCCCTCGCCCGCTGGGAACGACTCTACCGAGAGCGCGGATTCGACGGCCTCAAACCCCAACCCCGACGAGACAAAGGCCAGACCCGCGCCATCTCGTTGGACACTCTCGATCGGGCCGAAGCCCTCAAACGGGAGCAACCCTTCCGTTCCGCCCGTTCCATCATCAACATACTCTCCCTCGATCAGACCAACCCCGTTCCCGAAGAGAGCATCGCCCCGCGCACCTTGCGCCGCCAACTGTCCCGGCGCGGCGCCACCGCCGCCCAACTCCTCGTCGAGCAACGCCCCAAACCCTATCGCCGTTTCGAACGCACTCACTTTGGCGACTTGTGGCAAGGGGACGCTATGGACGGCCCTTATCTCCCCGATCCGGCCAACCCCGACCGGCAACGTCAGGTTTACCTCTTTGCCTTCCTCGACGATTACTCTCGCCTCGCCCCTCACGCTCAGTTTTACTGGAACGAGCAACTGCCCCGGATGGAAAATTGTCTCAAGCGTGCCATCCTGCGCCACGGTCGCCCCCTGGTCATCTACGTGGACCGGGCCAAGATCTACGTTTCCAAGCATCTGGACACCATCTGCGCCACTCTCGGCATCCAGCGTATCCTCGGTACCCCCTACTATCCCGAAGGCCGGGGCAAGATCGAGCGTTTCTTCCAGTTCGTTCAGTCCGACTTTTTGCCCGAACTCGCTCGCTCCTCCGTCGCCACCCTCCCCCAACTCAACGAATCCCTGCTGGCCTGGATCGAGGTCGTACACCACCGCAAACTCCACTCCGAGACCGGTCAGGCCCCGCTCGAACGAGTCCGTCAGGACCCCGCTCCCACCACACGCCCCGCCGACCCGGAGGAACTGCGCCAGGCTTTCCTCCACCGCGCCGAGCGCAAAGTCTACCAAACGGCCACCATTTCCTTTCACAGCAATCGCTACTCTGTTCCCGCTTACCTGCGCGGCAAGCGGGTCGAGTTGCGCTACGACCCCTTCGACCTCACCCGCCTGGAGGTCTGGTTCAACGACACTTTCCTCCAACTCGCCGAGCCGGAGGAGATCGTCACCACCACCCACCCCAACGTCGAACCCGACCCTGTCCCTACCCCGTCGCCGGACACTGGCCTCGATTATCTCGCCCTCTTACGCACCGAACGGGAACGGCTGCTTCAGGAACAACTCGATACTATTCACTTTACCCAACTCGGTTCATCTAATCCAAAGGAGAATGAAAACGATGACTGCTCTCAATGATTTCTACGGCTTCGACTCTACCCCTTTCACCAGGTCCATCGCCAGCCAAGACCTTTACCCCTCTCGCGGCCACCGTGAAGTCCAGGGCCGCCTCTCGTTCGCTCTCCAAGAGCGCCTCCCCGCTCTCATCACCGGCGATGTCGGCGCTGGCAAGTCCACCGCTCTCCGCGCCTTTGCCCACTCGCTCGACTCTAATGTCTACGCCGTCGTCTACCTCTCCAATCCTCACTTGTCTGCCACCACTCTCTACCATCAGACCCTGCTCGCTCTCCAGACCGAACCTGCCTTTGGCTTCGTCCGTCTCCTCCCCCAACTTCGCGCTACCCTCTCTGACCTCAACCGCAGGGGGCGTTTCGTGCTCTTGATCATCGACGAAGCGCATCTCCTACCCGCAGACATCTTCGACCAACTCCGTTTCTTGCTCAACGACGAGATGGATTCCGCCTCCTTGCTCACGCTCGTCCTTCTCGGTCAGCCCGACCTGGCCCACAAGTTGCGCTTCGCCCCCTACGAGGCTCTCCACCAACGCATCGCTGTTCGTTATCACCTCCACCCTTTCGACCTCGAAGAGACCGCCGGTTACGTCAAGCACCATCTCCGCGTCGCTGGCTGCCAGAA
>CAYWWC010000473.1:0-2758 GCA_964461615.1 uncultured Anaerolineae bacterium
TGGGAGCGGGCGTGGCCAGCGCTGCTCCTCCAGCGGCGGAAGTCCTCGCTGAGGAGGAGTTGACCTACACGGTTAAGCTAGGAGACAACCTCTGGACCCTGGCCGAGAAGTACCTGGGCACCGGCCCGGCCTATTGGGTCATCATGGGCGCCACCAACGCCCAACACGTGAGAGATCCCAGCTTCGCCAGCATCGACGATCCTGGCCTGATCCATCCTGGCTGGAAGTTGCTCATCCCCAGTCCCGAGCAGCCGCAACGCGGCGGCACCTTACGCACTGGACACAACTGGATGCCGTATGTGGAGGACCCAGCCACGGATGGCATCGGCACTGGTACGATAGGGTTGGCGATTGCAGAATCCTTAGTTTGGGTTGGTGGAGACGGGGTTCCGCGACCGCAGCTGGCCAAGTCATGGGAGGCCAGCGAAGACGCGACTGTGTGGACGTTCCACCTCCAGGAGGGGGTGACGTTCAACAATGGCAAGCCCTTTGGCGCGGATGATGTGATCTGGAATTTCCAGCATTGGCTGGACCCAGACGCTGGATCGTCGATGGCCGCCAGGCTTGGCATGTTGCCACCCGACGGCATAGAGAAAGTGGATGACTTGACGATCAAGCTCACTCTTGATCGTCCCTACGCTGATTTTCCCCTCGCACTATACGACTATCCGAGCATGATCGCGCCCGAGGGCGGCTGGGAAGATTTTTACAGTGGTGACCCGGCCGACGCCATCGGGACGGGACCGTTCATGTTGGAATCGTTCACTCCCGACGAGCGGATGGTATTTGTGCGGAACCCGAACTATTGGCAAATGGGCGCCGACGGAAAACCGCTGCCCTACCTGGACAAAGTCATTGTCACCGCCAATTGGGATGACGCAGCGGCGCTGGCAGCCCTCATTGGCGACGAGGCAGATACACTGTCCGTAGGGCAAGGGATTGTTCCAGAGCTAGAGAAGCATGATGATATCTATGTCATACGCTATGACACGGGCTGGATCACGCCCATCGTGATGCGCACCGACATGGCCCCCTTTGATGACGTACGCGTGCGCCAGGCCCTCAGGTTGGTCCAGGATCGTGAACAGATACGGGACCTCGTTTTGCCAGATGGCCGGGTGGGCTACGACCACTGGATACGGTCCGATGTCCCAGAATACTGCCCCGACACCGACGTGAGCGGTCATCCGCAAGACATCGAAGCGGCCAAAGCACTGCTGGCCGAGGCGGGCTATCCCGATGGCCTGGAGCTCGAACTCTCCGTCCCTGACGGCAACTTTCGTACTGACTACGCCCAGGTTTATAAAGAGCAGGCAGCCCAGGCCGGCATAACCATCAACATCAATCTCCTTCCCAGTTCGGCCTTTTGGGACCAATGGCAGGAGTGGCCGTTTTCAATCAGCGGCTGGAATGGAAGGATTCCGGCGACTATAAGTCCAAGTTTGGCGCTTCGCTGCGGGTCCGTGGATGCCGGTTGGGGCGAAACGTACTACTGTAACGAAGAGTTTGAAAGGATTTTGGATGAGGCCGAATCAACAGCCGATGTCGAGAAAAAACGCGAGCTGCTCTGCCAGATCCAGGGCATCATGCAGGAAGACGCTCCGATGCTGATACCCTTCTGGGCTGTTGAGTACGGCGCCAGACGAACTAACGTGCACGAACCTGACGCCTGGTCCAGAGGTGGCCCTCTCTGGCATCTGACCTGGTTATCGGACTAGGCACACCACGCTAAGCTAAACTTGGACGGTGTGATCTGTGGCTTCCAGCGACACGCTGGAAGCCACAGAATTGTTGCTGTCTGAGGTGATGCCGCAGCCGCATCCCAAGGAGGAGAGGCGAACATGCTTAGGTTTCTTTTGAACCGCTTTGGCACCATGCTGTTGACAATGCTGGTCATCTCGATGCTGGTCTTCTTCATCGCCGAGGTGGTTCCTGTCGACCCCGCTCGAAATGCCCTGGGACGATATGCTCCCCAGCACAAGGTCGATGAGCTGCGGGAAAAGATGGGCCTCAACCGTCCCGTGCTGGTACGCTATGTCGACTGGATTTCCAATGTCCTGCGCGGGGATTTCGGGGAATCGATCCACTTTCGCCGTCCCGTACGCGATCTCCTTGCCGTTCGCCTGCAGCGTTCACTGGCCCTGGCGGCCCTGGGTTTTGCTTTTATGATACCGACGGGCTTAGCCTTGGGCTGTATCGCCGCTATAACCGAAGGCAAGCTCCTGGATCGCATTATCTCCCTGACCAGCAGCGTCTTTGTGTCCATCCCTTACTTCGCCGGTGGGATCTTTATGATCGTGATTTTCGCTCTGTGGCTGGATTGGCTTCCCGGCGTGAGCATACCGGACCCCGATGCTGGTTTTCTTGAATTCTCCACAAAGCTGATCCTGCCCATTTTGACGTTGTCCCTTGACGGGGTAGGGTATCTGGCCCGCTTCACTCGAGCCAGCATGGTTGAGGTGCTGGACAGCGACTATGTTCGGACGGCGGTGCTGAAAGGGATACCGAGGATAAAAGTCATCTGGCGGCACGCGTTGCGCAACGCGTTGATCGCGCCATTCACGGCCATCATGCTGTACATCAGTTGGCTGATCGGCGGCGTCGCCGTGGTCGAGGTGCTGTTCAACTACCCAGGGCTGGGGATGTTACTCCTTGAGAGCGCTAAGCGCAACGATATCATACTGCTCGAGGCAGGAATGCTGGTGATGACCTTTGTGGCGGTGTCATCCCAGGTTATCGGGGACATTGGCATATACTT
>CAYWWC010000474.1:0-2751 GCA_964461615.1 uncultured Anaerolineae bacterium
CGAGGAACTGCGCCCCCTGCTGCAGGGCTTCGCCGCCGACATGCGTTACCAGTTGGGATTGAAGCAGAAGGTGGTCACCGCCTCGGACAACTTCCCCTTCGTGATGCAGGGTATCCCGGCCATCAACCAGGTCCGGCGGGGCGTTGATCCTCGACTGGGGCGGGGCTACGGCCACACCGCAGCCGACACCCTGGACAAGGTGAGCGAGGTTGACCTCCGGGAGTCAGCGATGGTGGCTGCCCGGTTGGTGCTACGAGCGGCGAGTCACACAGGGCCGCTGGGCCGTCGCCGAAGTCAGGACGAGGTGCGCGACATGCTTATCGGTCAGAGGCTAGAAGAGCCGCTCAAGGCCCAGGGCAAATGGCCGTTTTGAGGAGGAGAATCAATGACCAACAAAGCACACATTCTACCAGAGATGACCTGGCCCGAGGCAAAGGAGGCCCTGGCGCAGGCCGAGTTGGCGCTGATACCGGTGGGTTCTTTTGAGCAGCATGGCCCTCACGGTACGTTTGAAGTAGACACTGGCCGCGCCTATGGCTTCGGCAAGCTGCTGGCAGCGCGCATGTACCCGCAGGTCGTGCTGTCGCCGGTGGTCAACATCGGTGTGTCGTACCATCACCTGAACTTCCCCGGCACCATCACCCTGCGGCCTGAGACGTTTATAGCCGTGGTCTACGACGTGGTGTGGAGCCTCAAGCAGCACGGCATTGAGAAGTTCCTGATCCTGAACGGCCACGGCGGCAACTTCCCTTCGCTGGGGGTGGTCATCGTCAAGCTGAGGGAGGAGCTAGGAGTCAAGGTCGCTTGGACCAGCTTCACCTCTCTTGCCAAAGAAGTGCTCCAGGAACGGGTAAAGTCGGAATCAAAGGGGCACTCCTGCGAGGGCGAGATGTCGCAGGCCATGATCCTGGCCCCTCACACGGTGCGGCGGGAGGCCCTTACACGTGGTGAGTTCAAAGGCTACCCGTATCGGCATCTGGGGAAGGGTTTCAATCTGGTCTATCCCTACCGCTTCGACGAGATCACGGCCAACGGCGCGCTGGGCGACGCCACTAAGGCCAGCGCGGAACTGGGGCGGGAAATCGTCGAGGCAGCTTTGCACCATGCAGTCGAGTTCTTGCAGGATTTCCTGGCGGAGGAGGATTGAGTGACGAGGCAACGAGTGATGAGGCAAGGAGGGACGAGGCAACAAGGGATGAGGCAACGAGTAACGAGGCAATGAGGAATGAGGATGGAAACGCTTGCGCTCTTTCCTCTGGACACTCGCTTGGATGAAAAGGGAGAGCTTTGGCTGGGGAGATGTAGTGCTTCGTCCCTGGCCCAGGAGTTTGGCACGCCTCTCTACGTTTTCGATGAGGCAACGCTTCGCGCCCGGTGCCGAGAATACCGGCAGGCCCTGGCGCAACACTACCCAGGCTCCGCTCAGGTGGCTTATGCCAGCAAAGCCTACCTCAATCTGGCCCTGGCTCAGCTTTTCGCTCAAGAAGACCTGAGCCTCGATGTCGTATCGGGCGGCGAGCTTTACGTGGCCCGGCAGGCAGGGTTTCCCGCCGAGCGGATTCACTTCCACGGCAACAATAAGGCGCCAGCGGAGTTGGCCCTGGCCCTGGATGAGAGCGTGGGGCGCATCGTGGTGGACAATTTCCACGAGCTGGACGTGCTGGAGCAGTTGGCCGCCGAACGGCGGGTTCGGGTTCCCGTTTGGCTGCGCCTCTCGCCGAGCATTGATGTCCACACTCACAGCTATCGCAAAACCGGGCTGCTCGATTCCAAGTTCGGCTTCCCGCTGGAGACGGACGCCGCCGAGCGCGCCCTGGCTCGTGCTGTGGCCAGCCCTCACCTCGAACTCGTTGGCCTGCACGCGCACATCGGCTCGCAGATTTTCGACCTCGAACCCTTCACCACGACCGTCGCCCTCCTTTTGGACTTCGCGGCGGCGATGAGAGCGCGTCATGGCTTCACGCTGCGTGAGTTGAGTCCCGGCGGGGGATGGGGGGCGCCCCATCACGAAGCGGCTCCTCCTGCGCCAGCGGCCCGATATGTGCAGGCCGTGAGTCAGGCTGTGATTGAAAGCTGTCGCCGCCATGGGCTGGCTCTGCCCACGTTGGTGATCGAGCCGGGCCGTTCGGTCATCGCCCCGGCGGGGGTGGCGCTCTATCGCGTC
Organism: uncultured Anaerolineae bacterium; assembly: GCA_964461615.1. Classification (GTDB taxonomy): domain Bacteria; phylum Chloroflexota; class Anaerolineae; order VGOG01; family VGOG01; genus CAZVCJ01. The sequence goes on from CAYWWC010000474.1 coordinate 2,165, forward strand.
GGTGCGCGCAAGGAGATCCCTGGCGTGCGCACCTACGTCTCCGTGGACGGCGGCATGGCGGACAACATTCGTCCGGCTCTTTATGGCGCTCGCTACACGGCTTTGGTGGCCAACAGGGCCAACTTGCCACCCGAGGAGACGGTGACCATAGCCGGGAGGTTCTGCGAATCGGGTGATGTGCTCATCCGCGACATCGCTTTGCCTCGCCTGGCGGCGGGCGATCTGTTGGCCTTGCCCATGGTTGGAGCCTACTGTCTGCCCCTGGCCAGCAACTACAACCTTGTCCTACGTCCGGCAGTGGTCCTGGTCAGGGGCGGACAAGCCAACCTCATCCAGAGGAGAGAAACCTTTCATGATCTGATGGCCCGCGATCTGCCGCTGCCTGGTTGAACACTACAACGAATTTAGAATCAAACGAATCAGGAGCAAGACCCTCGTTTCCCCCGCTACGGAGGGGCGTCCTCGCCCCGATTTTGCGACCGAACCATCCTTGGGCAGGGCGAGGACGCCCCTGGGTAGCAGTTTTGGCACATGATTTGATGGCCCGCGACCTGCTGCTGCCTGGCTGAACACTACAACGAATTTAG
>CAYWWC010000475.1:0-2747 GCA_964461615.1 uncultured Anaerolineae bacterium
CCCCATGGGGTGGGGGTCCGATAATCAGTTATGCCTTGGTGTCACCTCGTTTCCGTCGGTTTCGGCTCTTGCTCGCGTTGAGTCGGTAGCTGTCGCCGAGCATTTCGACAATGTGAATGTGGTGCGTCAGGCGATCCAGCAACGCGCCGGTCAGGCGTTCGTCGCCGGCGAAGATCTGCGGCCAGTCGGTGAAGGGCAGATTCGTCGTCACCATCAGACTCGTCGTCTCGTAGCACTGGCTGAAGAAGCTGAACAGATGTTCAGCGCCCGTGCGGTCGAGTGGAAGATAGCCCAGCTCATCGACGATGATCAGGTCACAGCGTCGGATGTGGTTTTCCAGGCGCGTGATTTGACGCTCCTCGCGCGCTTCGAGGTAAGCATTGGCCAGGGACGCGGCGGTAAAGAACTTCGCCTTGTAGCCACGGCGACAGGCTTGGCGGCCGATGCCGATCGATAAATGCGTCTTGCCGAGGCCGGGCGCTCCGAGAAAGACCAGATTGGCACGGTGCTCGATGAACTGGCATTGGGCCAGATCCAGCACGCGTTTCTTGTTGAGTTGGGGCGCCGCCGCGAAGTCAAAGTCCGACAGTTCCTTGACCAGCGGGAAGCCCGCCTGTTTAATGCGCCGTTCAATGGCTTGAGCCTGGCGGTGTTGCACCTCCAACTCCGCCAGTTGCTGCAGGAACGCGGGGTAAGCAGCACTGTCTTGGGCGCATTGCCGGGCCACCGCCTCGTATTCCCGAGTGAAGGTGGGCAGCTTCAGCGTCTTGAGGTAGCTGTGCAATAGCAATTGCTGGTCCGGGTTCATACCAGCACCTCCTCTCGATCACGAAGCTGGTCGTAGGTTGCCACCGGACGCGTGCCATCGCTGACGGTGATCAGTTCGGGACGATCCGACAGGTCGAGTTGGCCCCGTGGCCGCAGCGGCTCGTTGCGCAACGCACCCCACACCGCTTCATAAGCGAAGGCCCGGCGCCGAACGCAGACCTTCACCGCCTGCTTGACCTCCGCCGGCGGGTACTCGGTCATCAACAGCAGGATGTCGATGAATTGACGCGTCCCATGCGTTTCGCTGCGATACTCCAACTCGCGACGCATCAGGTCAAAGTCTGGCCCCCAGGGCTGACCCTTGAACGGCCGGGCGTTGTCCAGGCTGCCCGGCTTCTGGGCCAGCAGTTTCAGGTAGTGTTCGGGCGTGAGCACGTACTGCTGACGGTCATAGCAACGCGCGTGCACCGCCACCTGCTGATGCTGACAGAACAGCTCGATGCGCTCCACGAACACCTTGATCACCACCGCCTGATACGCCCACTGCACCGGCGCCGAATAGCAGTTCGTCTCGTATTGCACCAGCGATCGTTTGTCCACGAAGGTCGAGACTTCCCGGCAGGCCTCGAACGGCTGGTCGGGCAGCGGCCGCAGGTAACGCTTCTCCTGCTCGAACAACTCGCGTCGCGTCCGGCCGTCATGCGGTGGCGGCGCCGCCTGATCCAGATCCCGCTCACAGTCGACCAGTAACTTCGGACCCAGTTCACGCAGATCACCCACGTCGGGCGTGGGCACCAGATAGGTCCGCTCGGAGCGCTTGGCCAGGTTCTCCACGTCGCCCTTCTCGTTGCCCCGAGCCACGTTGCAGAAGCGGGTGTCGAACAAGTACCAGCTACGCAGGTGCTTGAACCGTTCGTTGAGCCGACGCTCGCGACCCGGTCCCACCCGGACCACCGCTGAGCCCAGATTGTCATAGGCCAACCGTCCGGGCACCCCGCCAAAATAGGCAAACGCCCGAACGTGACCGTCCAAGAACGCCTCCAGCGTCGCCCGCCGATACTGACACACAAAGGTGGCCTTCGAGTAACACAGCTTCATGCAGAAGAACTGGGCCTTGATCTCCACGCCGTTTTCGATCAGCCAGCCTTCGTGCCAGTCCACCTGAGCTTCTTCGCCGGGCTCGAAGGCCAACGGCATGAACACCTCACCTCCGGGAGGCTTCACGCTCGCCACGTACGCCCGCACCGTCGCCGGATGGCCCTTGAAGTCGTAGTCATCCCTCAAACGCTCGTAGATCCGTTGCGCCGTGTGACGCTGCTTGCGGCGCACGTGCCGATCCTGCTGCCGCCAGGCATCAATCAGGTGTTGCACCGGCCCGATCACCGGCTTGGCCCGCGCTTGACGCAACTGGTAACCCGGCGGAATGGCGTTCACAATCGCCTTGGCCACCGTCTTGCGCGAATGACCCAGCTCCTGGGCAATCGCCCGCTGGCTCATCCCGTCCTTGAAGTGCTTACGTCGAATTAGTTCATACTGGTCCACCGTCAACATCCTTATCGGCCCTTTCCGTGATCGGACAACCTGGTCCAACCCACGGTCTCGGCCTGTTGCGGTGGTCCCCTTTTCGATACGCGTTACCATTGATGGTCTCATTCACGCCAAAAACCGGGACCTCGCCTGCCTCGGCCCGCAAGGCGTTGGTGCCGACGATGGCGGACGGGTTCTGGTTGCGGAACGCCGCCAGCGTATCGGTCGAGAACGTGAAGTCGAAGGCCTCGTTCGCCGGGTCCCCGTCACCGTCGGAGTCTGCAACGTCGGTAAGAAAGAAGGTGGGGTCGAACGCGTCGATCTCGATCTCGTAGACCATGCTGCCGGAGATGTCGACGCTCGTGACGCCCGGGTAGTTGTTGGGGCCAAACTGATCGAGCGCCGACTCGTCGATCGCCGGGGTCCCCGGACTGTGGACCGGCACGAAGTCG
>CAYWWC010000476.1:0-2732 GCA_964461615.1 uncultured Anaerolineae bacterium
GCGAAGAATTGACCACTTGGCAAAGCAAGCCTGCAAACTACCAGAGAGCCACAATGATAAAATCGTTGCTTGAAAGCTTATGGCCCTGGGCCTTGTGGATGCTGGCTTCCCTCTATGCCATCTCCTTCATTGGAAGCCGGCCCTATCTCGGCCTGGGGATAGCCGCCTTCGGAGGAGTGGTACTAGGATGGGTTCTCATGGTAGAGGCCAGCGTGGGGATCGGAGGGGCAGAGGAAAAGGCCGAGCCCAAAGCCCATTTTCAGCAGCTCATGAAGTGGATCGCTGATCACGAGCTTTGGTTTTTGGTCTTGGCCGTGCCCTTGCTCATATTTCCCAGTCGGTTTGCGGCCCTGGGGTTGGCGCTGATCGTGCTCCTTTGGCCGATCCGCCGGCTGGCTACGGGGCGTTTCAGTGTGCCTACGCCAGTGGATGTTCCCATCCTGGGGCTTTTGGTGATGATGCCCGTGGCCCTGTATGCTTCCGTGGACCTGGCTATGAGCCGCATCGTTTTGTACCAGATCCTGGCCGGCCTGGCCCTGTTTTACGGGCTGGTCAACACCCTTCGTTCGGAGAGAGACGTGTGGCGGATGGCCACCCTGTTGGTTCTGGGCGGCGGGGGGATAGCGTTGATAGCGCCTTTTGGAACCACGTGGGGCAAGAGCAGACTCTTCAACTTGCCAGGCGTTTACCAACGTTTCCCCCGGCTGCTGACGGATCTCATTAATGCCAACGTCCTGGCCGGGGCTTTGGCGCTCATTATTCCCATCGGCATCTCCCTGCTCCGGACAAGCCGTAACCAAACAAGGCTCAAATCTCATAAGCAACCACCAAGACACCAGGACACCAGGTTCTTGAAATCCTTTCTTCGCGCCTTTGTGCCTTTGTGGTTAAATCTTTGCCGATGGATCTACAAACTGGTGCTGGCCCTGGCTCTGGTATTGATGCTGGCCATCACGGTACTGACCCAGTCGCGTGGGGCTTACATAGCATTAGCCCTAGGGATGTTGCTGTTTGCCATAATGGTGAATCGGTGGTTCATCATCTTGAGCCTGACGGCGGGCCTGGGGCTGGCCGCAGCCATACAGCGGGTAGGGATGGGGACCCTGGCAGACCTGCTACTGACCACCGATGCCCTGGGGGGATGGGCGAGCAGACAGGAGGTTTGGTCGCGGGCCATCTACATGATCCAGGATTTTCCATACACGGGGGGCGGCCTGGGAACCTTCGGCAAAGTAGTGCCGGTCATGTACCCCTATTTCCTGGCCGGCCCAGACGCCGCCATCCCCCATGCCCACAACCTGTTCCTGCAGGTGGCCGCGGACCTGGGGCTGCCGGGACTGGTAGCCTTTGTGGGTCTCTTCAGCGGCGCACTGATGGCCGCCTGGAAGGCCTATCGCGCCTATGGGGCCAGGAAAGAGGTCGGGCCACAGAGCCTGGCTTTGGGCCTTCTGGTCAGCCTGCTCATCATGGGCATACACGGCCTGACCGATTCCGTCACCTGGGGCCCCGCCAGACCGTCCATAATCCCCTGGTGCATCATGGGATTAACGATGGCGCTGTACAGGGTTTCGGAGAGCCGAAGCTCGCCTTACCCTGCTACGGAGGGGCGTCCTCGCCCTGATTTCGCGGCCGAGCAGCCCTAGACGGGGCGGGGACACCATGAGCATCAAGCTAAGACGGCAGCCTGCGGGAAAAAGGTTGTTGGCCAGCCCCGCCGTGGCATGAAGTGCCACGGCTACGGAGCTGCCACCCCGTGAAACGGGGTTCTTGAGCCCGACTTCATCGGGCGGAAGCTCCGTAGCACGGCCACTTCATGGCCGTGCGGTGATTCCCTGGTGCATCATGGGGTTAACGCAGGCGCTGTACAGGGTTTCGGAAACAAGGAAGGGGGAAAGGAGGAAAGCGGAGGATGGAGGGTTATCTCGACATGCGATCCAGGCTCAACTGCTACTCCCCTGCTCCCGTGCTCCCTTACTCAAGCTGGCAGGACTGGCCTTTGCTTTCTACCGTCATTGAGTGTATAATCAGGGTCAGAGAGCCGTGATTGCAAGACCAAGGGAGTGTTCCAATGACTGTACAAGTGCAAGCGATGCTCAAGACAGTGGCTCAAGAACTCTACCTGTCTCAAGAGGAGTTATTGAAGCAGGGTACGCGCAGTCTCTTGGAGCGCCAGCTTCGTGAAATCAAAGCCGAGATCTTCCAGATCAGCGGCCGTTACGGCGTATCCAGCGTTGCGGACATGGAGGCACGCTACCGGGATGGCGCCCTTGAGGAGGCTGATAGCTGGCGAGACTTGCAGCGACTGGATCACCTGGAGTACAAAAGAGATCGTCTCCTGAAGCTCCTTGAGACCCTATTGAGAAATTTGCCACGAATTAACACGAAAAAATGAAAATTTGGTAACTGCTCAGGCTACCCTTTGCCGCGATTGAAATCGCCTCTCCAGGGCTTTCAGCCGGGCGTCCACCTGCGTGGACGTCGCTGTCCACGTAGGTGGACAGTCAGCTTTAGCTCTCCAGGCGCGGTTTCAACCGCCAGCTGAGTAGTTCGACAATGTCACATTTCGTTCGTAGTCAGCGACGAAGCGTTAGCGGAGTGGCGTTCGCCCCGCATTTGACGGCACTCCACTTCGTTTCGTGCCTGACTACGAACATCAGCTCATTCTTCTGGGCAAATGTGACATTGTAACGTCATGGGTACAATCGACCATGGCTTGATCTTTAACAACTGCA
>CAYWWC010000477.1:0-2727 GCA_964461615.1 uncultured Anaerolineae bacterium
AGAGACGTAGTTAGGAATGCAAGTGATAGGGGCGCTCCAAGAGTTACGCCGCTCGTATCTGCGTCAACCGGTGCTTCGTTCTCGCGGAATTTTCAATCGACCAAGAGTAATGGCTCAGCATAACAACTCGCTGGTGTGTCCTGAAGCTGACGTCTGCTAGCTGGTGCGAGTCCAGTTGTGGCTTTGCCGTGAGCCACATGTTGAGCCTGCCGAACCATCAGCCGAACGGTAACTGCACACCTGTCGGCGGCATCGTCGTGCCGGTGAACAGGCTGGGGCTGGTAGCGCCGTGGCTAGGGCTAGTGGCGCTGGCTGGCCTGGCGGGTCTGGGGGTTGTGCTGGTTAGGAGGCGCAAACCCTAGAAATCTACGTCTCCAGATGCCGAACAAAAAGGCCCTCCCTGTTTCAAGGAGGGCCTTTGTTTGTCAAAGCTGGTCATGCTGCTGCACTAACTGGAATGGGAGGTCTTTCGACTATTGCCCTCCGCTCGTTTTGGTGGTATAATATGGGCGAAACGTAAACCGCTCTGCAATCAGAAAGCTATCAATTCATCACAGTGGATGGCGGTTACTCCGATGTCAATTGAACAGATTCGAGACGATGTTCGTTCTGAAGTCATCACTTTTGGGCCACACCTGGTCGAACGCATATGTGAAAACGGTATTGCGATTAATCAAGTGCTTGATGTAGTTCTAAGTGGAACTGTAAGAAAAAAGGAACCAGACGAGCGATCAGGAGGCAAATTCACCAAATTCACCATTCGCAGGAGGCGCATTACGGTAACTGTGAAAGACTGCCGGCCTGCGTTCATCATTACGGCAAATAGGAAGTAGTGCTATGGAATGTCCCAATGGTTGTTCTGTTTACATGGAGAGCGTCCGGGTAGAGCGGATTTTTGACCGTGCTGGTAGGCCGATCGTGATCCGTGATTTAGAAATGTACGTTTGCCCCGAATGTGGTTGCGAATCAATGCCACTGAGGTCTGCTCGAATCGTTGAAAACGTACTCAATGGCCAGATGGAGCCGATCGGTCAGTTTACCGCACCGCTATTTCAATCTGCACAGCCGGCTTAGCACGTATGTCTCAACTGCTGGCGGTCTGACACCGCGGCGGCGCTCGTGAATCTCTAATCAAAAGACCTCGGGGGTCTGCAGAGACCTCTGAGGTCTTTTTGATCAACAATTGACACCGGTTCAAAAGAACGGTATAATTGCGGAACTACCGTGCGCTGTCCGCTAACGAAAGCAGAGGGAGGCAGGTGCGATGAAAACTATAACTATTCCTGAAACCCGGTTCGACGTTCTGCTCAGCCTGCTCGAAACCCGGCCGGTGCGGTTGCTCCAGGACGATCAGGTAACAGGTTTTCTCCTTCCCCCTGAGCAGTACGAGGCCGTGATTGAGCTCTTGGAGGACATTGAAGACCTGCAAGACGCGCTCCAGGCCGAGGCCGAGTATCAGGCTGGACAGGGCCGATTTTTTGCTGAGTATGATGCTGAACGAAAGGTCCGAACCAGTGTACGAGGTTAAGACCGCCAGCCGCCGCGTCGAACGGCAACTCGACAAGGTGGATGACAAGATCTACCCCAAAGTAGCCAAAGCCATCGAATCCCTGGCCAACAATCCCCGCCCGTTTGGCGTCAAAAAGCTGGCGGGCAGAGTGCACCGCATCCGTGTAGGGCCCTATCGCATCATCTACAGCATCTATGACCGCGAGAAGGTGGTAGTCATAGACAAGGTAGATCGGAGGAAAGAACGCACCTACAAATGATCCTAACTCGAAACCCTTGCCAGGCAAAAGCGTAGGGCAGTTACGGTGGGCACTGATGTCGGTCCCATGGTCATTGCCCTGCACGGCTTCACCAACCGTCCGGCGGAGTGCGAATGGCTTCGTTCTGGTGCTGGTCAGGAGGTGCAAACCCTAGAAATCTACATCTCCAGATGCCGAACAAAAAGGCCCTCCTTAGAACTTGGAGGGCCTTTCTTTGTCAAAGCTGGTCATGCTGCTGCACTAACTGGAATGGGAGGTCTTTCGACAGAAGTGATGGGGATGGTTTCCACGATGGAAGGGGAGTAGGTTGATACCTTCAAAACTTGATTGACTGGCGGGCTGGTGATGATTTCTATGACCATCTCCTGCCAGTCCTCCTCCAGGTCAGCCAATCCGGTCAGCGGAAAGTTTCTGGGACCTAGGTTCGTCGGCTGGATTAGCACCGAAAAGTCCATCAGTGTCACACCGACTGCCCGCCTCTCCTCCCTGTTGAGGCGCAGGAGGATAGCGTCGTTCAGCTCGACGGCAGTTGTTGCCTTCTCGCCAGGGCAGAAGGAGATATAGAGAACATCCACGTCCTTGTCGTATGAATACACAGGGTTCTCGACAGTCATTTGCTATCCTTTCAACCGGATGTGCTTGAAGAAAGCGGTCGCCACGAAGTTATTCTCGATCGTCTGACCATGTTCATCAACATCGAACGTGAAGAGCACGATAGCCACGATATGGTTGCTGTCGCCCGGCAAGTCATCGAGATATCGTGAGTAGCGATACTTGCGAGGATTCAATGGCTCCTGTCGGCGTCGTCCAGATCGGATCGTCTCTTTCAGATGGTCTTCATAGTCAGTCATTTCAGGATGGTTCGCCGGGGCAACAATGTGGTTCCATTGTTTCTGGGTCAAATAGTTCGACAATGGCACATTTCTCGGCTGGCTTTGCGCCAGTCTAGCATTGGAAC
>CAYWWC010000478.1:0-2715 GCA_964461615.1 uncultured Anaerolineae bacterium
GGCTTCGCCTTCGCCGTGCCCACCCCCATGCGGCGGAGTTGCTGCTCCAGGGCGGCCTTCAGCCGGTAGTGGTCGCTCGCTGCCTGGTCGTCCCGCTCGATGTGGGGCAGCCGCTCCAGAGGCAGCCAGCGCTCGCCAGCGAAGCCGTAGCGCTTCAGTTGGATGGCGATGTCGTCCTCCAGCTTGTGGCGCAGAGTGAGGACTAGAGATTTGATGGCACGTTTGGATTGTTGGTTCATTATCTCTCCGATAGAATAGATGCGAAGCGAACGGTGCTGCTTGAAGAAGTCAGCGAGTGTTTACACAGGTCGTGAACCGTGATTATTTACCGCAGTTCTAATTTGCCACACTTGCAGTTCTTTCGTTTGGCTGAAGCCGGAGTATGTTTGGCTGCAATGAAGGTGCTGCAGTCGGGGCACAGGAAGAGACCACCAAGACGACGAACATCTTGCAGAAATAAATCGACATCCGTTGGCTGTGGTGCTCCCGACGGATATAAACTGTCGTGAGAAAGACGACTGCCAATGAACTGACTTGCCTCCAAATCCTGAAACAGCGTTCTATTGGTCGTGTAGATTTCGGTGTGTTCTATGTGCTTACGGAGTGCTGGCAATAACTCTCCTGGCATTCGCTCTTCATTTCGGTCATTGTAGCGGAAAGAAACCCGGACTTCGAGGTCAAAGCAGCGCTCCTTCAGAACACGCTCCAGCCATCGGCGAGCCTTGTTACCTGCTGCTGCAATGTCACCCTGCTGGAGGTGCTGACACGCCTCGTATTCCAAATCTCCCGGCTTTTCCTTGAACCAAAGACCTCCTTCATACGACCAACCGCCAATCTCTAGTGTCATCCAGCTTGGCGCTGTTCGCCGCAGGATATCGAACCACATTCGATCGTGAGTCAATAAGATCAGCTGAAAATCCTCAAATTCGTCACGCAGCAATCGAGCCAAAGGGGTACGATGACCTGCATCCACACTGTTGATAATGTCATCCAAGATCAAGAAGCGGGTGTATCGGTTGAAATGCCGTGCCGAAGCGAGAAAAAGACAGGCTCCTAGCGTGTTGAGGTGCGACTCGCTCATCAATTGGCCTGGGGGGCTGATCTTCTCACCATGAAAAGTAAACTCAAACTCGACACCACGAGTTTTGGTCGGCCAAAGGCGGACCTTGTCAAACCCTTCGCCTGGATGCAATTTCAGATAGTATTTGTTAACGTCGGTAGATACTGCTTTCAATACCTGTTCGAGCGCTTCACGTTCCATCTGCTCGCAAAGAGCATGGATCGTTTCCATTGTCTTGATCTGACGTTCAAAATGGCTTTTTCGTCTGCACGTGCGATGCCATGCAACGAAGTCACGTGCTAATCGATCGAGCAATTCCAGTTGGTCGTAGTAGGCTTTCTGCTCCGCACTTCCTTCAAGATTGCTTAGATGGCGCGTCATAGCAACTACCGTTTCGTTGCGTACTTTCGCAAAAATGTGAATAACCGCACGCTCTTCAGAGGATGGCTCGGGGACAGGGCGTAGTGGGTTGCCTTCCGCTTCCAGACTATCTTGCCAGCTTTTGACCTGATCAATTGCTGTCTCTGCTGCCTTCTTCAGTTTTTTGCCTTCTGCCAGACTTAGACCTGTGGCAACAGTGTGAACTGTAGTCAGCCAGGTATGCCACTTGCGGAGTATCTTTGTCAGAGCCTGCCGTGTCGAGTCCAGGTTGCCCAATCGGGCCCTGATCTCGCCAATTGCTTCGAGCTGCGAGCACAGATGATCCATAAGCTCCTGGCGGGTTACCTCTTGGCCACACAGAGGACAAGCACGGGTATCCCCAATTTGGCGCCCGATCACCTCCTGACCTGCTTTGTATAGTTCAGCCAACGCGATCTGGTCTACTGCCGCTTTGTCTGCCCGGAGAGCTGCTACATCGCTAGCCAACGCTCTGATCTGTTGAGTTGTTGTATCATCGTCCAACACGGGTTCTAAATCAGACAGATGCTGACGCAATAGTATGATCTCACGCGCTCGTTCATCGCGCCGACTGCGTGCCAGGAGTTCATCCGTGCTTGCTTGCAGGGAATGCATATCTTCGACCGGAATCTGCCCACCCAGTTTCTGCCGCAAGCTCTCCGCCAGGGCAATAATGTTAGGTTCACTGAACCTATTCGGGGCTACGGCATGGCTTAACTGCTTTTCATACTCCGCTATTTGGCTGAGCAGGTAACGGTAATCCCCATCTTTCTGCAACCTGTTGACGGTCTTGAGTAGTGCATCCCGTAGATTGGATAATGCTCCCATTCCCAGAATATCTGCAAGGTAGCGGAGCTTTTCCGTCTTGGTCTTATCAACGAAGTCGCACATTTGCCCATAGCGCAAGATAACCGTGTCTCCCCGTGCTTGGTCAATGAGCTGAATCAGTGGGCTATCTTCGGGGTTGAATTGGGTGCGCCTCTTGCTATCCAACGTTCGGCTTCCAGATAGCTGCGGATCGCGGGTCACTATCTCGACCCGGGCCATCTCATCATTGGGTAGGAGCCGATGCCGGTAAGCCGAATCTCCGCATCCCTCACGAGCCAGGTGCTCTATTCGCCCATTCAATAGCCATTCGACTGCATCCACGAAGCTTGACTTACCCTTTCCGTTGCCGCCAATGATGATAAGGCTCCGACACTTTTTGCCGAAGTCGATCTTGACATCATTCCGGATGCCACGGAAGCCATAACTAC
>CAYWWC010000479.1:0-2700 GCA_964461615.1 uncultured Anaerolineae bacterium
CCGTAAACGCCGAATGGCGCTACTTGATCAACTAGAGTGAAGTCTCGTTGTAATAATAGGGTTAGGCGCGAATGTTTGGTTCTCATGATTGCGTTACCTCACTCACAAGTTCCTCCCCAATGCACCGCCACCAGCATGATGTCCACGATCACTAACGGCCCTTCCACAGCAGCGGGAGATAGACCTGGTAGGTAAATGTTAACGTAGGCGTAGCAGTCGGTGTGTCGGTGGCTGTTGCAGTGGACGTGGCCGTTGGTACGGGTGTGGCTGTAGGTGTGTTGGTTGGTGTTGCTGTGGCTGTAGGTGTGTTGGTCGGTGTTGTTGTGGATGTATTGGTCGGTGTAGGCGTGGTGGTCGGCGTCGGCACAGAATCGGAGATCGTGAACTGTACAGAGGCGTCGCAGTTCTTGGCGGAGTCAAAAGCTGCGTAAGTATAGACTCCCAGAAGCCAGTCACTTTCCGAGGCGACAGTCCGCACAAACCCTCCAGATGAGTCGGCGTAAAAGGAACCATTGTAATGATAGTCCTGGTTGGGATCAGTGAGGCCCTCGTGCACGAGGCCATTGGGTGTGAAACGTGAGCCAGTGAAAGTGAACTCTTGTCCGGGATAGCCCACCAGTGGGGAGACAGCTACCACCGGCCCCGGCGTGGCTGTAGGTGTCGGCGTGGCCGTAGCAGTCTCCGTCGGAGTGGTGGTTACGCTGGGTGTTGCCGTGGGTGTCCCGGTCGGACCGACAGTCGCCGTAGCAGTGGGTGTGGGCGTATCCGTAGGTGTGGGGGTGCTGGTCGGCGTCATTGTCACGGTGGCCGTTGGCGTAAGTGTGCTCGTCGGCGTGGTCGTTGGTGTCGGGGTATTGGTTGGTGTAGACGTTGCTGTCGAGGTTGCCGTCGCTGTCGGATCGCCCGTGCTAACCACGTTTCCATTGACCAGATTGCCCAGCACTGAGTTGCCCTGATAGAATACATCAGTACCGTCCAGGAAGGTGATCGCTGTGCCTTCAGGTGGCGTCTCGGCTATGGCCTTGAGACGAATAGTGGCCAGTACGAAATCGCCGCTGAGTGAGGGCGACCCCGGTTGTTTGCCCGCGCTGTAGGTGATGCGCCCGGTGCTGTTGTCGGCGCTGTTCTGCAGCACGAGAGGCAGTGTACTGCCAGAGGTGATGCTGTTGGTCTCATTACCGCTGGCATCTACCACCCGCAGGTAGTTGCGGTCGAAGCTCAAGTAGGCATCCACAATGTCCACTGCTTGTTCGCCAGCAGCGATCTGAATGTCCAAGGTGAAGATCTCACCTACAGAGACGCTCCTCAAGGGGGGCTGGATGCTGATGTCCACAGTACCTGCTGTCTCGATCGCCGAGAGCATCGCTGAGGCGACTGGGCACGGCAGCGGTCCCTGTTGACCGTAGTTTGTGATCAGCAGGGAGAAGTCAGCTCCGCCGATGCAGTCATCACCGTTGAAGTCGGCCCGGCTGTCGTACCCTGGCTCCCCCTGGCAAGTACCGTAGGCTGTGATCAGGATGGAGAAGTCTGCCCCGGCCACCTGGTCGTCGTCGTTGGCATCTCCCTCCAACAGGGTGCAGAAGTTCACCGGATCAATACCAACCGGGACAGTAACGTTCGTCCGCCTGGTGCTCAGGGTGTGGGCGTTTTTCACCTCGACGTCGTAGGCGCCAGAGCCAACGCCGGCGATGCTGAAAACGCCGTAGCGGTCGGTGGAGGTGTTGTGGGTCTCTGCTGGGGTAGAGCCTCCAGGCGGGTAGAAGGTCACCGTCAAGGGGAAGTTCTCCCAGCGAGAATCGCCAGCGCTACCCCGCCCCTGCAGCGTGACCTCGCCCCGGAAGGGCGTTTCGGTGATGATCACGGTGCCATCGTGGGTGGAGTCCAGCACCGAATCGCCCTGATAGAAGACGTTGCTGCCGATGAGGAAGGCCACCGTCGTGTCTGTGGTTTGGGCCATAGCCTTGAAGCGGATGGTGGCCAGGGTGAAGACGCCGCTGGGCGAGGGGGCTCCCAGTTGCTTGCCCGCGCTGTAGGTGATGCGCCCGGTGCTATTGTTGGCGCTGTTCTGCAGCACCAGCGGTAGGGTGCTGCCTGGGGTGATGCTGTTAGTCTCGTTACCGCTGGTATCTACCACCCGCAGGTAGTTGCGGTCAAAGCTCAAGTAAGCGTCCACCGTATCTACAAGTTGGCTGCCAGCGTCAACCTGGATGTCCACGGTGAAGATGTCGTTCACTGCCGCGTTCTTTGGCGAGAGAATGATGGAGAGAGCAACGTCACCAGGGGGAAGTGTCTCCGTCGGCGTGGCGGTGGGCGTACTCGTCGACGTAGCTGTAGGTGTACTCGTCGGCGTAGCTGTAGGTGTGCTTGTCGGTGTGGCCGTCTTGGTCGGTGTCGGGGTGTAAGTTGCCGTCACCGTTGTGCCAGTTGCCGTTGGCGTCGGCGTGCTCGTAGGTGTGGGGGTGTTGGTCGGCGTGGGTGTGTGGGTGGCCGTTGGTGTCGGCGTGGCCGTGCTGGTCGGTATGTCAGGGAGCGTTGGCGTGGGCGTCGGGGTATTGGTGGGCGTTGGCGTCTCCGTAGGTGTGCTTGTAGGCGTGTTCGTTGGCGTAGCCGTTGGGGGGCTGGTCACCGTTATCGTCGGCGTGTTGGTTGGCGCGGGCGTTGGAGTCCTAGTTGGCGTACTGGTGGGTGTCGCTGTCAGCG
>CAYWWC010000480.1:0-2689 GCA_964461615.1 uncultured Anaerolineae bacterium
AGTATCTCAAGGAGTTCAGGCACTTTCTCTACATAGCCAGGGCTTCCTTGTCGGAGGTGGAGTACTACATTCACTTGAGCCATCGGCTGGGCTATCTCGACGGGGAAAAGGTTGGCAAGCTGGAGGAGGCTCGCAAAGAGGCAGCCAAGATACTACAAGGCTTTATCAACGCTGTCGAAAAGCAGATCAAGCAAGGCCGCACTCGAAACTAGCACTAATCCGCCGTAACGCCAAGACGCTGAGACGCTAAGACGCTTAAAAGAAAGGAGATGGAATATGAACACGCTATACATAACTTCAACGGTGACCTTCTCGGGCAAGACGGCTCTGTGCGTCGGCCTGGGGAACAAGCTCAGGCGCGATGGCTTCACCATTGGCTACATGAAGCCGCTGAGCACCACCGCCAGAAAGGTGGCGGGCCAGACGGTTGACGAGGATGCCCAGTTCATTCGGCAAATCTTCGATCTCGCCGAACCCCTGGAGGCCATCGCCCCCATTGCCTTGATGCCCCAGGTGGTGGAGGGCATACTGACGGGCGAAGAGGAGACCGACTTCGTGGCTCGGCTCAGGGAAGCTTATGCCCAGGTTGCCCAGGGGAAAGATGTGGTCATCCTGGAAGGAGGGGCGCACTGCATGGAGGGTTCCCTCATTAACCTGTCGGCGCCTTTGGTTGCTGACCTCATGAATGCTCGCGAGTTGGTGGTGGTCAAGTACACCAGCGGCCTGGTGGTGGACGATGTCCTGGGGGCCAGCGTACTGTTCGGTGGTTCCATGATCGGAACTGTCATCAACGCCGTGCCGCGACAACGGATGCGCTTTGTCCAGGAGATGGTCAAGCCTTATCTGGAGGAGCGGGGCGTCAAGGTGTTTGCCGTCTTGCCCCAGGAGAGGCTGCTCATGTCTATCAGCGTGGGCCAACTGGCCAACGGCCTGGGGGGCGAAATCATCTGTTGTCCTGAAGCAGGCGAGGAGTTGGTGGAGTACCTGATGGTTGGGGCCATGAACGTGGATTCTGCTCTGACCTACTTCCGCCGCAAACCCAACAAGGCCGTCATCACCGGCGGCGACCGCTCCGACATCCAACTGGCGGCTCTGGAGACCTCGACCAGGTGCCTCATCCTGACGGGCAACCTCTACCCCAGCCCTCTCATCCTCGGCCGGGCCGAGGAGGTGGGCGTACCGGTGATCTTGACCAAGCAGGACACCCTGACCACGGTGGAGATCATTGAGCAGTTCTTTGGCAAGACCCGCCTCCATCAAGAGAAGAAGGTGCAGCGTTTCCAGGAGATGCTCAACGAGCGTTTCGATTTCGATGCTTTTTACGCTGACCTGGGGTTGAAGCCAACCGGCAAGTAGCAGATAGCAGATGACATAAGCCATAGACTATTCGGTATCGGCTATTAGCTATTGGGTATTGGCCAGTCGAACGGTAGGAGGGGGAATGATGCACTGGCAGTACAACCCTTATGTGTTACCGTTGCTCGGAGCAGCGGTTGTATCGGCTGCTCTCGCGTTCTTTGGCTGGCGACGTCGCCCTGCGCCTGGGGCAACGCCGTTCGTGTTGCTCGCGTTGGCTGTGGCCGTGTGGTCGCTGGGGTACGCATTGGAACTGGGCAGCGCTGATTTGCCGACCAAAGTCTTTTGGGCCAGGGTTCAGTACCTGGGTATCGTCATGGTGCCCGTGGCGTGGCTGGCCGTTGTGCTCCAATACACCGGCCGAGAGAAGTGGCTGACGCGCCGCAACGTGGCTCTGCTGACTATTGAGTCTCCCGTCACCCTGCTGCTGGTCTGGACCAACGACGTCCACGGTCTGATCTGGAGCAACATCAGGCTGGACACCAGTGGCTTGTTCTCGGTGATGGACTTCACTCGTAGCGCGTGGTACTGGGTCCACATAGGGTATTCCTACTTGTTGCTTTTGCTCGGCACACTGGTGCTCATCCGGGCGCTCATTCGTTCGCCCTACCTGTACCGGGGACAGGCCGGCGCTCTGCTGATTGGCGCGCTGGTGCCGTGGGTGGGGAACGCGCTATATGTCTCTGGCTTGAGTCCCTTTCCCCACCTGGACCTGACGCCCTTTGCTTTCACATTGTCTTGCCTGGCGGTAGCCTGGGGACTCTTCTACTTCCAGTTGCTAGACATCGTGCCGGTGGCGCGCGATGCCATCATCGAAGGCATGAGCGATGGCGTGATCGTGCTGGATGCGCAGGACCGTATCGTGGACCTCAACCCGGCTGCGGGGCGGATCATCGGTCGCCCGGCCTCAGAGGTCATTGGACGACCGGCTGCCCAGATATTATCTGGTCAGCCGGATCTGGTCGAACGCTACCGCGACGTGACACCTGTCCTGAGCGAAGTCGAAGGGGAGGCGTGCGCAGAGATCATCCTGGGTGAAGGTGAGGCCCAAGGCATCTATGACCTGCGTATCTCGCCTCTGTATGACCGGCGTGGCCGCCTCACTGGCCGGCTGATTGCCTTGCGGGGCGTCACCGAGCGCAAGCAGGCGGAGGAGGCGCTGCGGGAGAGTGAGCAGAAATATCGTGACATTTTTGAGAACGTATCTGACTTCTTATACTTTCACGATTTAGAGGGGAATTTCGCTGAGACTAATCTAGCTTTTGAGCGAGAGTTTGGGTATGGTGAGGAAGATCTGGCTAATCTGACGGTGAGAGATCTAATACCCGAAAGG
>CAYWWC010000481.1:0-2675 GCA_964461615.1 uncultured Anaerolineae bacterium
TACCATGCCATGGGAACTGCTCCATGATGGACACGAATTCCTGGGCGTCCGCTGCGTCATCAGCCGCACGCTCCCTGAGCTCTTACCACCGGATGAACCAATGCTCCCGCCTGAGAGCATGGTGGCCTTGATCATAGCCAACCCGACAGGAGAATTGGAGGAAGCTGATAGAGAAGCCAAGGAACTATATCAATTCCTGAAAGGGAAAGGCGTCACTGTTCACGTCCTGCGAGGACCGCAGGCAAACTCCTGGGAGTTTCTGGGACGGCTGAAGAGTGGCCAGTACAACATCATCCACTATACAGGCCATGCAGGCTATGCTGAGGAGGAAGAAGAAGGCTTCCTGGAATTGGCCGATGGTAATTTTCCGGCTAGCATGATCGTAACCAACCTGGCTGGCTCACCACTGGTCTTCGTAAATGGTTGCGGATCTGCTCACCAACCACGAAAGCGATCCCGCGCTTTCAAATACGACGCCAATGTGTCCAGCTTGCCTGAGGCATTTCTCTCGCGTGGTGCCAGGGGCTTTATTGGTACCTCCTGGCTTATTTCCGACCAGAGTGCACGCATCTTCTCTCGCTTCTTCTACGAAGCCCTACTGACTGATAAGCGTACTCTCGGAGAGGCGATGGCCTATGCCCGGGCGTGCAGCCGTGAAGTGATGAAGGATGATGTCGCCTGGGCTGCCTTCGTCTCCTACGGCCATCCCCAGAATCGGCTAGTCGTTCCTGAAGGGACTCCTGTGGTCCAACCGCCACCAGTTGAGCCAGTTGTTGGGCCAGTAGTTGATGAGAAGAAGGGAATTAACACTCGTCGCCTGGGGGAGGATGCGCTGCTGGCCCTGTTCTACGCCTGGGATGAACGCCGTCGGCTGGGCCATACGTATCTGGAGACTGCTCACCTGGTCATCGGCCTGACCAAGGTCTCTGGCGGCCACACTCAAAGAGCCCTCTACCGCCAGGGGAAGAATCCAAATCGGGTGCGGGACGAGCTTCGTCGTCACTTCGGTGACGAACAAAACACGGACGAGGAAATGGGCAGAGCGGCAGAGTTAACTATGACCCGACGCCTGCGTCAGATACTGCGCCTGGCCGAAACTGCAGCGGAGGAGGAGGGCTCGTCACAAATCGAAGAGAAGCATCTGCTCATCGGCTTCGTGCGCGAAGGGGGCGGTGAGACGGCGCGTATCCTGCGCAAGAGCCTCGGGATCGATCTGGACAAGTTGATGCGCGAAGTGATCCACCCCCTTTTCCCGGACGGCCAACTTGACGAAGCACTCCTCGACCCCAGTGCACGAGAGATCATCCACACAGCGGAGAAGCTCGCTGCGGGACTGGGTTCCAAGCGCATGAGCACCTTCCTCTTCTTCCAGGCCTTGCTGGAACGTGAGCAAAGCCTGGTAAGCGCAGGCCTCCGCGCCCAACAGCGCTCGCCTGAACGGGTATCGCGGGGCTTTCGGCGCATCTACCAGCTAGGGCAGAGCACATCGGAACAGAGTAAGGAGACACTGGTGTGAAGATTGAAGACTTTTCACCTCGCCTACTTGGCATTCTAGAGGTTGCAGCTCAAAAGGCAGACCAAGAGTCAACAGCCATTGGGGAACGCCACCTGTTCCATGGTTTCCTGACCGTTGGCGGTGGACTGACAGGCGCAATGTTATCCCTGCTACGGGTTGATCTTACGAAGATGGCCGCCTGGCTGGAGGGGCAGAACCCTTTTGACACGGAGGGCCGGCTGAAAATTGAGCTTCTGACCAGCGCAGCGGAGCAGTTCTGCCGGCAAGCGATGATCGAGGCTCAGTGCTTGCACCATGCATCAGTCAACGTTGCTCATCTGCTCCTGACTTCCACTGCGAGCATTGATGGCTTTGCGGCCGCGCTCTGGCATGGACGCACTGCTGATCCACAGCAGATAGGTGAGGCGATCCGCCGTGAGCTCAGTGAGGAGGAGACCACACTGGACATGGAGCTCGAACTGAACCGACGCTACCTCTTACCTGGCTTCCAGCGTCTGCTGGAGTTGGCCTGGCAGGCCCGGGCGGTGGAAGATGCGTCCGCCGTGACGGTACGGCACCTGTTCTGCGCTTGTGGTCAACTCAAAACGTCAGAGTTGCTCCCTGTTCCTGAGAAGCTACACAAATTCCTACGTCAGTTAGAGACTCTCCTGTCTCCTCATCCGCTCTTCGCGCCGGATGGCTTCCTGGCCGAAGAGCGGTTGGACGATAGCGGCCGGGAGGCGCTGGCCCTGGCCCATCAGACCGTAGAAGAGGCTGGTCAGGCACTGGTGACCTCACCACAACTCGTCGCTGCGCTGCTGGTGTTGCCAGACGGACATGGTCAGGCGGCGCTGCGTGAGCTAGGCATCAAGGATCCGGCGAGGTTAGCTCAAGAGATGCGGCAACGCTTCGAACGCCGGGACCGAGATTGGAAAACTGAGTGCCCACCGTGGCAGTTCAATTTCTCTCCTCATTGCTTGAACATCTTGCGCCTGGCTGCGGCCGAGGCCGAGAGAGAAGGAGCACCTCGGGTGTCGGATAGGCATCTGTTGATGGGTGTTCTGCGCGATGGTCAGGGCGTTGCCATCCGCTTTCTCATCAAGAAACGAGTGGGGCTGGCGAGGATGCGAGCCATCCTGTGGGGTCCTGGGTCGGCCGAAGAAGGTGAGGATAATGCTAT
>CAYWWC010000482.1:0-2671 GCA_964461615.1 uncultured Anaerolineae bacterium
GCCAAGGCGGCGGTGAATACCACCCGCGACGTGCAGAGGTACATGCAGAGCCTGGATCTGGAGCGTCGCAGGGAGCAGTAGGGGCAGGATTACCCAGCCCCCACTATGTTATGTGCCTGGCCGCTGGGTCTGCGGAAGCCTGGCCTACCCCGTGGGCCTGGCGGCCGGGCTTTTAGGAGGTGGGCCAGTGGGCGCAGCTGATCTCTTGGTCGCCCGCGAGTATCTCTCGCGTGTGCCGGCGATCCTGGAGAACGCACGGTTCTCTATCAAAGCGGTGCAGTTCGTCGTGCAGGTCAAAGGGAAGTCGGCCAAGATGAGTTCTCGCGAACTCTGCATCAAGTTGGCGGCGAAAGTGCGGGATGAGGTAAGAGTTCAGGCCCTGCTCAACTCCGCCGGGGGCGGGTGGCGTGCGCCGGCGCTGAATCGTCAGGCCGCTAAGTGGCTCCAGGACCGAGGGGTCGAGGTGCACGCCCTGGGATCGAGCCGCACCTGTCACGCCAAACTTCTCATTATCGACGACGAGATTGCCATCGTCGGCAGTCACAACTGGACGCCTTACGCCCTGGAGCGCA
This sequence comes from uncultured Anaerolineae bacterium, assembly GCA_964461615.1. GTDB lineage: Bacteria > Chloroflexota > Anaerolineae > VGOG01 > VGOG01 > CAZVCJ01. The sequence continues at coordinate 573 of CAYWWC010000482.1, forward strand.
ACTTCGAGGTCTCGGTATTGGTTCGTGATCCGAATTGCGTGGGACGGCTGGCCCGATGCTTCGACGAGCTCTGGAAGGTGTCTCAGCCGTTCAAGGAGTGAGGTGAGTCATGCGAGTCAAACCCTGGGAAGACTTGGATCTGGAGACCCATTGGGGCTGGCTGGACATGGACGGCAGGGTCGTCTTGGACGTGGGCGCGGACTACGGCTCGACGGCCGACTTCTTCCTGCAGCGGGGTGCTGCCAGGGTGATCGCCGTCGAGGGGGATCCACGTTCGTTCCGGCGGTTGGAGGCCCTGGCGAAGGAGCGTCCGTGTCTCGTAGCCGTCCAGAAACGCATCACGTCTGTAAATGATTGGCGGGAGCTCCTGAGCTCGCACGCGCCCCAGGTGGTCAAGGCAGACTGTGAGGGTGGGGAGTATTGGCTGCTAGACCTCGAGGACAAGCTCTTCTCTCGGCCAGAAGCCTGGGCGGTGGAGCTCCACACTAAGGAGCAAGCGGAGAGGTGGGGCAATCGTATCCCCTGGGGCAGCGTGGAGACCCTGTGGATGCGCTTCCTGGAGAAGCTCTTGGACTGCGGGTATGATATTGCGAAAGACGTTCCCCACATGACAGGTCGGGTGGTGTATGGGGTGCGTGGTGATTTTCTCCTTGTGGGCAGGCCAGGCAACTCTGAGAGCAAGACGTGGGCTGCAATCGTGAGTGCGCAGCGGTCGGGGACGCGATTGCTCGAAGAGTGCCTGGCCTCTCACCCTGACGTGGAGGGCGGCGGCGAGATACTGAAACCATTCTCAGGATGGAGCACCCGGACGCTGCAGGACTTCTTCGAAGGTGGAGAGGCCGAGGTCAGGGTGTGCCGGCTGATGTACAATCACATCACGGCACCAACGGCCATGTGGCTGCAGATGAACGAAGTGTGCATCATCCACCTCATCCGTGAGGACCACGTCCGCCGAGAGGTCTCGAACTGGATCAACCGCCAGAGGAAGAAGACCGGCCGCCCTTCGGCTCATGCTTACGAGGAGTGGGAGCCCGTTCCAATCAGGGTGGACGTCCCCTGGGTACTCAGGCAAATCCAATCGGTCAGGGTGCAAATCGAAGCGTATCGGCGCTTGTTCGAGACCGGGCCTTACCTGGAGGTTACTTACACGGACATGGTGGGGTACGAAGGCGCGGAGATTACGCAGCTCCGACAGGAACTGGAGTGTAGACTGTATCGTTTTCTCGATCTGGACCCGGCCCCGTTGACTTCCTCGCAGCGCAAGCAAAATCCCGGAAGCCTGCGCTCCTTCGTGCTGAATTACGACGAGCTGATGGAGGCTACTCGCAACCTGTGAGCAACATGGTGGTTTTCACGGGAGTCTTTGGTCGCCCAGACGTGTTTCTGGAGCCAAGAGTGCCCCTCGATGAAGTGGAGGCGGTTTGCTACACCGACTTGGACTTCGTGGGGCAGAGTGCGTACCGCATGATCCATGTGGATCTGGATTCTCTCTCGCCTTCGAAGCGCAACCGAAGGGTCAAAATCTATTGGCCGGAGATTCTCGACTGTTTTGACTACTCGCTGTACCTGGACTCCAACGTGGAGTTGCTCGTGGAGCCGCGCGAGCTCATCCAGTTCTTGGAGCCTGGCTCCGACGTCGCTGTGTTCCGCCATCCCGACCGGGACTGCGCTTACCGAGAGGGACGGGTGTGCGTGAAGATGGGCCTGGCAGAGCGCGGGGTGATGCATCGGCAGTTGACGGCGTATCGGCGGGCGAGATTCCCTCCCGGATTCGGGCTGTGGGCCTGCACGGTGATCCTGCGCAATCATACGCCCCGCATGGCGGATTTCGGCCGCCGTTGGTGGAGCGAGGTGGAGCGTCATTCACACCGCGACCAGGTCAGTTTCCCGCGTGTGGTTTGGGAGACGGAGGCGCGGGTATCGGAGTTTCCAGGATCGTTGAGGGACAACGAGCTCATCTCCTGGCGACCGTGGGACTCGGACGCTGGCTGGTTTCGAGTGCGGTCTCAGGAGGGGGCTACAATTCAAACCAAGGAGGTTCGGACATGAGTGCGCCGAGCAAAGCGTACTGTTTCTTGATGGTGCAAGTCCATCTTGGG
>CAYWWC010000483.1:0-2644 GCA_964461615.1 uncultured Anaerolineae bacterium
GGTCCGTCAGGAGCCTATTATACTCCTCTGGCATCGTTCGGTCGAAGGACCGCAGGCCCGCCTCTACGTGGGCCACCTTGACGCCTAGCTTGGCCGCTGTCAGCGCGCAGGCCACGGTGGAGTTCACGTCCCCCACCACGATCACCCAGTCCGGCCTGTGCTCCAGCAGCACCGGCTCAAAGGCCAGCATGATGCGGGCCGTCTGCTGCGCATGGCTGCCGGAGCCCACGCCCAGGTAGATATCCGGCTGGGGCAGCTCCAGGTCTTCGAAGAACACCTGCGACATGTTATCGTCATAGTGCTGGCCGGTGTGCCCCAGGAGTTGCTCGAACTCCTGCGGGTGCCTGGCTATGTCTTCAGCCGCCATCTCCCGCATGATGGGGGCGGCTTTCATGAAGTTGGGGCGGGCACCTACTACATGGAGGATTTTCATCGCCACGAATTATACCTATACCTTTTTGCCACGAATTGCACGAATTTTCACTAATTTTTCTTTTTTTCTTCTTTGCCACGAATTACACGAATTTTCACTAATTTTTTTATTTTTTTGTTTTAATTCGTGGTAATTCGTGAAATTCGTGGCGAGAATTACTTCACCAGTGGCAACCCCTCTTTGCCACGAATTGCACGAATTTTCACTAATTGTTTAGGTTTTCGACTGGGTACGGAGAAAAGCTTCCGCAATGTGCAGCACACGCTCGGCAGCCTCGTGCGCGGCTTCTGCCTGGGCTTCTGCATAGGTTTCGCTGGGCACCGCAGGGGACGGAAGACCATTAGGATAGCGGGTCGGGATGTAAAACTGATCCAGTAGTGCCGCATCACCCAAGACACTGGCAAAAGCTGGATCGTGCGCCTCGCACTGGCGCACCAGTGCCCCCACTGCATGACCCAGCACTACCCGCGCTCCCTGGCTGTACAATACCGCTTTCAATGCCTTCTCCGCTGCTTGTTGGCCGTGAAAGCAAGCCGCTGCATGGTGTTGCGACGATAGCAAAGTACGCACCACCTCCAGGTCCGTCTGCGCTTGTCGAAACCAACGCTGTGCTTCAACTCGATGGACGTTCATATAGCGTCACTCCTTCGCGCCGCACCAGCCATCCCAGGCCAGTTTCGCGCATTTGCTCAAACTCATCAGGCGTATACACTAAGATCTCTGCCGGTCGGCCAAACTCTACCAGATACGGCACCATGTCGCGCAGCCTCTCCAGGAAAGGGCGCACGGTGCGCTTAATGACGATCAAATCGTAATCACTGTGCTCATCGGCGTCGCCCCGCGCTCGCGAACCAAAGAGTATGATCTGCTCTGGTTCATAGCGTTGTAGGAGACGCACAATCTCATTGAGCCCTGGATCCGCCGCTAATACCTTCACCATTTCTTCCATTGTCATCCCTCCTCAGACAACATCCGCAAATGTCTTTTCCATGCGGCGGAAGTAGAAAGCGCCGCTGATCAGCAACCCCACCGCCACCAGTGCCGAAACGAGGACAATAGGACCTGGCGCTGTCTCCGTCCCCAGCAGCGGCCGCCAAGTCTACCAAGCCCAGCGGAAGCCCTCGACCACGCCGGCCATGGGATTGATGCCATACAGGGTGCGCCACGGCTCGTCGAGCAGACTGCTGGGATAAGCGATGGGCGTGGCAAACATCCAGGCCTGCACCAGGAAAGGCACCGCGTAGCGCACATCGCGAAACTGCAGGCGAAATCGCACTTCATCGCCGTGAGCCACAGGCCAACCCCCAAAGAGGTCACCAGCGCCAGCAGCAGCAGGAGCGGCAGCCAAACTATATTCCACGTGGGCACGATGCCGAAGTAAAGCATCATGCCCAGCAGGACAGCGAAGGCCAGCACAAAATCCACCGCCCCGGAGATCACGCTGGAGATAGGCACCACCAGACGCGGGAAATAAACCTTCTTGATCAGGTTAGCGCTCGCCACCAGGCTGCTGGATGACTGGCTCAACCCGTTGGCGAAGAAAGTCCAGGGCACCAGGGCTGCGTAGCTGAAGATGGGATAGGGGATGTCATCCGACGGCATCTTGGCCAGCTTGCCAAAGAACACGCTGAACACTACCATGGTGAAAAAAGGCTGGATAATGGCCCAGGCCGCTCCCAGCACGGTCTGCTTATAGCGCACCTTGACGTCGCGCCAGGTGAGGAAGTAGAGCAACTCGCGGTACTCCCACAGGTCGCGCAAGTTCAGCGAGATCCAACCCCGCGAGGGGCGAATGACGGTCACAGGCACTACGCTTGCCGAAGATGGATTATCAGTCATTCCGGTTGCCTTGCTGTTTCAACCTGCGCCTCGATCCAGGGATACGTAAGCGCGATCCCTTTTCTTCGACTACGTCTATCCTGAGCCTGTCAAAGGGCGCCCCTACCCACGCCCAGGTAGATGTCCGGCTGGGGCAGCTCCAGATCCTCGAAGAACACCTGCGACATGTTGTGTAGCAATGTCCCGTTGCCGTAGTGCTGGCCGGTGTGCACCAGGAGTTGCTCGAACTCCTGTGAGTACTTTGCCATCTCCCGCATGAGGGAGGCGGCTTTCATGAAGTTGGGCCGGGCGCCTACTACATGGAGGATTTTCATCGCCACGAATTATACCTATACCTTTTTGCCACGAATTGCACGAATTTTCACTAATTTT
>CAYWWC010000484.1:0-2596 GCA_964461615.1 uncultured Anaerolineae bacterium
AGTAATGGTCAAGAAGGGACAAGCGGGCTGCTTGAAAAGCAACAATGGCAACTGTTCAGTTCGTGCTCGCGACGGATTGACATCCGCCGCTGGAGGCACGAACGTTATCTCTTGTCCCCCCGCTGGACTACGGGTTGTACTGCTTCAACACTAGCGACAGGTAGATGTAGGTGTCGGTCAGAACCGCGTTGGTGAGCGGGACAGCGCCGCTGTTGGTCAGTACGAGGGTGTAGGTGGTGATTCTCCCCAACGGCGCGTCGAAAGGCTCGTAGGTGAAGGTAGCGTTGCGGTCGACGTTGCTGGCCGGCAATAATGAGAAGATTCTGGCGGAGCACATGAATGACATGGCGCCGCATCTGATCCGGCTAGAACAGGTACGTCGTGCCCACGACACCCAACACGAACTCGTCTGGCATCTGGGCAGCGAATTGACTGATCGCCCCAAAGCCAGTGCAGTGCGAAGGGGAAATCAGCGTCGGCTTGAGCTCTTTGATCTCAGCAATAGTACGCTGAATCTCCTCGTCCTTCGCTCTGGCGAGATGGAACCCGCCGATGATGGCCCAGACCTTGTCCATGCCGCTTATCTCCCGCGCATAATTCACCGTGTTCACAATGCCCGAATGAGCACACCCGGAGACGATGACCAGCCCCTTATCCTTGACATTGATGACTATGGCTTGATCTTCGTCAATACCGTCGTGGATGAACGCATCCCCTTGGCGATAGGCCAGCGTCGAGGGGCGGCCCGATTTCTCAAAGCTCAGGCGGGGGACTAACCCTGTGGTCCAGCACCCTGGCCCCAGCTTGTAAGGCCCTTCTGAAAGGATGATGTCGGCACCGGCCGCTTCCCACTCATCCCGTGGCGGGGGAAGAACCGGGCCGAATATGGTACCATCCTTCTGCCTGCTCCAACGCTCCCGAAAGGCTGCGGGATGCGTGATCAACGGCACGCGGCGACCCTCCATCCAACTGCGTAGCTCCTCTGGAGTGGGATCCTGCTCCCATTTCTTGGGCTCTGGTCTAACGGCGATGGCTTTGAGAACATCCGTCACCGCGGCGGTATGATCCCCGTGGCCATGACTCAGCGCGATTTTGTCAATAGCGAGGCCTTCCGCCGTCGCCGGGTCCATCTCCATGCGCTTCATGTTCTCCAACAAGACGATTTGGGTGATGCCAGCATCCCATAGGATTCTGGTGTTGGCGTCTTTGAGATCAATTAAGGACGCGAAGCCATGTTCGGCCAGCAGCGGCTTCTCAGTGTAGTACTTCACCGTGTCAGTTGACTTGACAATCAAATCGGCTCGGTTGTCAACCAGCACCGTGACCGCCACGTTCTCAGTTTCTCCAAAATTCTCTATCTTGGGCATTGTCCTACCTCCAGCAAACTTTCAGGTCGCTAATGGTGTGTGATTCCGCATCCTCGTCCAGCTTGCTCACTTGCCTGACAAGCGCTTGTACGACGACCAGATGTTGCGTTCAAAACGAACCATCTGGCAGGACGAGATAGGCGGCGCTGTCGGTATGGCCTTTCCCCTCTGTGAGTAACTCCGCCCTTTACAGCGTGCCGTGAAAGACGAGTTGCCCTTCAAAGGTCTGGCTGGGCAATCGGAACTCGAGCGTTGGCAGCGACGCCGGAACGTGGCGCCCCCGGCCAATTGAGGCCCCAAGCGCCTTACACCGTCGTGGGTTGGGTTCTGTTTTGAGACGTCCTTGATCTTCCTGAAGCTCCTTCTCCAACTTTCACTACCGTACACTTTTGGGACGCCTCCTATTCCAATGCATGGAGTCTCACAGGGATAGGCATCCCTGCGTTCAAGAAATGATCGAGCAAGCGCAAGCCAAGTTGGAAAAGACTAAGGTCGCAACGACTGGGACTCCGATACGCCGTTGTTGGACCCGGCAGTCTCACCAGTGTTCATACCGCACCAACTCAGACAACGCTTTGCGCTTTTTCGGCCTGAGCTGGTCAGCCGGATACCCCAGCGGCGTGAAGGCGATAGGCTCCACGCCGTCGGGCAAGCCTAGCAGCTCGCGTGTGGCTATGGGATCGAAGGCCCCGATCCAGCAGGCACCCAAGCCCAGGTTTGCAGCGGCCAGCGTCAGGTGATCCATGACAATGGCCACGTCCACGTCGGTGAAGTTCTTGCCGTCGCTGCGGGTCCAGCCTTTGGCCGGAATCCCGCAGGCGCAGATGACCAGCGGCGCTTGCGCGAACCAATCCCTGGGATAGATTTGCTTCAGTTCCGCTTCTCGCCCTGCCGTGTGGATCACGACTAGCTGAAAGGGCTGCCGATTGGCCGCCGTGGGCGCCAAGCGCGCCGCTTCCAGCACCTGGTTCAGCACCTCATCCTCCAGCAAGTCGGGCTTGTAGGCCCGCACACTGTACCGCTTTTTGATTAGCTCTGAGAATTCCATAGAGTGCCTCCTCATTCATTGTTAGTAGGTTGATGGTATTGTACAGCATGATGCCTTACAAGTCAACCACTAGTACGATGGCCAGTCCGAAAAGCGAAGCGGGAGGTATTGCAATGCCTCCCGCTTCGCTCTTGTTCCCCATGCAGAGCTACCCAACGTCAGGCGACCTAACTACTTTGAC
>CAYWWC010000485.1:0-2591 GCA_964461615.1 uncultured Anaerolineae bacterium
CTACATCGGGTTTCGGGTGGCGGCTTCCCTCGGCTCTCTGTTTAGCTCGGTGTAGAGCAGCAGTACCCCAAAAATTCAACCCGGCTGTGTGTACGAGCCTAATCCGTCTTTACCCAGATCCTCTCCCCATCAGTCATCACTTCAATGGTACCCCGCTCGTCGGTGCGCAAGATGCGCTCTCCCCCTACCGACTTCTCTAACCTCTCCAACACCTGGGGCCAGGGATGGCCGAATCTGTTGTCAGCGCCTACCGAGATAATCACTAGCTCCGGATTCACCGCGTTCAGGAAGGCTGCGCTCGATGAGGTGCTGCTGCCGTGGTGAGGAGCCTTGAGCACTGTGCTGGTTAGCTTCTGCCCTGAGGCGACCAGCACTCCCTCTGCTGCCGCCTCAATGTCGCCAGTAAGCAAGAAAGAGACCTGCCCCATAGCCAGGCGAATGACGACGGAATTGTTGTTGGCGTCGGCATTTGTGTGCTCCATCAACTCAGGCCCAGGGTGAAGAACCACGAGCTCCACTCCATCCCCCGCCCCGATGCGCACCCCAGCGCCAGCCAGATAGGTAGGGATTCCCTTCTCCTCAATCAGCTCCAGCCAACGCTCGTACATCGGGCTGTCGTGCTCGTAGCCGCTGTCGAGCACCCGGCCCACGCGGTAGCGCTCCAGAACCGGGATCAACCCCGCGATGTGGTCCTCATCGGCGTGGGTGAGGATGACCAAATCGAGGCTGCGATCCCAGAAGGGCATCCTGCGACCCAAAGCGCTGATCAGAGCCGTGGGGCTTGGGCCGCCATCAATGAGGATCTGCTGACCGCGCGGGGTCTCGATGAAGATGGCATCGCCCTCCCCGACGTCGAAGAAGACCACGTGGAGCTTCCCATCGGGCAGGCTGGCCACTGCGACCCAGATGAGAATGGCGGCGACGACCAGGCCGGCGATGAGCACTTTGGTGGAGAGGCGGTCGGACTTCGGCCAGCGCGGGACACCCTCCCGTCGAGCCGTCAGGCGGCACCACAGGGACTTGAGGCGCGAAGGCTCCTGCCGGCTCACCAGCGTAGCTCCGGCCAGCAGACCGTAATAGAGCCAGACGAGGCCGGGGCTGACATGTCCCAGGTTGAGGGAGGCGTAAGGGACGCTGGCAGTGATCTCGACCGCCCGGATGGTGTAGGTCAGGAAGAGCCAGGCTATCCAGCCTATGACCTGGCCCAGGGGCAGCCAGATCAGGCCGGCCATGGTCGCCAGCCCGCCCCAGAGCATCACCCCTGGCTGTGCAGACAAGATCAAAAAGTTGCTGAGCAGGGTGACCAGAGACAGTTGGCGGAAGTGATAGACTATGATGGGCAGAGTGGTGATTTGAGCCGCCAAGGTGACGATGAGAGCTTCGTTCAGCACCTCGACAACCCGCTTGGCGGTTCCGGGCGGGAGCGCGCTGGATAGCAGTCTCTCAAACCAGCTTTGCAGAACAGGGGTGTAGATGATCAGGCCCAACGTGGCAGCAAAGGACAATTGAAAGCCCAGGTCCCACAGGGTTTGGGGATTGAGGAGGGTCATCAACGTGGCGGCCGCTATCAACGAGGTGAGGGCCTCGGTCTGGCGGCCGTAGTGGGTGGCGATGACGTAGAGGCAGCCCATGATAGCTGCCCGCACCACTGCTGCCGAAGCTCCCACCAGGATGGTGTAAACGATGATGCCAGCCAGGGCCACGGGCATGGCCCGCCGCTTGCCGAAAAGCCGTGTGCTGAGGCGGCTGAGAAGCCCGGCGATGATCGAGATGTTGAAACCTGAGATGGCGATAATGTGAGTAGTGCCCGTGGCCGAGAAGGCTTCCATCAGGTCGGCGGGGATGCCCGTCTCGATCCCCAAGAGTATGCCTGTCAGCAGCGCGGCCTGGGGCTCGTGCAGGATCAGAGCGATGACTTTCTGGCCCCGCCTCTTGAAAGCCAAGAGAGCCCCTTTCAAAGCACTGCCCTGATCATGATTTATGAGGGTGATCTGGGGACGCCACAAGGTCGAGTAGATGCCCTGACGAGCCAGGTACTCTCGATAGGAGAAGTCCTCTAGCTCTGGCGGGGTCTCCAGCAACCCCTCGATTTCGAGCTCGTCGCCGTAATCGTACTCTGGATAGCGAGGGGCGCGCACCAGCACAGTGCCTCTCACATCGCGCTCTTGGCCATCCACTTCTATCCTGGCGACCGCCACCCGCAGATTGGTATAAGTATCGCGCACATCGGCCTCGTCGCTGACGACGCCCTTGATCTTGACCCAACCCTGGTCGTTGTAGTGAGCTATGTGGCCTTCATCGAAATCCTGAAGGGGGGCGCTGGCGTTGAAACGCAAAGCGCCCAGGAGCAAGGAGAGGATGCAGACGCTGATTAGCCTGATTCGCTGATCCTTGCGCCAGAGGAGAAAACTCGCCAAAGGCAATAACGTCAACAGGCAAACGAACTCCGATGGCAAGTGTAGGAGCGAGCCCAGGAAGATGCCTGCCAGCCAGGCGCAGCCGAGATAGACGAGGGTCATGCTAACTTCTCCATGTTGTCTGAGGTACCCTTATGATATTCATCGGCAGGGAAAAGTCAAACGCAGCATCTG
>CAYWWC010000486.1:0-2583 GCA_964461615.1 uncultured Anaerolineae bacterium
TGGCAAAGAATTGACCACTTGGCAAAGCAACCATGCAAACTACCAGAGAGCCATAGAATATAAATTCTTTCAGGAGGTAAACTATGAGTAAGGCAGTGAACGATTCTACGAATCGTAATCCCCACCAGCGCGTGGTGATTACGGGTATGGGCGCGATTACCCCGGTCGGTCACACGGTGGCCGAGACGTGGGACGCGCTCAAGGCGGGCCGCTCTGGGGTAGGGCGTATCACATTGTTCGACGCCACCCCCTGGGCTTGTCAAATCGCCGGGGAGTTGAAGGGATTCGACCCGCTCCAGTTTATCCCCCGCAAAAAGGCCCGCCACATGACCGTTGCCAGCCAGATCGCGGTCATTGCCACCGGCCAGGCGCTGGAAGATGCCGGCATCGACCTGGAGCAAGAAGACCGGGACCGGATCGGCGTGTTGATCGGGACGGCGGGCGGGAGTAGCATAGAGGAGACGGAACGGATAGCTATGCGACTGATGGAGAAAGGGTCATGGCGACTGTCTCCCTTTCAAGTCATACGGTTGTGGCCCAACATGGCCTCGTACTTCGTCGCCGAGAAGTATCAGGTGCGCGGGCATAACGGCACCATCTGCACGGCCTGCGCCGCGGCCACTCAGGCGATTGGCGACGCGACCGAGGTAATTCGACGGGGTGGAGCCGAGGTGATGATCACCGGTGGGACGGAGAGCATGGTGTCCCAGACGATGTTGGCCGGTTTTACCGCCATGCGCGCTCTGCCCACCAACTACAATGACGATCCGGAACGGGCGATGCGTCCCTTCGACGCTAACCGCGAGGGGTTTGTAGGATCTCAGGGCAGCGCCATGTTCACTCTTGAGAGCCTGGCCCACGCTCAGGCCCGAGGCGCCCGTATCTATGCCGAGGTGTTGGGCAGCGGCACTTCGAATGACGGCTTCCACATGATCGCGCCTGACCCCGAAGGGCGCGGCGCTGCCCTGGCCATCCGCCGCGCCCTGGCCGATGCCGGCGTGGAGCCCGAGGACGTCGGTTACATCAATGCCCATGGGGCCAGTACCCCTCTGGGGGACATGGCCGAAACCAAGGCCATCAAGACGGCCTACGGAAAACATGCCTATGACATCCCCATCAGCTCGACCAAATCCATGATCGGGCATTTGATGGGTGCGACTGGCGCGGTGGAGGCTATGGCCTGTGTCATGACTCTGAACGAGGGGATCGTTCATCCGACCATCAACTACGAGACGCCCGACCCTGAGTGTGACCTGGACTACGTGCCCAACGAGGCGCGCCAGGCCGAGGTCAAGGTGGCCGCGTCCAACAGTTTTGGCCTGGGTGGACAGAACGCCGTCCTGGTGCTTGGCGCGATGGCTTGAGATGAAAAATATGGAAGAAAACGTCGCGCCTGAATCAGCAATGGTGATTATGGCCCACCCTGATGACGCCGAATTCACCGTGGCCGGCACGGTGGCGGCGTGGATCAAAGCCGGCTGCCGTGTGATCTACGTGGTTTGTACGGACGGCAACGCTGGCTCGCACGAGCCGGGCATGACGCGCGAGAAGCTGGCCGAGATTCGCCGCGCCGAGCAACGCGCCGCCTGCGCCACGTTGGGCGTGAGCGAGGTAGTGTTCCTGGGCTACGACGATGGACAGTTGCAGCCCACGCTCGATCTAAGGCGTGACCTGGTGCGCGTGATCCGTCAGCACAAGCCGGAGGCTGTCATAACGTGGGATCCGACCAGGCTGTTGATTGGTGACCAATACATCAATCATCCCGATCATCGTGCAGCAGCGCAGGCCGCGCTCGACGCGGTAGCCCCGGCGGCTGCCATGCCGCTGCTATGGCCGGAAGTCGGCGCACCGTATCAAGTGCGCCAGGTGTACATCTTCGGCCACGATGAACCAAATGTCTGGGTGGATGTGGCAGATATGATCGAGCAGAAAATTGCCGCACTCAAGCAGCACGCCAGCCAGATGGGAGACTGGGACCCAACTGAGATGATCAAGGAATGGGGCGCCGAAACGGGAAAAGAAAAAGGGTTGGCCTACGCCGAGAGCTATCTGGTCATCACGTTGGAGCGACCAAGTGCGGCAGACTAGTTTGACACTGTCAGATTTGCCCAAAAGAATGAGCTGATGTTCGTAGTCAGGCACGAAACGGAGTGGAGTGCCGTCAAATGCGGGGCGAACGCCACTCCGCTAACGCTTCGTCGCTGACTACGAACGAGATGTGACATTGTCAAAGTAGTCAGGCGCGAAACGGAGTGGAGTGCCGTCAAATGCAGTGCGGAACGCCACTCCGCTAACGCTTCGTCGCTGACTACGAACGAAATGTGACATTGTCGAACTAGAGGCAGCACCGTCTCAGCAGGAGTGAATAATCATGAAAGTGCTGGCAATCAACGGCAGCCCCATGATGGGCAAGGGCAACACCGCACTGATCCTCGCCCCCTTCCTTCAGGGCATGGAAGAGGCGGGTGCGGAGATCGATCTCTTCTACACAAAAAAGCTGAAGATCAATCCCTGCCAGGGCGAGTTTCACTGCGCCATAAAGACACCGGGGGAGTGCTTCCAGAAGGACGACATGCAGATGCT
>CAYWWC010000487.1:0-2579 GCA_964461615.1 uncultured Anaerolineae bacterium
TGTTTGTGATAATCTAAAACAGGGCCACCCAGCCGAACTTTGACAATTGAAAATAGGGCCACCTGAGCAGTTCTCTGCTAAGCAATTCTCTGCTATCATAAAGGATGGGAAACCAACCAAATGATAGCGGAGGATGGAGATGATTAGCTTGGAAGATCGAGAGAAGATTCGGCGGGCATACTTCATCGAGAACAAGAGCGTGCGGCAGATTGCCAGGGAGTTGGGGCATTCCCGCGATACGGTGAAGAAGGCCATCGAGTCAGCGGAGTCTGCGACCTATACCATCAGGCAACCACGGGCGGCGCCGGTGCTAGGGCCGTACAAGGCGCGGATTGATGAACTCTTGGCGGAGAACGAGCAGCTGCCACGTAAGCAACGCTACACCGGTCACAAGATCTGCGAAGACATCACGGCCAAGGGCTACAGGGGTAGCGAGTCCAACGTGCGGCACTACATCGCCCAGCAGCGACGAGAGAAGAGAAGACGCCCGGTGTACATCCCATTGGAGTTCGATCCTGGCACTGACGCCCAGGTTGACTGGGGTGAGGCAGTAGCTATCATCGCTGGTGAGCGGGTCACGGTGCAGTTGTTTCTCATGCGCCTATGCTACTCGCGGCGGCTGTTTGTGATGGCCTTCCCAACTCAGAAGCAAGAAGCCTTCTTCGAGGGGCACGTTCAGGCTTTCCATCACTTTCAGGGCATACCACGTCGTATCAGCTACGACAACTTGAAAGCCGCCGTGCAACGTATCCTGGAAGGACGCAACCGTCAGGAGCAGCAGACCTTCATCGTCTTTCGCAGTCACTACCTGTTCGAGAGCCACTTTTGCACTCCCGGCCAAGGTCACGAGAAGGGCAGAGTGGAAAAGGGCGTCGGCTTCTCCCGCCGCAACTTCATGGTGCCCATCCCAGAGGTGGCTTCGTTCCAGGAGCTCAATGTGCACCTCCTGGCCGCTTGCCGGGCCGACGATCAGCGGCGCGTGGATCGCCAGAAAGTGACGGTCGGCGAGGCATGGGAGATGGAGAAGTCCTACCTGTTGCCCTTGCCCGAGCGAGACTTCCCATGCTGTGTCACACGGCCGGTCATTCTCAATCCCTACAGCCAGGTGGAGTTTGAGACCAACCGCTATTCGGTGCCCGTTGATAAAGCCTATCGAAACCTGGTGATCAAAGCCTACCCGTTCCGTCTCAATGTGCTGCACCTGTACCATGTGATCGCCAGTCACCCACGGTGCTATGATCGCAAGCAAGATGTGCTCGATCCCTTGCACTACTTGCCCCTGTTGGAACAGCGACCAGGCGCTTTCGACCACGCCAAACCGATTCGTCGCTGGCGGGAAGGCTGGCCTGCGGCCTACGAGCGTCTGCTGGCTCACTTGCGGGCTCAATGGCCAGACGGGCGGGGCGTTCGTGAGTTCATCCGCATTCTGAAACTGCATCGCGACCATCCCGCCGATCTGATCGCTGAGGCCGTTGGCCAGGCCCTGGAATACGGCTGTACCCACGCCGATGGCGTCGAACTGTGCCTTCACCAGTTGAAGAATCCAGACTCGTCAGTGTCTCCCATTGACCTGACCGATTGGCCTCAACTGATTGCCGTGGCGACCCAGGCGCCAGACTTGCGTTGCTACGACCAATTGCTGGAAAGGGTGTGACCCATGGAAACGAACATGCTCCTGGATACCTATCTCAAAGAGCTACGGCTCTCGACCTTCCTGCAGAACTATGGCAAGTTTGCGGAAGAGGCTGCTCAGGCCAACCACAGCTATGACCACTTCCTTGTGGCCCTGGCGGAGCAGGAAGTAGCTCAAAGGGAGCGCAACCGTATTGCCCGACGCATCAAAGGCGCTCACTTCCCTGTGCCGAAAGAGCTGGCGGACTTCGACTTCTCTTGCATCTCCAGTCCCAACAAGCAACGAGTGCTGAAGTTGGCCCAGGGTAGTTACATCCAGAAAGCGGAGTCCATCCTCTTGGTGGGAAACCCTGGCCTGGGAAAGACCCACATCGCCACCGGCTTGGCTCTGGCAGCCTGTCGGCAAGGGCACAGAGTCCGCTTCTACAACGCTGCCGGCTTGGTCAACGAGCTGACCCTGGCTCAGGACGAGCACCGCTTGTCCAAGTTCCTGGCTACAGCGCTGAGGCATCGCTTGATCGTCCTGGATGAACTGGGATTCATCCCTTTTTCACCGACCGGAGCCCAGTTGATCTTCCAGCTTTGCTCTGTCCTCTACGAGCGCGTGGCGATGATTGTGACCACCAATCTGCGCTTCGCCGACTGGACTCAAGTCTTCGGCGATGAACACTTGACCGCAGCCCTGCTGGATCGACTGACTCACAAAGCGCACATCTTGGAGTTCGTCGGTGAATCATACCGCTTCCGCGAGCGCATGAAACGGGAAGCCCAGGGGGACAACAGTGAATGATGGGCCATGGACAGTACTGCCCGCAGCCCCGGCTACATACTGGCCCTGTTTTCGATTGTCAAATGGCCTTGTTTTCGATTGTCAAAGTTCAGGCGAGGTGACCAAAATGGCCCTGTTTTCGATTGTCAAGTGGCCCTGTTTTCACTTGACAAAAACA
>CAYWWC010000488.1:0-2561 GCA_964461615.1 uncultured Anaerolineae bacterium
GGGGCGCCGGAGGTGACCGCGCAGAGCAGGTAGGCTGCGGCCTCGTAGAAGAACATCTTCGTCTTGGGACCAGCAGCCATGTATCCCAGCCAAATCACCGGCATAGGAATGTTCCGGCTGGCCGCCTGGCAGCTCGCCGATACGACCCAGAGGACATCCCGGGTGGTGGAGCAGCCATACCGGAAGTGAACGGGAAAGGTGAGCTGGTAGTTACCCTGGTGAACCAGAAGGCCCACCAGGATGTAGGCCGTGCTCACCACAGCCGTCCCCGCCGGCCCGCCACAGTAGCCTCCCAGAATGGGGCTCGTCTCGGCCCCGATATTCGCCCCCCAGTTGAGCAGGTAGGCTGTTTTGTTCATCGCCCCGAAGTCAATTTTCATCTCCGAAATGGCCCCGACCAGCCATCCGTCCGTGGATCGCAGCCCAAACTGGGGAGCACTGGCCGCGATGGTCGTCACTGCCGCCGCTGCTGTAGAGATGAGGTTCATGATTGGCAACCCCGGTCGCCCCGCGCGCCGGAGAGCTTCCCGGCCTATCTTGATCCCCCGAATGGCTGCGTAGAGCTCCGCAGGGGACCCGGCCATGACCGGAATCCCTCGGATGCTGTCCAGAGCTGAAATGCTGATCGAGTTCGCCTCGGCGATGGCCCCGTACCTTTCAATCAGATTAGTCATCAGCTCCTCAGACGTAGCGACGATGCCAGACCCCACGTGGAGCCAGGGAACCCTGCGGTCGTCAGGCTTTCGCATACCGAATACCCCGGCATCCTTGCCCTCCCCGGCGAAGCATTGACCTGGCGCCTTTTTCACCGCCTCAAGGATCTCATCCCTGGCAAACTGGATGATGCGGTTGGTATCCTGACAGTAGACCCCCACCTGGCTCAGGAAATCTACAGCGGCGTCAAAGAGGTTGTCGGCCTGGTCATCGTCAGATGGGACCGGGTTTTTGGTAAGCGAAGCGGTGTTTTCTGTAAGCGAAGCGGCGTTTTCTGTAAGCGAAGCGGCGTTTTCTGTAGCGAAGCCATCATACTGAATCCCGTAGTCGTTGACCACCCGCCTCAGCGTGGGGATAAAGACCTTCATATCGAAGTCCTGTTCGCTCATGATAGGCCCTTTGAGCGCCCGTTCGTAAACATCTAGAAAGTTAAGCATCTTGCCTCCTTAAAACTCGGACATTGTTTTGACTGCACTGCCCCCCTGGCCTCAGAATCGGAAATCAATCCCCATTTCCGACAATTCCTCCTTGACGTCGTCGTACAAGCGAACATACTCGTCCGACGGCTTGCCAGTTTTGAGGTCATAGCAATCCTGATAGCGTTTTCCCGGAGGGGCGGTTTCAATCTCCTGTTCATACTTTTCCAGCAGTTGGTTGACCAGTTCGCTGGCCTGCTCTGCCGCCATGCCGGTTATAGCATAGGCCGCCTCCACGTTGAAACGGGCCTCCATCGGCGTGACCCCATCGTCAACAACGGCCTTGGCAGGGTGCACAGTTTGAACGGCGGCATATCCCGAGGGGACGCAGCACAGATTCACCGCCGCTGCCTCATAGAAGTACATCTTGGTACAAGGGCCGGCTGCGGCGTAACCCAGGCCGATGGCGGGATAGCGGGTGTTGCGACTGGTGGCCCGACCAACTACTGAAAAGACCCACAAACTGTCCCGAGTGCTGGAACATCCATACCTGAAATGGATGGGGCCGGTCAGGTGATACGTGCCCCGGAAAAGCAGCATGCCTATCAGATAATAGGCAGTCATCACCAGGGCGGTCCCGGCCGGTCCTCCCGCATACCCGCCCAGGATGGGCAGGGCCGTGGACCCTATGTTGCCCCCCGTGATAAGGATGAAAGCCAGACGGTTCAAGGTTTCGTAGTTCACCTTCATTTCAGCCAGTATGTCAATCAGCCAGCCATCGGACGGCCGCAGGCCAAAGGTGGGGTGAGTGCCGGCGATGGTCGCCATCGAGGTGGTCGCCGACGAGATGAGGTTCAGAATGGGAAGCCCCGGTCTGCCACATTTCCACAGAGCCTTGCGCCCCGCTTGTATGGAGCCGACAGTGGCATAGATTTCCAGGGGCGATCCCCCAGCGACCGACATCCCTCTGACGTAGCCAAAGGCAGGGATGCTGATAGAACTGGCCTGGGGAATACTGCCATATCCCTCCACTTGGGCCATGGCAATCTCTTCCGAAGAAGCGACAATACCAGTTCCCACGTGACACCACGGCGGACGCCTGTCTTCGGGCCTTCGCGACTTGAAAAGCCGTCGATCCCGGCCCTCGCCGAAGGAGGCGCCTTCCTCGGAGAGATTCTCAATCGCACCCAGGATCTCATCCCGTTCCACCCGGATCACCCGGTTTGTAGCATCACAGTAGACGCCAGTTCGGGCCAGGAATTCGATGGCCGCCTCAAAGAGGCGGTCTGCAAATTCATCATCCGATGGTACCGGATTACCCCGATCGTACCGGATATCAAACTCCCTCACCACTTTCCTGACATTTGGGATGAGGGTCTTCATGTTGAAGTCGTCCTCAGAAAGGATCGGACCGGTGGTAGCTCGCTCCAT
>CAYWWC010000489.1:0-2557 GCA_964461615.1 uncultured Anaerolineae bacterium
GAGCCTGCCTCCGGCTCCGTCAGGCCGAAAGCGCCCAGCTTCTCGCCCCTGGCCATGGGGACGAGATACTTCCGTTTCTGCGCCTCGGTGCCGAAGAGGTAGATGGGTTCGCAGGCCAGAGACGCGTGGGCATCTAAGCAGGGACTCTGCACTCTTTTCGTGACTAGGAACAGTCCCACCGCTATATCTAGGGGGTAACTCTCTCTCAACAACAACATATTGTATTCAGAAGCCTAAACGGGCTCTGCCGGTTCGAACCTGTACTTTACCAATCTAGAATTTGTCAAGCCGCTCCATCTGGGGTATCATGAGGCCAGCTCAGCCAAGGAGGAATCTCATGGAGCGCTACACCGCCCGGCAGGTCAGACGAGCACTGGCCCAAGAACAACTTCTCCAACGCCTCGACCAGGGAGAGGATTTCAAGGACCTCTGCCAGGAACTGGGTCTTTCCCTCAGTCGGAGGTCGCTTCCTTACCTTCGCCGTCGCTACCGACGGGGAGGTTCTTCCTGGGAAGCGCTCATTGACCATCGCCACGGTCACTCTTACAAGGTGACTCCTGAGCGTCGGGCCTGGCTGCGGGAGCAGAAACGAGAGAACCTGGCCCTCACCCAGCAGGAACTGGCTGCCCTCTTCGAAACCGAGTTCCAAGAGTCCATCTCCCAAAGCCGCGTCAGCGATATGCTGCGAAAGGAGGGAGTGGCCATCCCTGGAGGACAACACTACCGCTCCCAGGAGGAACGCACCTTGCCCGTAGAGCGGGCAGGGGTCTTTTTCCCCCCAAGCGGCCGCCCTCCAGATGGGCGTGCTGAGCACCGCAACCCAGGTGATCCTGGAGGGGAGGGCCACCTACCAGGGACCTGAACGGGCCATCTGCCACCATCGTGCGGAGACGATCACCCGCCGTCTGGCCCACCTGCTGTTGTTGCCCCGCTTCGACCTGGTGCGCCCCTACCACCTGCGCTGGGTTCGGCCTCTGGGCCTGGGACTCGTTGCCGGAGGGCGTGCTACCCTGGGCTATTCCAGCCTAGAACACTTCCTGGGGGATTTGGAAGCCTTGCGGGTAGCCTCCCCCCTGGGCGATGCCCTGGCTCGACGCTATCTGGAGGTGTGGCCCATCCCGGCCGAGGGTGCCTTCTTCTACCTGGACAATCGGCGCAAGGTGCGCTACTCCGGCTACTCCATCGCCGCTGGGAAGATCTCGGCCAGCGAACGGATTCTGGGAGCGACCACTCAGCTTTTCCTCCACGACGCCGCCGGGCACGGACTGCACATGCACAGTGGGCCAGGGGATGACCACATGACCCGCACTCTGTTTCCCCTTGTGCAGCATTTCGTCACCCTGGTAGGCCAGGAGCGAGTCCGGGGCGTCGTGGCCGATCAAGAAATGCGCTCGGTGCCTCTCTTCCTGGCCTTGGAAGCGATGGAACTGGGCTTCGTGACCATTGGTCGGACGCCGACGCCGGAGCAAGAGGCAGCATTTGAGGTCGAGGGGTTGTTCTTGCCTTATCTCCGGGACCCCGAAACTGGGGAACTCACCCACTGGGTGGCTCACGCCCACACCCTCTTGCAGGACCGGAAGAGGGGGCTTTCCTTCCAGGCCGAGGTGACCCTGGTGGTGGATTGCCGGGCCGGGATACCGGGGCGGTTGATCCCCATCCTGCACAGCTTGCGGGCGCAGGATGTGCCGGTCGAGCTCCCCCACGGCGTCTACGTGGGACGATGGGAAGGCCAGGAGCGGGTCTTCCGCGACATGCGCGCCTGCCAGAACCTGGATGCGAACTACGGGCAGAAGAAGGTAGCGGCGCCCAACCGCTCCCAAGAACGGAAACGAGAAGACCTGCGTCGCAAGCTGCGAACTTGCGAGAAGCGAGTGGCGACGGCACAACGCAAAGTGCGGGAGTACACGGAGCGCATCGAAGCCCTGGAGCAGGAAGCCCAACAAAAGCAGGTTGAAAACCAGACTGAGGTCGCGGCCTTGCGCCAGGCGGGTCGGGAAGCCACCGCCCCCAAGCAACGAGAACGGCTTCGGGTGCGGGCGGAACGGCTGGCTGGCAAGGGGCAGGTTCACCAGGTGCGCTTTAAGGAGAGACGGCGTCGGCTGAGAGAGCATCAGCGCACCTGGCAGCAGAAGCTGGAGGAGCGCCAAAGCAAGCGGGAGAAAGTGGCCCAGGCCCTCCAGGAGCTAGAGGAAGATCGTCCCTTCTACGACTTCGACCTGGAGAAGGATGACCTGATGACCTATCTGCGGATGGCCGGCGAGAACGCCCATCGTTTTGTCCAAGACAAATACTTCGCCGGCACGCTCCTGGAGAAGGTGGACGAAGCGACTATGGCGCGGGTGGTCTACAACCAGCCGGGTTGGGTACGGCGACAGGGCCAGTATCTACACGTGCTGTTGCAGGGCTATGGTAATCCCGAAGTGCAGGCAGCCATGGCCCAGGCTTGCCGGCGAGTCAACCAAGCTCAAGTCGAACTGTCCAGCGGCCACCGTCTCCGCATGGAGGTGGCAGCTGAAATTCTAGATTGGTAAAGTTCTACATTCGTGCAGAGTCCCTG
>CAYWWC010000490.1:0-2543 GCA_964461615.1 uncultured Anaerolineae bacterium
TAAATGCGGAATCGACTTATTCGGCGTCACTCACACTGCTAAACATTCCCTGCAAGGGAGAGCAATTCTACGATGTAGTGATGGTTCTGTTGTTAATGTTCTCTACGATGTCCTGATGGCCGACCATGTTAGTCGTTCTACGATGTCCTGATGGACGACAGCTATGACCTAGATGATGATTGGCCTTTTGACTTCCCAGCAGACTGCAGTGATATCGGTCAAGATATTGTGCAGAGTTCAGAGAAACTGGGCGAGTTGCTATCGAACCCAGTGTTCGATGGATATGACTTCGACATAGTTACTCATAGTATGGGGGGGGTAGTTGCACTTTACTGGGCCACGTTGGACGCAAATTGGAACAATGCCAATCTTCTGAGGCGAGTCCATAGCATTATTACGCTTGACAGTCCTCTCAAGGGGCTAGACTATGATTTCTTGCGTGACGATATCGAGGTATGGCTGAGGGCCCTGTTGGGGGTCGCTGTCACTCAATTGGGCAACGATTCCCATATAATCAAGTCATTATCTGGGAATTACAGCTTCAATGAGAAACCAGTTGATCATGTAGATGTAGCCACAGTAGGGAACAGCAATGATCTCGTTGTGTGGCCTCAGTGGTCAACTCTCGATGAAGTCTGGCAACATCGCGGTTTCACAATTGCCGGGGAAGGGTTTCCTGACTGGATTATTAGTCATAGCGTTGTTGCAGAAGCAGACGAAGTGCTGGATCAATTAGGCTGGTGGATCGCCCACGACGGCCCCATTTGGCAAGAACACCACCCTACACCTACCCCAACCAATACTCCAATCACTCCCGGACCAACATCCACCCCAACGAACACTCCAGTAACTCCCGAACCAACATCCACTCCAACGAACACTCCAGTAACTCCTAGCCCAGCCGATCTTAAGCAAGCCTCGGATCTTGAGTTCTCTCCACCTGATCCTTCGGTGGGAGATACGGTTCACTTCTGGTTCAGGGTGAGAAACGATGGAGGAGAGGCAATTGAGGTCACTGAGATAGGACCCTTCGGCTATGGACCGAATCACACTCCCTGGGATGCCAATCGTCATGGGAATCTCGAGATTGCTCCCAACGGAGGCGAAGAGACCATCCACGGCTACCGAACCTTTGAACAGGATGAAGCCGGAGTCTGGACGGTTGATGCAATTCACTACCAACTGGTGAGGGATCCCGAACCTCGGAGCTACTATATTCTCCCTCCCAACGGCTACCGGCCACCGCCGCCAATGGATGTGGTCGTCAGAGGGCCCTCAGACCTCAGACAGTGCCTAGACCTTGAGATTCACCCCGACCCGCCGATCATGCTGGGAAAGAAGGTTCGGTTCTGCACCGACCTCTGCAACTATGGAGACCAGCCGAGTGCCTTCAAGTACTTCGGACCCGAAGGTCGAGACCCTGATGATCGAAACTGGGATGCTTTTATCGAGGGGAGCTTCTCAGTCCCTCCCGATAGTCATCCTTACACCTTTGATATGTTCGGCAGATACTACAAGATCGGAGAGTGGTGCGTAGACCAGCTGGCTGTTCAGGTCAACGACGACTGGCTGACCAGGTACACTCTGCCTTCGGACGGACATCTTCAGAGCTTCTGCTTTGATGTTGTGGCCGATCCCAATCATCTGGTCACCTTCGTTGAGGTCATTGGTAGTAACCGAGAGTATCGAGTCGCCGAGAACCTCGGAGTCGGTGATCAATACTACACCGATCGCGACTACACCATCCTCAGCCTCCCCGAAGGATTTGGAAACCTCACCTGGATTATGACCTCCAACGAGGATGACCGGCAAACCCGAGAAGAATTCCTTTACTTCGCTCTCAACAACGATGCCGATGTTTTCATTGCCTATGACCAGAGAGTTGATCCCCTCCCTAACTGGATGGATGACTTTGAGGATACGGGCCTCTTCTTACAAGTCAGTGATGGGATGGCTTCTCCTTTGAGGATCTACCGCAGACATTACCCAGTCGGCAAGGTAACCTTGGGTGGAAACCTTGGTCCTGGCTCGGGCAACAATGATTCCGTCAGTAACTATGTGGTGATGGCTGGGGGCATAGAGACTCCAACTCCAACGCCCACGCCTACGCCAGGTACACCAACCGCCACACCAACAGTTACTCCAACACCAAGCCAGACACCCACGCCTACTTCAACACCCATATACACTGAGTGGGAGAACCTTCCCCTTGAAAACCCCGGCTTTGAGAGAGGTAACCTCTCTGGGTGGACGGTTAGGTCAGGAGGATGGGAGGTGACTACCTTTAGCCCTCACGACGGAAATTACTCAGCAAGAAAGCCGGGAGGCCCTCACCCTGGATTTATTTTCCAGGACCTTGATCTTTCTCCGTGGAGTGATCTTATCAGCCAAGGGCGTGGACAGGCAGTAATTGGCCTTTACAGCACCACTCAACACAATCCCTCGGGTGGAGACTACCTGATCCTCAGATTTCGGCAAGGGGAAACCGAACTGATGAAGTATGAGCGTGGTTGCACCAGGAACGACGATTGGGGTGAGGATTG
>CAYWWC010000491.1:0-2540 GCA_964461615.1 uncultured Anaerolineae bacterium
TTTACCACAAGTCGGAGTTACAGGGAAAGAAGTCTCTCCGACAGACTGCTAGGATCAGTATATCCAAGATGTCCATTTGCGCCGCATCACCCTGAGCTGAACCTCGCGGGGATTATGGAGTCCTAGAGAATAATCAGGAACAGGGCGGTGGTCTGGCAAGCTACACTACATCATGAATGATGTAGTGTAGGCGTGGGAATCCGCTCTGCTCAGAATCTGGATCTACTGAGGATTTCACCCACTGCCGCAGTCGTACAGGATGTTGGCCTGCCCTGGGCCATTAGGCCGGAATGTTGGATCGTTGCTCAGCTCCGACCGTGTTGCGCCAGGAATGGTGACGGTGGCGCAGCTATCCGTCAGCCACGCACCGATCTCCCGCTTTTGCCGTGCCAATCCATCATCAGCCAGGACAAACCGCAGCTCGTCATCGGCAACCATCTGCGCTAGTTGATCCACGTCCACCACGTTGTCGCCGCCGCTGAACCCGCCAAACGTCAGGACAGGGCGCAACGTGGTCAGGATGTAGGGCGAAGCGTCACGGGCGCTGACCGTAGCCACGAGGTAGCTATCCGGGTCGGTATTGGCGAGCAGATGGTCAAGAATCACTTCCTGTGGCGGTGATAGTATGTCCGGCATGCTCTGTCGTCCTGCTTGTCCCGCATCTGGCCCGGAGCGAGGTAGCGCCACATTGGGACGGGTATTGAGGGCCGTTAGTCCAGACCAGGCCAGCGGTGCGACCATCGCCGCCATAAGCGTCATCCCTACCACGGCCTTGCCCAACCAGGGTCGAGCCCGCCACGCTGTCAGGGCCAGTATCCCCAGGCCCAACACGAACAACAGGATGGCGATGGGCGCTATCCAGAGGCCGTAATCGGGATAGTTCCAAAGCGTGACCATCTGGAAGACTAATGCAACCCCGGCGAGCAGAGCCAGTAGCATCCAGCCGAGCCAGCGTCGCCGCTCAAGCACCCGCCACAGCGCCCAGGCTGTGGCCCCCACCAGCGCGGCCAGAGGTGGCCCCAGCATGATCAGATAGTAGGC
Organism: uncultured Anaerolineae bacterium; assembly: GCA_964461615.1. GTDB lineage: Bacteria > Chloroflexota > Anaerolineae > VGOG01 > VGOG01 > CAZVCJ01. Next base: position 1,042 of record CAYWWC010000491.1, read on the forward strand.
GTGGAACAGGCCGGAGGTGAAGGTGAAATAGGCGACTTCGGGCAGGAGCCAGCCGGCCCACAGCACCAACGCCAGGTGTTTGTCGCTCAACGGCCACTGCCAGCCCAGCGCCACCAAGACGAGCGGGATGCCCAGCAGCGCCAGCGGAAGCAGCCAGCCAGCCTCTGTGACCAGCGGCTCGGTGAACAGGCGCAGCACGCCAGCCTCCCCGACCTCTTGATTTCGCCCCCCACCCGGCTGAGCAGGTGGATTGCCGGGTGGATTCATGGAGCCAAACTGTGGCGGTGGTGGATTGACCGGCGGATTGCCCGCACCAGGGGGTGGCGGGGGCGGATTTGGCGCGAATTGGCCTGGCGGATTCTGTGGGAACTGGCCCGGCTGTCCTGCACTGGGTGGCGACGAGGGCGGACTGACGTTCGCTTTCGGGGTCGACCTGCGCATTGATATCAACCGACTCAGGCCATTGTGCCCGACGATCAGCTCCATCACGGTATTGTCGTCGCTGCTACCCACATAGGGGCGGTCCTCCGGCGGTGTCAGGTCCACCGCAATGGCCCACGACAGCGACACCGCCAGCAGGAGCACCGTTGCGCCGGCCAGGTGAAGGATCCGCTTCCACCAAGGGTGCGGCGCACCGAGTAGGTACAGGGCATAGAGGGCAGGCAAGGGCATGAAGGCTTGCAGCATCTTGATGTTGAAGCCAAGGCCGACTAGAAATGCACCAAGGAGCAAGTAGCGAAAACGGCCCTTGCGCACCGCCCGCAGAAACGCCCAAGTCGCCAACAGCAGCACAAACACCAGCAGCCCATCAATGGTGTTGTTGCGCTCCGTCGAGACCGTTACGGGCGTGATGGCCAGCGCCAGGGCGGCGATAAGGCCCGCCCACGCGCCAAACTGGCGCTTCACCATCGAGTACAGCAGGGGAATGGACAGCACCCCCGCCAAGGCCTGGGGCAGCGCCAGGGCGAACCCGTTCACGCCCAGGAAATAGGCCGACACAGCCTGAACCCAAAAACCCAGCGGCGGCTTGTCCACCGTCACCGAACCGCCCGGCTCAAACGAGACAAAGAAGACGTTGCGCCACGAGGTCAACATGCTCTGCACCGTGGCCGCGTAATAGGTGTTGCCGATGCTGTACTCGCCCAGCTCATAGAAGCGTAAGAACGCCCCCAGCAGGACAATCCCCCCCAGCCCCACGGCGACAGCCACTTGTCGCTTGCTGATCCCAGACAGTCTCCGGGCCTGGGCTTGTGTTCCTTCAATCACGCCGTCATTTAGAATGGTTGTTCGCGCAGTCACAGGCGTCCTCCTGAGATCATTTCTTACACCAATAGAATACCAAAAGGATATTTAGATTTTGTTAAGAAGTGTTTGAGATTTGATTCAGGTTTTTCCCTTCTTCGTTGGCCCCATAGCAAAAGCGGGAGGCCGTTTAGACCTCCCGCTTTGGTTTGTACGCCCGGCATGGGCGATAGCTAGGGGGTGAAAGTCCCCTGCGG
>CAYWWC010000492.1:0-2527 GCA_964461615.1 uncultured Anaerolineae bacterium
CTTCCCCTGAGAGAGTGTACCCCCCCTGTTTTTGGACAAAAAATAAGTGTCAGGTTTGGAGAACTGGCTTGAAACTATATGAACTGACCATCCACGAAGCCGTGGAGTTGTTGAGGAAGGGCAAGATTTCGGCCGTCGAACTGACCCAGGCCGTCATCAAGCGCATCGTGGAAGTTGATAACCAGGTCAAGGCTTACCTCACCGTCACCCCCGAATCGGCCCTGAAGCAGGCACGGGAGGCGGATCGGCGGCGGGCTGCTGGCGAGGATTACCCCCTCCTGGGTATACCCCTGGCTATAAAGGACATCATCTGCACCAAAGGTGTACCGACCACCTGTGGTTCCAGGATCCTGGAAAACTTTATCCCACCTTATAACGCTACGGTGATCGAGCGTCTGCGCCAGGAGGGTGCCGTCATCCTGGGCAAAACCAACATGGACGAGTTCGCTATGGGCTCCTCCACGGAGAACTCAGCCTATTTCCCCACGCGAAATCCCTGGGATCTGAGCCGGGTTCCTGGCGGCTCCAGCGGAGGCAGCGCGGCCGCCATAGCCGCTGGCGAGTGTCTAGGCACCCTGGGCTCCGACACCGGCGGCAGTGTGCGCCAGCCGGCAGCGCTATGCGGCGTGGCGGGACTCAAACCCACCTATGGCCGCGTCTCCCGCTATGGACTGGTGGCCTTCGCCTCCTCGCTGGACCAAATCGCCCCCTTTGGTAAGGATGTGACAGACTGCGCCATCATGCTGCAGGCCATTGCCCATTATGATCCCTGCGATTCCACCTCGGTAGATGCCCCCGCCCCCAATTATGCCGAGGCCCTCGTCCCAGACATTCGAGGAATGAGAGTGGGCGTTCCGAAGGAATACTTTGTCGAGGGCATGCAGCCTGAGGTGGAGGCAGCGGTGCGGGCAGCCATAGACAGAATGGCCAACTTGGGCGCAGAGGTGGACGAAGTCTCGCTCCCGCATACCGAGTACTCCTTGCCCGTTTATTACCTGATCGCTCCGGCCGAGGCGTCAGCCAACCTGGCCCGCTACGATGGTGTGAAATACGGCTACTCGCACCCAGAGGTGGATGATGTGTGGGACGCCTATCGCCAGACCCGCCAGAGCGGCTTCGGCCTTGAGGTCAAGAGGCGCATCATGCTGGGCACCTATGCACTCTCGGCAGGCTACTACGACGCCTATTACCTCAAGGCCCAAAAAGTGCGCACCCTCATCAAGCGAGATTTCGACGAAGCCTTCAAGAAATTCGACGTGCTGGTAGCTCCCACTTCTCCCACGGTGGCCTTCAAGATCGGCGAGAAGGTGGACGATCCGCTGCAGATGTACCTCTCCGACATCCTCACCCTCTCCCTGAACTTGGCCGGCATCTGTGGCATCTCCATTCCCTGTGGTTTCGCCGAAGCGAGGGTTTCCGCCAGCCTGCCCGTGGGCCTGCAAATCATGGGGGATGCCTTCGCTGAGGAAACGGTTTTGCGCGTGGCTTATGCTTATGAGCAGGCTACAGAGTGGCACAAGAAGAGACCGTTGCAAAAGGACAAAAGACACGAAAGAGATTAAGAAGTTTTGTGTTGGAGGGAGATAAGCAGGAGGTGCAAAGATGTCTACTATAACAGTCTCAAGACTAACTCGCGAAGGGCAGATCATGTTGCCTCAGGCAATTCGCAAGGAACTGGATGTGCATGAAGGCGAAGATATAGCCCTGCAAATGGTGGCTAAAGGGATTGTGATATTGTCCAAGCCTTCTCTGTCCCGTCAGCAGGTGGCCGAAAGTTCACTCAAGAGCCTGGTCATTGGCATAGGTCAAGAAGCAGAGAGGATGGGTATCCGCGAGGAAGAGGATCTAGATGCCATTGTGAAGATCCTACGCCGGCGCTCTTTCGAGGAGAGGTATGTATGAAGGGACCAAGGCGGCATAGGGTCTTCGTTGATGCCAACGTGCTTATTCGCGGCGTTACTTTTCCCCGCTTCCCCTACGAGGTCTTGCGCCTGGCCGCCAGACACGAGATCGTGCTGGTAATTTCGCCTTCCGTGCTGGATGATGTTCGTTACTACGTTAGGGAGCTTTTCCCCGATCACCTAGATAAATGCGAAGTGATGAGAGTTGGATCGTTCTTGAATGAGGTTATGGGATGGAGCCATGAGGCATTGGAGGCCATCCGTCGCCGTCGTTGGGGGGATGTGAAGGGAGATATCTGGGATTCAGAAGAGGGGAACTGAGGAGACGCGGGAGTTGTTGGAGAAGTTGGAACGCGAAATGGCGAAAGGGACAAAAGACGCGAAAGAGGTTAAGAAGTTCTGTATTGGAGGTAGGAGGATCCAATGAGTCTTAAGGTCATTCTAGAAGAAGGGGCAGACGGCTATATCATCGCTGAGTGCCTACAAATCCCAGGCTGTATGTCTCAGGGCAAAACAAAAGAGGAAGCCTTGGCCAACATCAAGAACGCTGTCCAAGCTTGTCTTAAGGTTATGGCTCTCTGGTAGTTTGCATGGTTGCTTTGCCAAGTGACCAATTCTTTGCCACG
>CAYWWC010000493.1:0-2507 GCA_964461615.1 uncultured Anaerolineae bacterium
CGCCCGTTTGTAAAGTCGCTTGTTCTTCAACAAAGTCATCGAAACCAAGGGAGCGAGTTTCGCAAAGCCGCTTGGCTTCGATACGGGCCTTCCACTGTGTTCCAGGCCCTACTCAGCCGGCGCTTCTGCCCAATTTGAGCATTAGCTTGACGCGCATGGGACTTCAGCTCCGCGCGGGCCGCCTCAGCTGGGAATCTTGGGTCTACTGATAATGGGTATCAAATGGAAAGAGAGGATAGCGATGAAGTACAGATGGATTGCCCTGATAGGGCTGTTGATCGTCATCGTGCTCACCTCTGGCGGCTTTGCCAACGCTTTGCCGTTCACCCGGACGTCTGTCCTGAGCCTCACCACCACGGCTGCCTGGCCTTGCGAGATCCCTGGCGACCTCGACTGCGATTGCGGCGTGGACATCGTAGACATCATGCTCGTAGCCGGCCTCTGGCACACCGCTGAAGGGGGCGAAGGCTATGACCCCCTCTACGATGTGGATGGTAGCGGCGACATTGACATCGCGGACATCATGCTGGTGGCGGTTCACTGGGGTGAGGCCTGTGAAGTGGTCACCTTCCAGGTCGCAGCCTCCAGCGACGATGCCCTGGACACCTACGACGAAGGCAACGACGTCTATGGCCACAGCAGCAACGCCATGAACATGGGGCACGCTGGGACAGAAGGAACCTTCCAGGGCCCGGTCCACACCGGCTTCCGTTTCGCCAACGTGACCGTGCCCTCGGGCTCCACCATCATCACTGCCGCCCTGCGGCTGAAGAACGAGACCGAACGGAGCGATGTGGTGCATCTTAAGCTGGCCGCCCACGACGCCGACGACAGCCCCACCTTCGCCGACACCGCCAGCGGCCGTCCCTCGGGGCGCATACCGACCAGCGCGCAGGTGGACTGGGATGTCAGCTCGACATGGCAGGCCGATGCCTGGTACGAATCGCCGGACTTGGCCAGCGTTGTCCAGAAGGTGGTGGATCGGCCCGGCTGGGAGGCTGGCCACGCCCTCTCGATCATCATCCGCGACGACGGGAGTGATTCCGGCAATCGGCGGCGAGTCTACGCCTACGCCGACGCTTCGCTTACGGCCGACGCAGCACAGCTCGTCGTCAGTTACCTTCCCCCCTCCGGCACGCCCACGCCCACTGGCACACCTACGCCCACACCCACACTCACGTCCACACCCATCCCCGAAACCCCCACACCTACTCCCACACTCACATCCACGTCCACACCCATCGCCGATACCCCTACACCTACTCCCACCCCCACGTCCACCGCTGGCACAATCTGGCAGCCATCGGGCATAACCCCCTGGCAATGGCAGTTGACCGACCTGCCGATTGACCAGTCGTACGATGTGGTCATGTACGACATTGACCTGTTCGAGAATGCTGCCAGCGTCGTGGCCTCACTGCACGCGCAAGGCCGCGTGGTCATCGCCTACTTCAGCGCTGGCTCCTGGGAAGACTGGCGGCCAGATGCCGATGACTTTCCAGCCTCCGTGAAGGGCAACAACAATGGCTGGCCTGGCGAGAAGTGGCTAGACGTTCGCCAGCTCGACAGCCTCGGCCCGATCATGGAGGCCAGGATGGACCTGGCCGTCCAGAAGGGCTTCGATGGCGTTGAGCCAGACAACGTGGACGGCTACGACAACAACAGCGGCTTCAATATCTCGTACAATGACCAAATCGCCTACAACATCTTCCTGGCAAACGCGGCTCACCAGCGCGGTCTGTCCATCTCTCTGAAGAACGACCTCGAGCAGGTCGTCGACCTGGAGCCATACTTCGACTGGGCGCTCAACGAGGAGTGCCACAACTATGACGAATGTGATGAGTTGCTGCCATTCATTGACGCTGGGAAGGCCGTCATGCACGTCGAGTATGACGGGTCCGCCAGTGCTTTCTGTCCGTGGAGCAACGCCCACAATTTCAGCTCAATGAAGAAGGGGCTCGACCTGGATGCGTGGATGGATCCGTGCTGGTAGGGAAACGCCTCCCGGCTCGAGCTACTCCCTCGAACAAGGGGAGACGTGTGGGTGCGGGGACGAGTCGGACCGCGAAAAAGGCGAAAGGCTACGAAAGGCGCGAACAGCTTTCGTGGCCTTCGCTCCGCACACTCTGGCCAAGCCAGAAGCCTCACGCAGAATTCACGCCAAATTCACGCCTTTTTCACCCACCGGCCTTCAAGCTATGCTACACTAGAGGTGACGGCGAACCGTTGCGCTATTCCAGGGCGCCCCTTGACCAATCCGCAGATTTCGCCTATAATACGACCAACCTAACCTCTACCGATAATGGCAAACCCATCGAAAGGTGGGGACGCAAAGCTACGGGTCCACGTTAGCAGGCGGTGAGTTCAGCTAGTAGGACAGCCGGGTTGCCGGAAACACATCACGACAAGCGTGCTGTCCGGGCAGATTGCCATACCAGCACGCTTTTTCTTCTGGCTCTCTGGTAGTTTGCATGGTTGCTTTGCCAAGTGACCAATTCTTTGCCACG